>JBAXCX010000067.1:0-16354 GCA_037141255.1 Actinomycetes bacterium | reverse complement strand
GGTCTGGAGTCGGTGGGTCTGGAGTCGGTGGGTCTGGAGTCGGTGGGTCTGCTGGGGACTCGACGCCGCCGGGACGCGCAGAGCGACTTGCAAGCTTTGAGCAGGTGCGCAAGAGCGGGGCAGTTCTGGCGAACATGGGCGGATCTGCATTGAAGCGTGCCGATCGTATTGTCTTGGTTGGCCCGGAAGGTGGCTGGGATTCTGCCGAGTCTGAGGGTGCCAGCTGCGTGACCCTGGGCGAACATGTACTGCGCGCAGAGACTGCAGCGATTACTGCTGGCGTTCTCCTCACCGCCCTCCGTGCTGGCATTGCGCGCGAAAACATGAGATAATCACTCTGCGCGGTTTATTGTCAGGCTTAAGGCTTAGGTACCGAGCGATTATGACGCAGAGTGAGCAGTCAATACTGACCATTCATGTAGTGAGTAGTGAGTAGTGAGTAGTGAGTAGTGAGTAGTGATGTATCAGTAGTGAGCAGCCCAGTCAGCGGCGTGGCGGTGGGCGAAGCAGCAGAACCCGATTCAGGTGGGAGATGAGATGTTGAACGAAGACAGTACTGGTGAGGACCCAAGCGGTGAGGCATATGGCAAGGCGGTTGGCGAGCGCCTTCGGCATATCCGTCGCCAGAAGCGGCTATCACTTCAAGAGGTAGAGGCTGTCTCTGCGCAGGAGTTCAAGGCAAGTGTGCTTGGTGCCTATGAGCGAGGAGAGCGTGCCATTTCGGTTCCTCGCCTGCAGCGTCTGGCCCAGTTCTACAAGGTGCCCGTGGATCAACTCTTACCTTCGGTCGAGGGGGAGAGTGAAGAAGACGAGGCCCTTCGCCGCATTGCAGATAACGGTGGCGCCAAAATCGACCTGACTCGCCTTGAGCAAATGAGCGATACCGAGTCCCAGATGTTGTCAAGGTATCTGCGCATGATTCAGGTTCAGCGCCAAGACTTCAACGGCAGAGTGCTGACCATTCGCCGAGATGACATCAAGGCAATTGCCTGCATCCTTGGCGTCAGCGAAGTGACTGCTGATCTTCGCTTGGACGAGATGGGCCTCCGACTTGGTTGATTCACGCTTGTTTCGTTAGGCAGGTCTCCGCTAAGCCGGTAGCTGAAATATTTGCCCGGGTACGATCAGGTCTGGGTTCTGCGGGTCGTTCAGTTCTTGTCGATTGAGATCAATGAGTTGCGCCGAGTAGTCCGCGATCTGAGCTGCGCTGGGTTGTTCCCCGATCCTCATTCTGAGGACCTGTTCGGAGATTACCCAAAAGTTGTCTCCAGTAGCCACGGTGTACCCGGTACTGGTTGTTGTAAGGCTGGTTGTTGTTGGGCTGGTTGTTGTTGGGCCGGTTGTTGCTGGAGTGCTCATCGTTGGGCTGGTTGTTGTTGGGCTGCCTGCCATGCGCTGATGCGCCGAATCTCTGGGGTCTGAACCAGGTTGCGGGGTTTGAGAAACTGACCGCTGCGCGAGCGGCGCAATCGATGTCTTTGGGGCGCGTTCGGTTTGGCCTGACTCCGGGATTGGTCGAGACCCTGTGCTTGGCGGCAAGGCAGGGATTGCTGTGCTTTCGAGGGGCACTGCCGAGGCGCCTGCTGAGGGCGCTGCCGAGGCGCCTGCCGAGGGAACTGGGTCGAGGCGGCTGCTTTGGGTGTTTGTGGAACCCATCAGGAACGGGCCGAGTTGTCCCCCGAGCAGCACTGGACTCGAAGGGGAGTCGGCCGCCCATGGTAGTGATGTTCGTGCTTGGGATGGATTGATTGGCTGCAGGATCTGCGGGTTCTGCGGGTTCGTGGATTGGTTCACCACCTCCATGACTGGCGCCGTGGAGGGCTGTGGCGAGTCGGGTTCTGCAGAGAGCATGCCCGGGGCAGCAAATGCCGGTGTGCTTGATGCCATGAGCCCGGCAGTAAAGAACACCACAAATCGGGGGGCGAGGCGTACAGCAAGACTTCGGGTTCGCTGCCGATGTGATCTCATTGCGAGCACTTGAAAGCCGCTCACGAGTAGCAGGTAGGCCAGTAAGGAAATGGCAAGTACTCGCGCAGCAGAGGCAGCGAGGTCAAGGGGGTCTCTCGCCGCGGACCACTGGCGAAATTCGATGCCGGATCCTAACGGAGGTAGGGAAGCTGTGGATCCGCTGCTACGAAGGAGCATCGCGAGTGCTGCTGTCAGTCCACTCATCCAAATCACCCACAGGACGAAGCCCGAAAGCTGTGATTTGACGCGCGTGGCCTGCGGGCCGCGCAAGGCTGAGCGTGAAGACCTCGGTAGTCCTTCGTGCGAGCGTTGAGCTGCGGGTGAGGCGAATTTGAAGCTTCTCTTCGCTGGTCTGATGTTCATGGCTTGGCCCTCGCAGGGGTAGGAAGTGGATCGATCTGAGATCCGTTTGTGAGTGCGACCACGGGGCGGTCACACGATTCACTCTTTGGCACTTGGGGAGCAGAGCGTTGTTCGCTGCTCAGGTCTCGGGCATTCGGGATGATGGTTACAAGGTGGCTCTGGACGGGAACATCTGGAGTAGCCCAACTGGTGAACTCAAAGAGTTCCCCCGTAGAAGGCCGAAGCAGGAGCGCTGTTGGGCGGCCGTCGCAATCCCAGTCGCCCACCGCAGTCCTGTCCTCTGGGTTGCCCAGTTGGTACGTGACTTCGCCAACGGTGATGAACTGCCCATTCACCGTCACGTTCTCGGGGCATGAGCCAGCGCCGATCTCGAAGGCTGGTCGCGGCCACAGTTCGCACGTGTCAACTTCAGCTAAGGCTCCAATGTCTGCGGCATTTTGAGGTGGAGATGTAGAGGAGGTCATCTTTGCTGCTGGGTTTGGTGTTGAGTTGGAAGCCGTCAGGGCGAATCCGGTGCAGAACAATAGGGCGACGCTCCCCGCAGCGAGTCCCAAGGTGAGCAAGCCGCGCGCAGGCGCACGGGTGGTAGTTCGCGATGTCCCGAAGCGCTCCGTTCGTAGCTTCTTGCGCCGGCCGCTTTTCAGATCTTCGAGAGCGCTCTTTAGGCCGCTGGTGGTCAGATCTTGGGTAGTGCTCGTGGTGGCATGTGAAAGCTGTCGAAGCCCGGCCGATTGGTGCCGCCATCGCCTCCGATCCCGGCGCGAGGTCCATGTGATGTGCACATCGGCGAGGTGCCCACATATGTGGGCAAGTTGTGAAACATCAGCTCGAACCGCTGCAGCTGCTGCTGGAGCAGAAAGGTGGTTGAGCGGTTGAGCTTCACCGAGCGAACAAAGTTTGGCGCGACCTCGAATGCCAAGGAGTACGTGTTCAGGCCGCAGTGCCCCGTGGCTCCATCCGGCATGGTGGAGCTGTTCAACAGCGGTGCAACACCGCTGCATCGTGCGGAGAATATCCTCGCCGGTCATGTTGAGGGGTCTCAGAAGGGTCAGTGGGCCATTGTCGACAAGCAGGAGTCGCGTTTGGTCGTCTTCTTCTTTGAGCTCAACGAGTTCGACGAGAGCGGGGAGTTGTAGCAGTCCGAGGACTTCGGCCTCGTGTCGAAGTCGGGCCCGATCACGGCCGCTTGCTGACTTCACCAGGATTCGCTGACCATGAATGAGGGTGTGGCTGATACCCGATTCAGTGAACTGCTCTGCAGGGTTTGAGTTCACTTGAGTATCCGGCCAGTTGAGGTGACAGTTAGGTCTTCATAGGCAGGTCGCCCGGGAAGCGCACGCATCATGATGTGGGGCACGCGAATCGTGATCCGGACGTCTACTGACTTGCGGTCGGTACTGACCGTGACGATCACGGGGCCGTGCAAGGTTGCTGCAGGTACACGCGTCGTGATGTGTGCCAGTGCGACCCGCCGGGCAGCTTCTGGATTGATTTGGATATCGCCGTTCTGCTGGATCAGTCGCGTATCGAGCATGCCCGCGGCGTCATCAGCAGCTGCAGAAACGCTTCGCTGAGCACTTCGTTGAGCAAGAAATATGGCCGTCAGATCAATGGCTATTGATCCAAGCACGAAGAAGATCAGAATGATGGCAGGTACGAGCATGAGCGCCGTGCCGCGGCTCGATCCCCTCGACGAACTGTGTGTTTGGGCCGATGACTCAGGTTGAGGCGCATGGGGTAGAGAACTGAAGAAAGTTGGCACTTGGGGTCACCTCCCGGTGCGCATCTATCAGTTCACTCTGAGTTACGCGAACGGTGGTGGTTCCTGAGCCACCAATGAAGGGCACGCGAATCCATGGGACCTGAGTGCTGAGCTGAACTTCGGCTTGGGCACAAGGGCCAAATCCTTCAGGTTCAGTCGGCTGAATCGCCACACGACTCGGAGAGATACCTCGCTGCGTTAGCGATTCTCTTGCTGCAGCCTCGCCCACCACTCGAGCTTGAAAGAAGTTCTGCTGTTCGGTGTAGGTCCGCAGGTATTCGCTAGCTGCCGCATCAAGAGCCATTCGAGTATTGAGAACTGACCAGAGGTTCAGAATGACAAGAGTGCCGGCTACCAAAATCAGCATGCCGAAGATCACGCCCTCGCCACCTCCAACAGCCCCGCGTTCATTGCGAGGTTGCAATCCCGTGCCGGAACGTTTCATCGCCCTTCCTTTCGAATCAGGATTCGGTGATCCACTGCTCCCAAGATGGGTGCGTTGCTCATCAGCCGTGGCAGAAGTCCGTTGGCGGGCGAGCGAACATGGAGCACCACAACGGTGCTGTTCGGGTGTTCAAATTCCAAGATGACTCGCTGGCCGTAGCTTCCGAGTTCCTGACGGGCTTGGTCAAGAGCAGCGGATTCGATTTGGCTCAGTTTCGCTGCTGACTCTTGATCGGCAGCTGGAGCAGTTGCCACCCGGCGGGCGGCGTCAAAGGCAACTGAATCAACCGTGCTTCGAGTCCACAGTCCGAGTGAAACATTCGAAGCGAAACCAAGCATCGCAATCATTGCGGCGACTCCGATTGTGGTACCCAGAATCCCCGTTCCCCGCTCCGGATAAATGGGGAATTGGTCTCGGGCGTGAATCCAGCGCAACACGGCGACTGCGCTGCGAGGGCGAGCCCAGCGGTAGCTGAGCGAGCCAACTTGTGCCGAGGCGAGACTCACCTGCCGATCTGTTCCACTTGGGTCCGGGTTCGGCTCGTTGCCGTGCTCATCATGCTGTTGAATCCGGTCCAGAGGGCGATCCCTAGAAACGCTACGATGAGTACAGAAATTGCAGTTGAGATGACTCCTTCACCTCGCTCCGATTTACGCCCCTTTTCTGTTGGTGTCGTTTCCGAGGCGGCGGTCCGTTGGCCCGACAGCACCCCGGACGGATCCAGACTCAAAATACTGTCTGAAAGTGCGGCGTTCGCGGGGTTCGAGAAGCACTCGCTCGGAGCCCACATGTTTCGGGTTGAGGTCGAGTCAGTTGTGTTTTTCATGATGTGATGTCGCTTTCTGTTTGGTGGATTTGTTTGATGGACTTGTTTGGCGCGACGCAGCAAAAAGGCGTTCACGAGGTACCAGCGATCTGAGCCATTGCGGAATAAAAGGGGACGGCCAAAAAAATCAGTCCCGGGACCAGAGTCGCCACGGTGACGGGAATCCAGACCAGTTGTGCGCGTCGTTCAATCGACTCAATGAGTTCGCGATGGGCCTCTGCTCTTACTGATCGCGCTTCAGCCGAAATCAGATTCCCAAGGTCTCCGGCCTCACCATGTAGTGCAAGGATTGCCACAAACCCTCGGATCGAATCTAAATCAGCGCGTTGGGCCCACTCGGCAAGGGCGGTGGATTCCGAAACTCCCTGACGAATCCGGCGCATTACCTGAGTGAGGTCTTCTGCCGCTACTCCAGAGCCACGTTCAGCAAGGCGTGCAAGCCCTGCGGTGAGCGAGTACCCGGCGCACAGCAGCATTCCTAGTTGCTCCACGATTACCGGAAGCTCGGCTTGGAGTCTGCGTTGGCGCTGAACGATCTTCCCGGACAGGTTTTGCTCAAGGCTGAGAGCGCCGAGCAGCGGCAAGCCAAGTATGAGCAGTATCGACAGTGCCACGGGCGGCGAGACCCACAAGGCCAGGATCGATCCAGCGATCAATGCCAGAATCGCTGCGGTCACTTGCTGTATGCGAAATGAGATCGGATCTTGTGCCGACCCCGCGCGCTCAAGTCGCAACTCAATGGGCGTATCGATTCCGAGCAGTCGGCTGCCCTTGGCGCCGAGGTCTCCCAGAACGGGACCGAACATTTGTCGAAGCGATGAAAGAGGCCCAACTTGAGGCGTACTTGCTAGGCCCGCTGATCTCGCTTGGCGGGTGTAGGGGCGAAGTCGCTCCACAAGGGACCGGTGTCGAACCCAGGGAAGTTCGCTGAGGCAGAAGGTGACGCCGACGCCAAAGATCAAAAGGAATCCCAAATCTAGAAGGATCATGGGTTGGTGCCGCTCATCGGTCGAACACCCGTTGAGCCTCGGGCAGGCGCATGATGCGACTCGCCCACACCCAGCAAAGAATGATTAACGCAATTCCGATCGATACAAGCACCTGTCCGATCGGGGTTCGATATGCGGCAGACCCATTTCCCACGCTGAGGCCTGCGAGCGCCATCCCCGCAGGGACAAGAATCACAAAGATCCGGGCGAGCCGGGCACCTGCTTGTTTAGCGTCGGCCTCTTTGCGGCCAAGCAGATCCTCGCGGCGGTCCTCGGCTAGCGCTGCGAGGCGGGAATCGATGTCTCCCCCTACTTGAGTGGCCACCAGTAAGGTCTCAAACGTGGCGTCAGCGGTTGGGTCGGCGAGACGGTCTTTGAGAACATGCAGAGTGCGTTCGAAGTCAGTTGTGAGCGACCACTCTCGCTGGGCTGCTTGAAAGGCGCTCCGTAACTCGACCGGACCGCGCAGGCCTACCTCGAGGAGTGCCTGAGGTATGGACCGACCAACCGACCCCGTCAAGACACGGAGCTCCTCGATGAATCGAGGCCAGGACTCTCGTGCAACGGCTCGCGCTTTTGCGCGCCGTTTCCGCCAGATGGTGGCTGGTGTCGTTGCGGCACACCCGCCGATGAGAAGCGTTGAAAGGCCTGTACCGAAGATTGCTGCCGCAGGGATCATGGCGAGAATGCCGACAACAACTGAGGCACCGAGAAACTGAACGGGAGAGACCCCATCGAGGCCAGCTTGGAGTAGGAGTCTCTGGACCCTGTTGTTGGCAGCACGCCAAAGAGGCTTCCGACCTGGGTTGAGGCTTCGTTGTCTCGGAGTGGAGTGGGTGACCATGAAGTACATGCCCAGAGCGGCACATGCTGCGAACAGAAGGGATGTCATCGCCTGGCCTCGGGTAGTTCGCACAGTTTGCGCACATCAAATCCATGGCGGGCGAGTTCCTTAGTGGCCCGAAGGGGGAGTAAGCCCGTTGACCGGAGACTGTCGGTCTCGCTTGGACGGCTGAAGAGTTCTGTTGTGGTGAACTGCACCGCTTCTGCTCCAGCGGTGTGATCTTCCACCGCCAGAATCTCGGTGACACGCGGCCCGTGAGGACCCCGTTCGGTGTGAACCACGAGATCGACCGCTTCGCTCACTAGGTTGTTGAGGGCCGCAACGGGAAGATCGCTCGCCGCGTCGGAAAGTTGCGCAACGAAGCGCAATCTAGTGAGCGCCGTGCGTGCTGATCCTGCATGGATAGTTGTATATCCGGTCACCCCAGAGGACAGCGTCAGAAGAAGCGGTAAGGCCTCACGATCGCGAACCTCACCCACAATTGCCACGTCCGGAGCCATGCGAAGGAAGCCGGCAACAAGGCGTCGCAGGTCGATCTCTGGCCGGTCTGACCGGGCTGGCCGCGTTTGGAGGCTTGCGACATTTGCGAGCGGAATATCGGCTTCAAAAACCTCTTCAGCTATGACGACCCGCTGCGAAGGATCAAGTTCGGCCGCGCAGCAGGAGAGCAGTGTGGTCTTTCCTGCACCTGGTGCTCCGGCAAAAATGATGCTGAGTCCCGAGCGCACTGCAGCGCTGAGAAACTCCGCCGCCTGCGCAGTGAGAGACCCTCGATTTACGAGTTCGTCGAGGCGAGTGATTGCAACCCCAGTGAACTTTCGGATATTGAGCATCAGGTGGCCGCCGCGAGCCAAGTCGCCATGGACAATGTGAATACGTGCACCGTTATCTAGCTGTGCATCTTGGAGGCCCTCGGTTGGGTCAAGTTTGCGATGCGAACTGCTTGAATCATCAAGGAGCTTGGTCAGGGTGCGAGCCACGTGTTCATCGTCATGGAAGACCTCATCGTGAAATGAACTTCCCGAAGAATGGCGCCGAACGAAGATCAAATCGGGTGAGTTGACCATGATCTCCCAGACGTCATCATCCTCGAGCAGATCGGTAAGCGGGCCATATTGCGCAAGGTTGCGAAATGCGCGGTTCGAGATTCCCTCTGGGTCCGAGAGGGAGATGTCTCGTTGGCCTCGATGGTGTTGCTCAGACCACTCGGTGACAGCAACATCGATGAGTCCCATCAGTTGTTGCGAACCTTCGGTTGTGTCTACGTCTAGGGAAAGTGCGGTAGCGCGAGCCTGCACGAGTTGCTCAAGTTCAGCGAGAGGTGACAGCACGGCCTGCATCAGGCGACGTCTCGACGTGAAGTGGCACCGCGAGTTGTTGTTGGATCTTGTGATCGAGCGGCCGTTACGCTCGAATGTCGCCTACTCAGGCGCTCTGGGCTCGAGCCGAGCCCGAGTTCACCTGGCCGCACCCGAACAGGCTCTGCAGGCTCGGTCTGTCGTGGGCCGAGTTCTAAAAGGAGCTTGCGAGTGAGGTTGGCGAGTGGGCGGCCGAATGCTTCGGGTAGGGGAGAAGCGCTGCGGTGGAGTTCCTCCATCCTTCGCAGGTTGGGAAGGTAAAGCGGCGCCACGAATCCAGAGTCGCCAGTACCCGTAGAACTGCAAAGTTCACTGATGACTCGGGTAGTTGCGATGCGGTAAGCGGGACTTCTTGAGGCCTGATTCATGACAGGAATGATCCGCTCGCGCGGGACTCCATGGTCTGCGTAGCGGTCGATGAGTCGGATGAGGTCATGAATTCCCTTTGCCCCGGAGCGGCCTACCAGCACGATCAGGTCAGCCAACTCAGCCGTGGATCGACTCAGCGTGTTTCGTTGTTCAATATCAATCGAACCGGTCTCTGTTTCACCATCAAGTTCGGGGTCGTGGTCAATCACCACGAAATCGAAACTTCTCCGAAGGCTCTCGACCGCCGCAAGAATCGAGTGCGGTCTCATCGCTGCCGCATCGCGACTGCGGCGCTGGCCGAGAAGCAGGTGATAGAACCGATTGTGGATGGGAAACAGCAGACGTCGAACCTCGGCTGGGTCGAGTTGGTCAACTCGATGCGCTTCGACGAGCTCGGGCAAACCGGGAAGCACGTCCCCAACATCGTGATACATCGACATGTCTGACCTTCGGGCACCATCAGCCAAGGCAACGCTGGGTGCAGATGAGTGACGGCCAAGTTCTTGAGCGAGTGAGATGGCAAGGGTGGAGGCCCCGGTTCCACCGGATCCGGCGACCCCAATCAGCGGGGCCATTGGCGTGTTGTAAGCCGGGATGAGGTCTGCACGGGAAGCTCGTCGAGTGGAGCGATCAACCGGATGCGCATGCCTCGTTAAGGTTTCGACAAGTTCTCTTGGCGTAAAAGTACTGCTCAGAATCGCCGAGCAGCCCAAGGACTCCCAATCTCGGGTACTCGCTGCATCGGCCACGATTATGGTGGCGGCTCCGATAGATGCCACGAGGGCAATGAACTCGCGGTCTAAGCCGGGGACTGCTGTGTCTACGAGTACCGCCGATAGCCGGCGACCTGAGCCGATCAGCGCTTGAGCCTCATCGCAAGTGAGACACTTGATGTAGTCGATCGGTGCAACTGCGTGAGAGGACCAGCTTGCAAGGTCGGAGAACCACTGACACCTCGAGCGTGCAAGTCCGAGGACCACGAATCGATCGGTCATGTTTCAGCCTGCGCAATCGGACTTGGCAAAACCAGGGTAATTTCGGCCCGGCGTGCAGCATCGACGAGCTGTGTAGCTGTCTCGTTGCCGGATACGCTGAGTACAACCCGTACTTGGCCGCTCGCACCGATTCCAGATGAACTCTCCCCGGAACCACTTGCATTACTTCCATCGGCGTTGTTCCCCTCGCCCACCGAACTGACCCGCACTGCGGTGGCCAACACGGTGGTGGCGAGTCCCGTACTCGGGTCTGGTTCCGGGTCTGTTGCAAGAACATCAACGATGCTGCCTTGTTGGAGCATCCCTTGAAGTGCCTGAGCAGGCGGCAGATCGAGCGACACCTCGATTGCAGTCGGGTCGACAAATCTTCCAGCAGCTAAGGCATCTCCTGGGCGCAACAACTCCGAGCGAGAGACTGCAGTGCTCGCTACCCGACCGATGAGCTTGGATGCTTGCGCAGCGGGAATGGCATCGAGTTCGCTGGGAAGATCGATGGCGATGCTGCCGAGATCTTGCGCTCGGATGATCTGCCCAGATGCGATGGGTTGGGTGGCTACAAGGTATCGGCTGCTCGGAGGCTGTGATGCGCTGCGGTGAGCGAACAGCACGCCAGCGGCAGCAGTGGTGACAAGCACAGCGCCCACGCAAGCCCGTCCCGTTGGGAGCCCCCGCCGAACTCGAGCTGATGCTTGCCCGGGCTGAGTCTTGGAGTCTTCGCTGCCGGTCGAGTCAGCTGATCTTTTTCGGGTCATATTCATGTCACTCTCGCTGGGAGTTTGGACTGGCTAGGAGTTGGGGTGCTTACCGGTGGAATTGTTCGAGGTGGGCTGGGCTAGACGGAAGGTGGAAGGGAGGGCTGACTAACCCAGCCGACCTCGGATTCTGAAAGTTAATCAAACGTAATGAGAGTTGTCAAAAAGTATTTATATAAATTATGAAGTCACTCAAGCCGTTGAAAGCTTCGACATTCACCCGGTTCACCTCGAAAGACGGTAAAGTGGACAATGTGAGTACTGCAGATATCACTTGGCTCAATACCGGAGAGTCAGCGCGTCGACTCGGAATCACCCCGCGCACGCTCTACCGATTTATCGATGACGGCAAAGTGCCGGCCTATCGCTTCGGCCGAGTGATCCGGTTGAAAGAAAGCGAAGTGGCGCAGTTCATTGAGGAATGCCGGATCGCTCCCGGCACGCTTGACATCTCGGCACTCGATACCGTTGCGCAAGAACCTTCTGCTGAGTCCTGATCCACCTGCCAACGCTCACGTCAACAGCTCAGCGAGGGTCAATCTGGATCAGAGTTCCCCTACCGCAGAACAGTCAGCCTTGCTGCGGATTCGGCAGAAGAATCATCTCGATGCGCGCAACCTCAATCACCGCGATGCGTCGGGTGTTTGAGAGTTCAAGGCGAACTGCGGTACCCACCGAGAGGGGCAGGCCCGTGAGCACCGTGCCGCCCGACAACGTCAGGGCGATCGGAAGTTCCTCGGCCACGAGGTCTTCGAGCACCTCCACAAGCAGACCTTCACTGGCGTCAAATGCTGCAGGGTCGGCGGTAACGCGAACATCGACTTCCACAGCGATCACGCAATCCAGAGAAATCCAACGAGTCGCGGCCGAGGTTCGGACCTGCACGTAATTCTCGCCGAGAGCGAAAATCTCGCCCGCAACTCGCTCCCCGGTCTCCAAGATGAGGAATGTTTCGTTACCCAAGCAAGCATGAAGGGTTGCGAGCACGCTTGTGGACTCCTCGATGATCTGTTTGGCCCAGCGGCGCCTTCGTGCAGATTCGATTGCCTCGTCTCCGCGGGCATCTGCAAGGAATCGGTCGGCATCATCCGCTGATAGCTCGGTAGCCTCCGCCCTTGTTCCTGGGGGCTCGTCGACTGCATCTCCATCGGGCAACGGTGTATTCACAACTACACTCTTGCTCGTAATGGCTAGCCCTGACACCTCACGCGTTCTCGAAGAACCCACGCGCACCCTGGTTCGGGTCCCGGGGAACCATCTGATGACTGACTTGTTGGGCAGTCGCGATGAGTTTCTTGACGCAATCGAGGATGCGTTTCCGCTGGTAGCGATCATCGTTCGCGGCAACGAGATCACCATTTCTGGACCTGATTCGGAGCGAGTCGGCAGGCTCTTTGAAGAACTCGTCGTGCTACTTGAGCGCGGACATGGATTGGAGCCAGCGGTTGTGCTTCGAACCATCGAGATGGTCAATGCTAATGAGCGGCCTTCTGAGGTGCTGACCACCGAACTGTTGCGAACGCATCGAGGCGGGCGCGTCAGGCCAAAGACCTCGGGGCAGAAGCGTTATGTGGACGCGATCTTAGACCACACGGTGACCTTTGGAGTTGGCCCAGCCGGTACGGGTAAGTCGTGGCTTGCAGTTGCCATGGCAGTCCAAGCGCTTCAGTCAAAAGAAGTTGAGCGCATTGTGCTGACACGCCCAGCTGTCGAGGCCGGGGAACGACTTGGCTTTCTTCCGGGCGACTTGATGGCCAAAATCGATCCCTACCTGAGACCGCTCTATGACGCACTTCATGACATGGTGGGGAACGAGGGCGCACAGAAGTTGATCGAGCGGGGCATCGTCGAAGTTGCACCCCTAGCCTTTATGCGCGGCCGAACGCTGAACAGTTCGTTCATCATTCTTGACGAGGCGCAAAACACCACACCGGAGCAAATGAAGATGTTTTTGACTCGCATCGGCTTCGGCTCAAAGGCCGTCATCACCGGGGATGCTACGCAGGTAGATATGCCGGGTGGAAAGTCAGGACTTGCTGGGCTGGAGTCGATTCTTGAGGGTATCGATGGTGTGGCCTTTGTGCGATTGACTGGTTCTGATGTGGTGCGTCATCGCATCGTGCAAGACATTGTGAACGCTTATGACCAACGCGATGCAGAGCGAGCTGCTGCAGAAGCCGCACGCGAGTTGCAGCGAGACGCTGATCGTCATCAGGCCAACAACTCCGAATCGAACACACCGTGAGTGGTAGTAGTTCGGGTGCTGTTGAACCTGGAGTTCCGTCTGTTCGATCGAGTGACAACCGCGAGGATGACCGCACTGAAGTACACCTTGATGCACTCAGCGAGCTCTTCGCAGCGGCCTTGCAAAAGGAGGGAATCTCGCCCCAAGCCGAGGCTTCGCTCACCCTGCTCGACCCGAGTGAGATTGCACAACTCAAACTGCAGTATCTAGGCGGGGATGGGTCCGCCACGGACGTACTGAGCTTCCCGATGGACGGAGCAACTTGCCCCGAGGAATCAGCCGGTGGGCCCAGCACCTGGATGGTTGGTGACCTATTGCTCTGTCCCCAAGTTGCAGCGACACAAGCCCCGGAGCATGCCGGAAACTTGAATGACGAACTGGCGCTGCTGGTGATTCATGGAACTCTCCACTTGCTGGGGTGGGATCATGTTGCACAGGATGAGCGAGTGCAGATGTGGCAGCGCGAACGTGAACTCTTTGAAGAACTGCAGGGCACCCCAGAACGTAACCCGTGGTCAGAAGAGGACTACCACCGAGCGGCGGGCAACTCGCAGACTGACAAAGCAGGAGGACTCGGCACATGAGCGCGGCGCAGCTAGCTCTTCTTGCTGTCGTGGTGTTGATGACCGTTGCAGCAGCCGTCTTAGCTGCAGCGGAAACTGCCCTGACGCGCATGACCAGAACACGCGCCGCTGCGCTTGCTCAGCAAGATCCAAAGCGGGGCGGTCGCGTGGTGAGCATTGTTGAAAACCTTCAGCGCTACCTCAACTCGCTGTACTTGTCGGTCAACGTAGTGCAGACCGTCCAGGCGGCACTCCTCGGGGTGCTGGCCTACACACTCTTCGGCCCGATCGGTCTGGTTTTGGGAATCCTGTTCGACGTGATGCTGCTGTTTGTCATTGCCGAGGCGGCACCGAAAACCTGGGCCCTGCAGCACACTGATCGCGCCGCGCTTTTCACTGCTCCGCTCGTTGAACTCATCGGGAAGATTCTTCGCGCTCCGGCTCGAGGGTTGATCGGCGTGGCGAACATCCTTCTTCCGGGTAAGGGGCTGAAAAAGGGCCCCTTCGTCACAGAGGACGAGATCCTTGCGTTGGCTGGAGAGGCCGCTGAACACTCGGTGATCGAGGAATCCGAACGGGTACTGATTGAGTCCATCATCAACTTTGGTGACACTGTTGCCAGAGAGATCATGGTGCCGAGAACAGACATGGTCACGATCGGTGCTGATGCAACTGTTTCGGAGTTGGTAGATATGGCCATTGATAAGGGCATGTCTCGCTTCCCTGTCTACGGCGAGAATGCTGATGACATCGAAGGTGTGGTCTATGTCAAAGATGCAATGCGTGTGGAGCGCGAAGGTGGCGGAGATTCAAAGGTGATGGACCTTGTCCGGCCAGGGCTCTTTGTTCCAGAGACCAAGCCCGTTGCAGACCTTCTTGCAGAAATGCAATCAAGTCACAATCACTTGGCCGTAGTGGTGGATGAATACGGTGGCACTGCCGGCCTTGCCACGCTCGAGGATTTGCTCGAGGAACTCGTTGGTGAGATCCATGATGAGTTCGACGAGGACATACCGCTTGTTGAACACCTCCCGAGCGGGGACGTATTGGTGAATGCCTCGATGAATGTGGACGACATCAACGATGAATTGCACCTGAGCTTGCCTGAAGGCAACTGGGATTCAGTCGGAGGTTTGGTATTTGGCCTGCTTGGCCGAGTTGCAGTTGCTGGGGATTCGGTTGAAACCGAAGGAACAAAAATTATTGTCGAACTTGTTGATGGGCGAAGAGTCGTCAGAGTTCGCATCGTGAACAAAGAGGGCAGCGCGTGACCGATCAAGACTCCAACAGCCAAGACCCCAACAGTCAAGACTCCAGTCCAGACCCCAGTTCAGACTCCAGTCAGGATCCCAGTCCAGAAACTCGGCCGAGCGCTGCCCCCGGTCTTGGCGGATCAGCCTCGGAGCAGCTTGAACGCATGCTCGCAGCAGCAGGCATGGGTGCAGAGGCAGAGGTGCCCGAAGGATTCCGCTCAGGATTTGTCACCTTTGTCGGGCGGCCCAATGTGGGCAAGTCCACGCTGGTGAATCAAATTCTTGGTCAGAAAATCTCGATCGTTTCTGACAAACCGCAGACCACTCGGCACCAGATTCGAGGAGTGCTCAGTCGGCCCGAATCGCAGATTGTGTTTGTAGACACGCCAGGAATCCACCGTCCGCGCACGTTGATGGGCGAGCGGCTCAATGACACAGCTACATCTTCACTCGAAGGAATCGACGTTGCCTGCCTGCTCATCGAGGCAACTGCAGCAATGGGACCAGGGGATCGGTATATCGCAGAGCGGATGCCAAAGAACTCGGTCCTCGTGCTCAACAAAACTGATGCCGCAACTGCGGAGCGCATTATGTCGCAACTTTCCAAAGCAGCATCTTTTGAGTTTGCTGAATATTTCCCGATCTCGGCCAAAACCGGCGATGGTGTCGATGCGCTAGTTGAGTATTTGGTATCTCGTCTGCCCGAGGGCCCGCGGTGGTATCCCGAGGGCGAAGTGACAGACGCTCCGGAGCCATTCAGGGTTGCCGAACTCGTCCGGGAGCAACTGCTTGCAGTAACTCGCGAGGAACTGCCGCATTCGATTGCAACCCGAGTTTCTGAATGGGAGTGGCCACGAATTCGAGTTGAGATCATCGTAGAGCGTGACTCCCAAAAAGGCATTGTGATTGGCAAGGGCGGAAGCGTGCTCAAAGAAGTCGGTATTCGGGTTCGTCGGCAGCTGCCACCGGGAGCGTTTATCGAGTTGCATGTCACGGTTGACAAGGACTGGCAGTCAAAGGCACAGTCCTTGGAGCGTCTGGGCTACTAGCTACTCAGGGCCACTCTGTTTGGTCCCGATCTTGGGTCCGGTCTAGCTGCTCTCTTGGGCCCTGTCCGGGCGCTGTCTCGGTTGGGGGTCGAAGGTCGGGTACCTTTCCGTAGTGGACTTATCGAGCCTCGATCATCAACGGATCCCAGTTCACGTCGCTGTGGTAATGGACGGCAACGGCAGATGGGCCCAAAGAAGAGGCCTTCCCCGAACCGATGGCCACGCCGCCGGAGAGGAAGCCCTGATGGATACCATTTGGGGTGCCCTTGACGCCGGCATCCGGTGGCTAACGGTCTACGCGTTCTCTACCGAAAACTGGAAGCGCCCCGTGGACGAGGTTCGCTTCTTGATGAATTTCAACGAGCGGCTGCTGCTCACGCGCCGAGATGAGCTGAATGAACGCAACGTCAAGTTGCAGTTCATTGGTCGCAGGGACTGGCGTGTACCCAAAAGAATTTTGAGGCGTATTGATGAAACGCTCGAGCTCACCGGTGACAACACAGCAATGACAGTGAGCATGGCCTTTAACTACGGCGGCCGGGCCGAACTCGTGGATGCAGTCAAGGCCATCGC
>JBAXCX010000066.1:0-16377 GCA_037141255.1 Actinomycetes bacterium | reverse complement strand
ATTTAGGCTCGCAGCCGCTCATGCGTTTCGCCACCGCGTCAGCATCGGGGAAGCCTGATGTGGCACCAGTGATCTTTGAAGTTGAAGGCGACGCGATTGTCACCGCTGGGTTCGATATCACCCACACGGTTCGATACCGCAATATCCAGAACAACCCGCGTGCCACGCTCGTCATTGACGACCTAGCAACTATTGATCCGTGGTCGCCACGCGGGATCAAGATCACCGGGACTGCGGAAATCGAGCAGGTCAACGGTGCCCCGCGGTTTCGCATTACGCCCGAGGTAATCATCAGTTGGGCAGTGAACGACACCACGCCAGGTATCCCAAAAATGGAACGCCGTGAAGTCCCTCGCAGCACAGTCCCTCGCAGCACAGTCCCTCGCAGCAAGTAGGCGTGGGCGAGGCGGCTAGCCGAGTTCAGCCTTGGGTGACCAGCGGTACACGTTGGTCTCGCGTTCGACGAATCCGAGCCTGCGATACAGACGATTTGCAGCTTCACGAGATGGTCGAGAAGTGAGGTCAACCGTTCTCGCTCCAAGGCCCGCCGCAAGTTCGAGCGCTGCAGCATTGAGCGCCTCGCCCACACCTTTGCCACGAGCGGAAGAATCCACCACGACATCTTCTATCCACGCGCGCACCCCTGTTGGGATCCGGAATACCACCAGCGTCATGCAGCCAAGAATCGGACCAGAATCATAGCGAGCCACAAGCAAGTGACTCGCTCCTGCTCCCAGCATTTCTTCTAGTTCAGCTGCAGTCGGAACCGCGGATGATGCTGACAACTGAGGGATCAGGTGCGCAAGAGCCTCAACCAACTCGGTGGTGACCACTGTGCACTCCTCAACGTGAACCATGCCTGAATGATAGGCCCGGTGGAGTATCCAGATGAGACCGATACCGTGAACTCGATGAGTCATCTGTTGTGGACGGATCGCCCGGCGGGAGATCGACCGGTAATGATCGTTGCGTTCGAGGGCTGGAATGATGCTGCAGACGCCGCCACCTCTGCTGTGCAGTTTCTGACTGACCAGTGGCAAGGTCGCGAGTTTGCCCAGATTGATCCTGAAGAGTTCTACGACTTCACCGCCACCCGACCCCACGTGCGCAGCCTCGGTGGGCTTCGCAGGACGATCGACTGGCCAAAAAATAGCTTCTTTTGGGCAACTCCTCCGGATGCACCCGGTGGGGTGATCTTGATGCGCGGGGTGGAACCACAACTCAAGTGGCGCAGCTTTTGTAGTCAGATTCTGCAGGTCGCCACGCAGTTGGAGTGCAGCATGGTGATGACGCTGGGGTCGCTACTCGCCGACGTTGCCCACACTCGGCCAACCCCCGTGTTTGGAAACGCCTATCAGCAGTCCGTGATTGACCGCTTTGAGCTTGACCAAGCCCACTATGAGGGACCAACTGGAATCGTGGGGGTACTGCACACCGAGTGTGTGGCTGCTCAGATTGATTCCGCCTCGTTGTGGGCGGCAGTTCCTGCTTATGTTCCATCAGCCACCTCGCCGAAGGCCGCGCTCGCTCTGGTCCGCCGAATCGCGGAGGTCACCGAACTCACCCTTGATGCAGATGGCCTCGTTACCGCTGCAGCCGCATATGAACAAGAGATCACCACTCTGGTGTCCGAGGATGAAACCACCAGTGACTACGTCCGGCATCTTGAGCAGCAGCATGATCACAACGCTGGCTCCATTCAATCTGCGGATGACTTAGTAGAAGAGGTTGAGCGGTTCCTGCGGGAACAGTAGCTCGGGCCTAGGGATACATCTCTGGCGGATCAGCTTGGCTGAGTTCATCAATGACGGTCTGATCATCAAGTTGATCGCCTGACTCATAGGCACTTCGTGCAACCATATGTGCACCAACTGGCGCGGTCAGAAACTGCAACAGAATCACGAGTACTAATAACGTGGCCCCGGAGAGTGCATTCACTCTCAGAATGGCGCCGATGGCTACGAGCACAAGCCCCAAGGTGGGCGGTTTGGTAGCTGCATGCATGCGGCCGAACACGTCGGGAAGGCGGTAGATGCCGAGCCCACCGAGCAATCCGAGCGCGCAGCCCGCAACGATGAGCACAGCGGCTATCACTTCGGTCACGCTCATGCGCCGCGCCGCTCAATGAATCGCGCCACCATGGCCGTACCAAAGAATCCCACCATGGCCACAATGACCATCACGATCAAATAGGTA
Source organism: Actinomycetes bacterium (assembly GCA_037141255.1). Taxonomy (GTDB): domain Bacteria; phylum Actinomycetota; class Acidimicrobiia; order Acidimicrobiales; family Microtrichaceae; genus IMCC26207. The sequence goes on along the minus strand of JBAXCX010000066.1, from coordinate 14,181 downwards.
CTCTCGCCTGTGCGAGCAGAGAGAACTGCGATTCCCATCACCAAGAGAGTCAGCAGTAGGTCGGTTGCTACAACTCGATCAGCCAACGAGGGGCCCTGAATGAGGCGTGCAAGAGTGAGAAGGGCACCTAGTGAGAGCAGAATAAACCCCAGATTTGTAGCAAGAATCATGTTGGGGAGCCCTCTGCGCCTGTGGGATTCGCTTCTCGCGGCCAAACGGGCGCGGGCTGCAGAATCGCTCGGCGATCCTCTGGCGAACCGAATGCTTTCACCACATACTCCTCGAGTTCAAGGCCATCTGCCCTGACCTGCGCGGGGTCACCAGTCCGGAGACAATGAACATAAAGCACTGGTGGCACCTGTACTCCGTTGCGGATCTGCAGGTGACCAGCAGCGGGTTCGGTACCGATCTTGCCAAAAGCTTGTGGGCGAACATCTACCGTCAACGTTCCCGGCGTCAGGGTAATGGCATTGGCGACAAACGCAGTGACGAGTGGCGAGCAGGCCCGAAGTGGAACAGCAACAATTCCCTGATCCACCTGGATTCGCGGCCGCACCACCGCTCTCGCAACGCTCAGATTTGCAATGACAAGAGCCTTCACGAACCACAGGCCAAGGCGAATCACCGACACAGGATGCGCTCCACCATTCTGCGTGGGTCCGGGCGGAAACAGCACCACAAGTGCTGTCGCAAGTACTATCCCCGCAAGAGCGTTACCCGGACTGAGGTCCCCCCACAAGAGGATCCAGACCGAACTAAGCCAAACAACCATCAGTACCCGAGTCATCATCCGAGCACCTTCTCGATGTAGGCACTTGGGTCCAAGAGTCCCTGCGCTGCTCGCTCAGATAAGTCAAAGATAGGGCCAGCAAAGAGAGCCACAGCAAGGGTGACTCCCACTAATGCAACGGTGGCGCCACGCATCAGGAGCGGGGTAGCTAGGCGAGTCTCACCCTCTGAAGCAGCAAGACGCAGGGTCGGGTCCTCTGCTGTCCCAAGGAACACGCCGTTCCAAATCTTGATCATCGAGAACAAAGTGAGCAGGCTCACAACCAAACTCACACCAATAATTGCGTACTCGCCTGCACTCAACCCGGCTTGGATGATTCCCAACTTGCCCACAAACCCCGACAGGGGAGGTATCCCAGCCAAGCTGAGCGCAGCGAGTAAGAACAATGCAGCTACGAGTGGGGTTCTGCGAATCATCCCCCCTACCTTGCTCAGCGCAGTTGACCCCGTGCTCTCTTCAACCAAGCCGGTAGTTAAGAACAGCGCTGTCTTGACAGGAATTTGATGGAAAATAAAGAAGACTGTCCCGGCAACTCCGGCAACACTGAAAAGCCCGAGACCAAGAATCATGTACCCGATCTGACTCACGATATGAAAGCTCAGGATCCTCTTCATATCGTTCTGCGCTATGGCACCAAGCACCCCAATCACCATGGTGAAGCCTGCGCAGATCAGCAGAATTGTTGACGGCTTATGTTGAGGAAAAAGCAGAGTTTGGGTTCTGATAATGGAGTACACTCCAACCTTGGTCAGCAGGCCGGCGAATACTGCGGTGACCGGCATACGCGCAGTTGGGTAGGAGTCTGGTAGCCAGAAGAACAGTGGAAATATCGCTGCCTTAATTCCAAAGACCACCAATAAAAACATCGAAAGAGCTGTTTGGGTACCGCCCGGCAGTTGCGCAATTTTGCCTGACAAGTCAGCCATGTTGACGGTGCCCGTGGCTGCGTAGACCCAAGCAATACCAACCACAAATAACGTTGATGCCAACAAGTTGATGATGACGTAGGTCATGCCTGAACGGATTTGTTCACGCCGACCGCCCAATGTGATCAGCACGTAACTTGCTGCAAGAGTGATCTCGTACGCAACGAACAGGTTGAACAAGTCACCGGTAGTAAATGACAGCGCAACTCCCGCAGTCATCACGAGGTACACCGGATGAAACACTGGCTGGTCTTGGTCGGCGCCAGGTTGACCGATGGCGTAGACCAATACGCTGAGTACGGTCACCATGCTGATGATCAACATCAGCGCGCTGAACATATCAACTACCAACGTGATTCCGATGGGTGCGGCCCATGCGCCCATCTGAATTGACTGCACGCCGTTCCGCTCAACTGCCACAAGTAAAAAGGCTGCGTCGATGACTACGGCGATCAGCGCACCGAGAGCAATGATTCGCTGAATGTTCCTTTGGTTATAAGCAATGATCGCTAGGGCCGCAGCAAGCAGGGGAAGAACGATCGGCAGAACTAGGAGAACGCTCACTTTGGTCTACTCCACCATCGGCGCATCTCTGCCTCGCCAAGCTGAGCGATTCTTGCGTCCTCAAGGTCGTCTTCAACCTCATCGTCTTCGGTAAGTACCCAACTGCGATAAGCAAGCGCCAACAGAAACGCAATGATGCCAAAGCTAATAACAATGGCCGTCAGTGCGAGTGCCTGTGGAAGCGGATCAGCAACAGTGTCTTGTGAGCCGATTGTGCCGATGATGGCGGATTTTCCGGCCCGGCCGCCAACCACCATGAGCAGCAGGTTGGCTGAATGACCCATGAGTGCCAAGCCCAAAATAATCCGAGACAGCGTGCGCTGTAACAGCAGGTAGACACCGACTGCGAACAACACCGCAACGATCAGCGCAGAAAAGAAACTCATGGCTGGACCTCGTCTGGGTTTGTTCCATCGGCATCGCCGAGCTGTTCGAGTAACAACAGCGACATTCCCAGCACAACTAGGTAGACGCCAATATCGAAGAACAGCACCGAAGAGGCTTTGACTTTGCCAATAAACATGAACTCGGCAGAGAAGATGGCGCTTTCTAAAAACTCATGACCCGTGAGCAGAGAGACGCAGCCCGTCAGGATGGCAAACAACATGCCGACTCCCAAGAAGGTTGTGGCAGGTATTGAGATGCTTCGCGACAGTGCTGAGCTGCCACCCGCAACAAATCGCAGGCCGAACGCGCAAGAGGCAATGAGGCCGCCTGCGAACCCTCCGCCGGGCTGATTATGACCAGCGAACAACAAGTACAGCGAGAGCAATAACAAGGTGTGAAACTCGGCTTGTACACAGAGGTCAAGGATGACCGACCGCCGCTGGGTCATGATTCCACCTCGGCAGCAGCGGGCTCATCTTTCAATTCGGCAGGCGCCTTTTTGGCGCGAACGATTGCTGCCACCCCCAGCGCAGCTACGGCCAGAACCACGATTTCTCCCATGGTATCAAAGCCGCGGAAGTCCACCACGATCACGTTCACCACATTGTGGCCACCGGCCTCGGAATAGGCTTTTTTGAGGTACTCACCCGAGATGCTTCGCTGTGTTCTTGCGCCGATTGCAAACAGTGTGAAGAGAAAGATAAAGACGCCAGCGAACAGCGCTATGACAATCTGGCCACCTTGTCTGCCTGGCAAATTGTTTCGAACGAAGTTTGCCGGTAGGTGCCGGAAGACAAGAACAAACACTGCGACACCCAAGGTTTCAATCAGGAGTTGAGTGATCGCTAGGTCGGGTGCGCCTTGGATAACAAAGAGCGCTGCCATTCCATAACCAACTGCGCCAACAAGCAGTACTGCAGCGAATCGGCGCCGCGCAACAGCCGCGGCGCACGCGCAGACAATCATGATGAACCCAACCACTACCTGCATCGGCGAGTCGGCAAACCACAGATGCGGCATCACCGAGTCACTCAAGAGCGGAACACCGGGCAACACAATCATGGTTACCAAGATGACGCCTAAATAGATTGGCAACGACCCGTGCTGTACAAAGCCTGTTACTGCGTCTGCACCTTCTACAAGCCCCTTGACTGTGCGGTCATACCCACGCTGAGCACTTGGCACCCGAGGAATTGATTCTTGAAGTTTCTCGACCCGTTGCCGCCAACAGAACAATACAAAACCGGCACCGATGGCCACGACCGAGAGCGCGAGAGCCTGAGTGAATCCATGCCACAGTGCCAGATGGTGATCAGTTGTTAGCCCAACAAGTGACTCATATGCCTTCGCAATCATTGGGTCGATCAGTGATGGCAGTAGACCAAATAACAGGGTCAACGAAGCAAGTGCAACAACGGGAGCCATAAACATCTTTGAGGGTTTCGGAGCCTGCTCTCCTGCAGATTCATGACCTGCAGGATCGAGATCTCGAATCATGCTCGCCTGAGGTGGCCCAAACGCACCCCAAACAAAACGAGCGCTATAGGCAACCGTCAAACTCGAGCCGATCACCACTCCAAGAAGAACGAAAGCTCCCCAAGAGAAACCAGTTTCACCTAGTGCGGCTAGCGCTTCCTCTTTTGCCAAGAACCCAAACAATGGCGGGATGCCTGCCATCGATGCAGCAACGATTCCTGCAGTGACTGCCACAACAGGCCACTGTGCACCTAGGCCACCAAGCACTCGCAGGTCTCGGGTCTTGCTCTGATGGTCGATGATGCCAACCAACATGAACAGCGCAGCTTTGAAAATGCCATGAGCGATCAGGAGGGTGCATCCAGCAAAGATCGACTCAGAGGTACCCACGCCGAACAGCAGCATCATCAGCCCGAGTTGACTGATGGTTCCGTATGCCAGCAGCAATTTCAGATCATGTTGCCGCAAGGATCGATATGCCCCGATCAACATCGTGGCTAAACCAAAGGTAATCACGAGCGGCCGCCACAGGCTGTACTCAGCAAAAGCCGGCGAGAAGCGGGCGACTAGGTACACCCCAGCAGTCACCATCGTGGCGGAGTGAAGGTACGAACTCACCGGGGTGGGCGCATTCATCGCACGCGGTAGCCAAGTATGAAAGGGAACTTGGGCCGACTTTGTGAACGCGCCAATCAAAACCAGTACCAGCGCTACGTTGACCACCGAACCGGAGGGCGGCCGCGCTAAGAGTTCGGCCATCGAGTAGGTACCCGCAGCTTCGCCAAGCAGAACAAACCCGCCCAACATGGCAAGGCCGCCCATCCCAGTAATGAGCAACGCCTGCATCGCTCCTGATCGAGCAGCGGCCTTGTTGTCTTCAATGCTGATCAACAAATACGAGGTGATAGAAGTGAGTTCCCAGAACATGAACAGCGCCAGCAAATTGTCTGCAAGCACTAAACCCAGCATCGACCCAGAGAACAACAACAGGGTTGCGGCGAATCTGCCGATGATTGGCTCTGCGTGGAAGTACGAACCCGCGTAGACAAAGACGAAGAACCCAATCCCGACCACGAGCGAGAGCATGAGGAACGCGAATCCGTCAAAGCGAAGCCCGATCCTCAGGCCGAGTTGTGGCACCCAAGCTGCCTGCTCGGTGAGTGGACTGGTCGCTGAAATCTGAGAGTACGCCCTCACACCCCAGATGAATGCGCCAGCCGGAACAAGTGACGCAACATAAAAAACTCGCCTGCCTAGTCGCGAAGCCAGCACGGGAATCACCGCAGCCACACAGGCGAAGGAGAGGATCAGAACAAACATCAGCAGCGCTTAGACCGACGGCTCAAGCACATGCATCAGCGCACGTCGGATCTCTGCCTGGTGATCTGGGTCTTGAACTTGGCCGCCCTCAGAAAGTGTGAGGTAGAACGTGTCAATCACATCATCACCCATGGTGTGAATCTTTGCCGATGAGACATTCAAGTCAAGGTCTGCAAGAGCGCGGGTAAGTCCATACAGCAGGCCGATGCGGTCTGGCCCTACTGCCTCGAGCACAGTTGCGCCGGCTGTTGCGTCGTTATCGAAACGCACTCGAGAGGGGAATTGACTTGGCCCCCGACGCAAAGGGCGCCGTGTTCGCCGAATCCGATCCTCGAGGCGAGCTTGAACTGCCAAACGACCCTCGAGTGATTTCAAAATATCTGTGCGCACGTCATCCCAGGGCAGCACCCCCGATCCGCCAACCGTCACGTGGAACTCATCAAGTGCCACTCCGTTCTCGGAGTAGACATTCGCCCCGATCACATCAAGGTCGTGAAGCGCCAACGCGCCCGCAACCCGAAAGAACACACCAAGTCGATCAGGGCACACCACCGTAATCCGCTCACCCTCAACCGAAATATGAATCCCGGGGTTCTGCATGAGTGAGCGTTGGTCATCATTCGGAAAGCTCGCACGCTCAGAAAGCTGCTCTTCCCCATTGATCAAATTGGCCACCCGAGTCGAGAGTTGCTCGACAAGCTGTGCCTTCCAAGGTCCCCAAGAAGTTGCACCGGTGGATATGCCGTCAGCCTCAGATAATGCCCGAAGCAATGCCAGCCGATCGGCAGTCTCAACTATTTTTGCCGTCCCCTCAATGGTGGCGGGATCATCAAGGTCTCGACGAGTTGCGACCTCTGACAACAACAGGTGATAGCGAACTAGAAACGCAATGGTTGAGACATCTTCTGCGTCGAAACCTAATCGGGAAGCAATCTCAGTGGCGAGTTGCTCGCCAACTTCGCTGTGATCACCGGGGTAGCCCTTACCAATATCGTGCAAGAGCGCCGCAACCATCAAGAGGTCGGGTCGTGGTGTTCGGTGCGCTAACGAAGCTGCCTCAGCACTGCATTCCAACAGGTGACGATCAACCGTGAAGTGATGAAACACATTGCGCTGCGGCATGCTGCGGCATGGCTCCCACTCCGGAATCAGAGGGGTCCATAACCCGAACTGATCGAGGGTTTCAATAACGGGAATCGAGGTGGAGCCGTGGCGCAGCAGGTCAATAAACAGCCCACGCGCCTGTGGTGGCCACGGAACCTCTAGTGCTGGTGCCGGAGCAAGCGCCGCAAGAGTGCGGGCCTCTATGCGCGCCGATCCTTGCGCTGCAGCTAGTCCGACTTGCAGCACTGTTAGCGGGTCGGTGACCGGTATGGCATCCTCAGCTAGACATACCCTGGCATTTCGCAAAATGAGTCCGTTGTCGAGTTGACGTTCCCGACGAAAGCGATCTCTGAATGGCCCACCAAGCGACAGTTTGATCTCGTGAAAGCACTCATCGCTCACCCAAGAAATTTTGCGGCCAGCCGCCGCCACGCGTGCCATCAAAACATCGGCATCAGCGTCACCAACTGCCGCAGCCACTGCGTCTTGCTCCTGCAGCAGTAGTTGATCTCCAGCACGAGCGGTGCAGCGGTGAAGTTCAACTCGTACTGCCAATATCTCGTCATAGGCTGGGTTCAGAGAGAGCAGCACCGACTCGTCGATATCGGCACCTGCTGCACGAGCCCAGCTCATGGCATGAACATCACGAAGGCCGCCACGGCCCTCTTTCAAATCGGGCTCCAGATCAAAGGCAAGTTCACCTGAGTTGCTATGGCGCGCCTCAACTGAACTGCTCAATTCGGCCAACCATCGCTTACCGCGCTTTCGCCAATTCACCTTGGCCTTCTCTGCCAGTTCAGCAGTCAACGCTCGATCGCCAGCGATATGCCGCGCCGAGAGCAACGCTGTTGCTGTCACAAGGTCTTCATTCGCTAATGCGAGGGTGTCTTTTATGCTCCTTACTGCATGACCAAGCTTGAGCCCGGCGTCCCAGATCGGGTACCACAAAACCTCAGCAACTTCGGCAACCTGCTGTGCAGAAGCCGAGCGATCATGCAGGAGTAGTAGATCTAGATCGGATTGCGGGGCAAGCTCGGATCGCCCCTGACCACCTACTGCAACAAGGGCTACACCGGTGATCACAGCGTCACGTGAGTGAAAAATCTCTACTAGCCAAGACTCAATCAACTCGGTATAGGCGGCGCAAAACTCTCGGCCTTTGAGTTGCCGGTTATCTAAAAAGTCGCTGCGTTGCAGAGCGTAGGACATCTGTTCCTTAATCTACTGAACGCACTGATGACCAGCGTGACCCTGAGCTTTGGCCGGAGTCACCCAGAGCGAGGAGTAGGTCGCCCGAGCGATCAGACTGCCGAGCAATCAGACTGCCGAGCGATCAGACTGCCGAGCAATCAGACTGCCGAGTGATCAGACTGCCGACTGATCAGACTGCATCGACTCCGTGCTCGCCAGTGCGGATTCGGACAAGATCCTCAACGCTTGTTACCCAAATCTTGCCGTCGCCGATCTTGTCGGTTTTGGCTGAAGTTGCAATGACCTCCACGACTGCAGCGGCTTCTGCGTCATCCACGATGACCTCAATCTTGACCTTCGGCAAGAAGTCCACTTGGTATTCGGTACCGCGATAGGTCTCGGTATGGCCGCCCTGACGACCGAAGCCGCGAACCTCGGTCACAGTCATACCCACAACCCCCGCTGCCTTCAGACCATTTTTCACATCGTCAAGTTTGAATGGCTTAATTACTGCAGTGACCAACTTCATTGAGAGACTTCCTTTCTCATAAAACCGAAGAGGATAATCCTTCGATCATGGTGACACCCCCGACAAGTTGTCGGGATTATGCATGGACAGCCGATCTGACCCACAGGGTAATGGCTCGCACCGGCACTGCGATTGGATTACTCGCTTGCAAACAGTACGGGGACCGTGTTTCGGGGATGTTTCGTTCAGTAAGCCAGTGGGTTACGGTAGAAAAGGGCGAGTTGCGAAAGAATTACTGCTGCAGCTTGCATGGCTCTACAGTCCTGTCCCATGGCCGTTCGACATGAATGTCGTCACTATTCGAGTCGATCAGTGACCCCCACGGAACTCGTTCAACGCTGCAGACTCGGTGCCGCATCCGAGATGCCCTTTGACTGCCCCGAGGACTGCCTGTTCTTTGAGCCTCGGCCGATCGACAGCAGTTGGTCGCCCCCGCCCCCAAGCTAATCAGTCCTCTATCTCGTCAGCCTCGGTCGCTGAGAGCAACTCCTCTGCCCGACGGAAGAACTTACTTCTTGGCAGCACTTCGGCCCCGAGAGAAACTGCCCAGGCCATGATTTCGTTTTCGACATGGGGCGCAAAGCCAACCACGCGATCACAGGATTCCACCACAACCCCAAGCACCTCTGACACCCCAGGCCGAGACAAGTCAACGAACACCAAATCCGCTCCAGCGGCCACAATCGGAAGCAACGCAGCAGCACCCACAAACTCGATCTGATGCTGTCCAAGACGCGACCTGTCCATCAGGTCTGGGATGAGCGCAACAATCCTCATCGCTGTCCGGCCGCTCGCCGGCGCAGCAAGTGCAGGTGAGCTTTCGCCGCTCCCCATTCCAAGCCCGGCTCAAGCAGTAGCTGGTTCACATCGCTCAACGCTGCGGGAGCTAGGCCGTACACATCTTCAGGAAAGGCTCGCTGCTCGAACTCATCGCGCTGCACCTGTGGCACCCCCGCCGACATCAACACCTGCGTGGCATAACTCGTTGAGGATCGCAGCAGCGCAAGCGGGGTGCTCTGTTGCACATCAAGGTCACTCTGAAGCAGCGCCCACATCTTGGCACTCACATCTGCACGGCAGAGCTCACCTGCATCGACAGCCGCTGCAAGCTGGGCCTCATCAAGTTGAACAGCAGCAGCGGAAGCCCGCTTGGTCACCGAGTTCACTACCCACTCAACGAGGACTCCGTCTATTGCCGTGGCCAAGGCAGCGGAGTAATCCGCAAACATCTGCTCCTCTGGCGGAGGAACTTGTGAATTTTCAGCCACCATCGTTGCCACCAGCCGGAGTGGTGATTGGAGAAGCCCTAGGCTTATCGAGGGTTACTGGCGGCTCAAGCTGGGTTGGCTGCGAATCAACGGGAATCGATGGAGTTCCAACACCGATCGAATTGCGCAGCACCCCAGGAAGTGAATTCCCCGTGCAGGCCAACTCAACCATCGCTCCCAGAATGCGAACTTGAGGATTACAGGGCAGAAGTTCCGGGTCGGCAATTTGCAGCGAAGTTACCTGACCAGCAGAGCGTAACTGAGGAGAATCGATAACCAGATTCTGTCCCTGCAACGAGAGTTGTGCCGGTTCAAGCGGCGATCCAAGCAGGAGCGCCCCATCACGAATCTCTGCGGGGACACCCACGAGTGCACCAATCTCGCTTGGGTCAATGAGTACTCGAACCGATCCAGACCCGAGCGAGGAGGCCACGACTTTGGCGGTGCGTAGCGACAGGTCAATCTGTAAGTCATTGAGGATGTAATCGGCCTGGGTAACGGGTAACGAGTACAGCTTTGCTTTGTTCAGCCGGATAGCGATTCGATCGACTTGACCCGTGAAGATCGCTGGCAGCACCGTCGGCCGCCACCAAGATTCTCCAACGGTGACCTCGACCCCGCCAGCTACCCCAGCAGAGCGGAGTTGATCCTCAGCGATGCGCTGCGTAACAACCCGACCACCGATTTCAACGCAGATCGCGACCACGAGTACCAGCAGGGCCAACCCCATCAGCATCTTCCGGGCAGTCTTGGCCTTGGATTGCTTAGCCATGGACTGTGCTCACACACCGACCTCGTCGAGGACTACCTCGGGAGACTCCACCATGCCCACATAAAAGGGTCCGAACTCGCCGTACTGAGTCGAGGCCTGGTCGTAGCGCATCGTGTAGACCACCTCTTTGATCGTGTCGGGCGTATCGCCGAAAAGCGTTACACCCCACTCATATTCATCGAGACCAGTTGAACCCGTAATGAGTTGCACGAGTCGACCGGCAAACTTTCTGCCCGACGCGCCATGTTCGTACATCAGTTCTTTACGCCGCTCAAAGCTTAGTTCGTACCAGTTGGCTCCGACGTTGCGGGTTTTTGACATGGGGTAGAAACAAAATGCCGGCTTTCCCTCAGGAGGCAGGACTGGGTAGAGCCGAGCCTGTTGCATCTCTTCAGGAACCCCCGCTGCATACTCAGACAGTTCCGTCAACGACACGTATGACTCGGTGAGATCCAAACCAGCGATCACCAAATCTGTTTGCAGGCGTCGAAGGCGCCACTGATCGGTTGATAGAGCAAGCACAGCAACATCGGACTTGTGGCCAAGCATGGCTGCAGTGACAACTTGATCGCCCTGTTCCTGCGCAGCAGAAATAGCTTTAAGGACACCTTCTCGGTCGGTGCGCGAACTCACATGAAAGAACAAGTGCATCACGGCTAGGCCGACCGAAGGGGTTGCAGGCAGGGTCATGAACTCAGTCTGTCATGTGAAGCGTCAGCGAAACGAGCGCCAACACGACTAGAAGCATGGACTAGTAGTCCATGCCTCCCATATCTGGTGCCGACATGGTGCTGGAGACGGGTGCGTCAGTAATGACGGCCTCTGTAGTCAAGAACAGCGCTGCGATTGAGGCGGCGTTCTGGAGCGCCGAGCGGGTGACTTTGGCTGCATCGATGATGCCAGCGGCCACCAAGTCCTCATACTCGTTGGTGGCAGCGTTCAAACCCTCGTTCGGGTTTTTCAGAGCGCGAACCTTGGACACGATCACGCCGCCCTCAAGGCCGGCGTTTTCGGCAATCTGGGTGAGCGGAGCTTCGAGTGCCTTTGCGACAATCCGTGCACCGGTTGCTTCATCGCCGACCAACGTCTCGGCAAGTTCCTGAACGGCCTGCTGCGCACGCAACAAGGTCACTCCGCCGCCTGCGACTACGCCCTCTTCGATGGCTGCCTTGGTGGTGGACACTGCGTCCTCGATGCGGTGCTTCTTTTCTTTGAGTTCAACTTCGGTGGCCGCTCCAACCTTGAGCACTGCAACGCCACCCGAAAGCTTGGCAAGACGCTCTTGCAGCTTCTCGGTGTCGTAGTCGGAATCGGTGTTGTCGATCTCGGCTTTGATCTGAGCGATCCGGCCCTCGATCTCGTCCTTGGATCCTGCACCGTTGATGATGGTTGTCTCATCTTTGGTGATGACAACACGATCGGCTTGGCCGAGTACATCGAGGTCGATCGAGTCAAGCTTCAGGCCGACCTCTTCAAGAATCACCTGTGCCCCAGTGAGCACGGCGATGTCAGCAAGCATCGCCTTGCGGCGCTCGCCGAAACCAGGGGCCTTGACGGCAACCGAGGTAAAGGTGCCGCGGATCTTGTTTACGACCAGCGTTGCGAGTGCTTCGCCGTCAACATCTTCGGCAACAATGACGAGCGACTTATTGGTCTGCATGACCTTTTCGAGCACTGGCACCAAGTCGCGGATGTTCGAGATTTTGGATCCGACTAGTAGCAGGTAGGGGCTTTCAAGGACTGCTTCTTGACGATCAACATCGGTTACGAAGTAGGGCGAGATGTAGCCTTTGTCAAAGCGCATGCCCTCGGCAAACTCGAGCTCAATTCCAAAGGTATTGGACTCTTCAACGGTGATCACTCCGTCTTTGCCGACCTTGTCGATGGCATCGGCAATGGTTGCGCCGATCGCAGGATCAGCTGAGGAAACGCCAGCTACTTGAGCAATCTGCTCTTTTGAATCAACCTCGATTGCTAGCTCATGGATCTTTTCGGTTGCGCAGGCGGTGGCCTTTTCGATGCCCTTCTTGATGCCCATGGGGTTTGCTCCGGCTGCAAGGTTGCGTAGCCCCTCACGCACCATCGACCAGGCCAGAACCGTGGCTGTTGTTGTGCCGTCACCGGCGACATCGTCAGTCTTTTTTGCGACTTCTTTCACCAGACTGGCCCCGATATTTTCATACGGGTCTTCGAGTTCGATCTCTTTAGCAATGGAGACACCATCATTGGTGATGGTGGGTGCGCCCCACTTTTTGTCGAGTACTACGTTGCGACCCTTTGGGCCGAGCGTGACGCGCACTGCGTCAGCGAGCTGGTTCATTCCAGCTTCGAGTTTGCGGCGGGCTGAATCGTCAAATGAGATGTTCTTGGCCATGGGGGTCCTCCGTAGGAACTGCGTTCTTGGCACTCCGTAGCAAAGAGTGCCAGCGGAATTTAGCACTCATGGCCTCCGAGTGCTAACCGCCCCTGCAGGCACCGAGGCACCTCCCGTAAGGCGGTAAAGCGGAACTCTCAGAAGAATGCGAGTGCTTCAGCGGTTCCGTACACCACGGCTAGCACGATGATGAGGGCACCAAAGAGCAAGCGGATTTTGCGATCCGACGAGCCAATCGTGATTCGAGCGCCGATTTGCGCACCCGGGATCACTCCAAGCATGAGCGGCAGGGCGAACGCCCAGTCGACATGACCCAGAATGATGTGAGTGATTAACGCTGGAATGCTGAAAATGGCCACGGCAACCAAGCTGGAAGCCACTGCCGACTTCATTGGGATCTTGAGAGGCCCCGTGAGCACCGGCACCATGATGATGCCGCCGCCAAGGCCGAGGAGTCCGGCCACAAATCCAGAGGCTGCGCCAAGCGAGCCGATGACCGGCAGCGAATGCTTTGGGGCAAGGGCAGGTTCCGGGCTGGCCTCAGATGCAGGGAGCGCCGGGTCGGGGCTTGCCTCAGATGCAAGGCTGGCGTCAGATGCAGGGAGCGCCGGGTCGGGGCTGTCCTCAGATGCAGGGCTGGACTCAGATGCAGGGCTGGTGTCGGCGCTGGGGTCGGCGGAGCCTCGCCCCCCACGCACAACCGAGATTCCCGACCAGAACATTAAAAAAGCTGTCAGCAACATCAGCACGCGGCCATCGATCAGGCTCGAGGTCATGGCTCCGGCGATAGCAAAGACTGCGCCCGAGATGCCTAGGCCGAGTGCAGCCCGCCAATCAACTAGGCCGGCTTTGGCATAGCGCCAAGTTCCTGAGATGGCTGCTGGCAGGATGGCCGGCACGGTCGACCCGACAGCCAGAATCGGAGTGGCTCCGAGAACTCGAATGGCTGGGGTAGTAACCACGGCGCCGCCAACTCCGAGCAGCGCCGAGAGAACCCCCGCACCAACGCCAACCAAGAAGGTCAGAATCACCACCCACCAATCGACGCCACCAATCTGGCTCAACACGATCTAGCCCAACAAGATCTAGCCCAACAAGAATTGATCCAACACGATCTAGCCCAACAGGATCTAGCCCGGCAGGATGCGGCTCGACAGGATCTAGCCAGCACGGCACCGGCCGGAGTAGGGGTGGTCACCCGAGAAGTCTGCCCGAGTTCCTAAACAGATACGACCAACAGGTACCACCAACAGATACGACCTACCGGTACGACCAACAGATACGACCAACAGATACGACCAACAGATACGACCAACAGATACGACGAGCAGGACCGTGCCCCATTGACGGTCCTGCTCGCGTTGGTGCCGCCGGTTATGACGGTGGCGATGTTTGTTCTGGATGGGCGCTAGTTGTGGGTGTGCCTATGGGGGTGGTCTGGGTTGTTGTTTTTGGTGGCGTTGTGAGTTGAGGGTGTGGC
>JBAXCX010000065.1:0-16712 GCA_037141255.1 Actinomycetes bacterium | reverse complement strand
TTTGAACCGAACGAAGAGGTTGATCGGATTTCTTGGGTTGCCTTTGAGGAGCTATCGAGGATCTGCACGTTTTCGTCTGACCTTGAAGTTGTTCACTCACTGTCTATATGTGAACGAGATATTTAGAAGTTCTCAACTTATTTCAATACATTTCAAACTTGGGATTTTATAAATTTGGTAGGGGTTCACCTTCTGTTCATCCAAATCGCTACCCCAGTACAGGACACCTTCCTAGCTTTGGGACTTGCTAGCCCCGATGGCCTGCACAAAAAGAGTTCCCGCCCCTCCATTCCCTAGGAGAAACAGAATGAATGTCAAGCGTGGAAAATCCCGGAGCACTCAACTTGGTGCGAGTATCGCCCTGATTGCTGTACTGGCAATTTTTGCAGCGGCCTGCAGTAAGTCCGATACCGAATCAACTTCTGACAAGTCGACAACTACGGTCGCAACAGCGGGCGAAGCCCCAACCGATGCCTCCATCAAGGCGCTCACTGCATCGGTATCTGGTGGTGGAGCGAGCTTCCCCGATTCCTTCTACCAAGCAGACAACGCAGACTTCAATAAGGTTGAGGGTACCGAGATCGTGACATATGCGAAGAGTGGCTCCTCAGATGGCCGTTCGCAGCTCGCTGCTGGAACCGTTGACTTCGCTGGTAGCGATTCGCTGCCCAAGGATGGCGAAGTCTTTCCGAGCACGGTGTTGTTCTTCCCAACCGTTGCAGCACCAATAACGGTCTCGTACAACCTAGACGGTGTGACCAAACTGCAACTTAGCCCCGACGTCATTGCCGGAATCTTCCAAGCCCAGATCACAACTTGGAATGACCCCAAGATTGCTGCCGACAACCCAGGTGCGAAGTTGCCAGCAACTCCCATCACAGTGGTGCATCGCTCGGATGGTTCGGGAACCACGAACAACTTTACGAAATATGTCACTGCTGCCTCACCCTCTGTTTGGACTCTGGGCAGCGGCGATGAGGTCAACTGGCCAGCATCCACGCAGGGAGCCGAGAAGAACTCCGGCGTAGCCGAAGTCATCAAGAAGACCTCCGGGGCAATTGGATACGTCGACCTTTCAGATGCAGGTAAAGCTGGTCTGAGTCTGGCGAGCATCAAGAATTCTTCGGGTAACTACATTGCTCCGTCTGCCGCAGGGGTGCAGGCCGCTCTTGAGAGTGCGACCATCGAGCCAAACTTGACCTACAACCCGCTCAATGGTTCCGGTGCCGAGGATTACCCGATCACAGCGCCCACCTTCTTGTTGGTTCTTGACAAGCAAGCCGATGCGGCTAAGGCCACCACGATCAAGACCTACTTGCAGTACGTGTTGACTACGGGCCAGGCCGAAGCAGCCAAGACCGGTTACGTTGCGCTTCCAGTTTCACTCGCCGAACAGGCGATTGCTCAGATCGACAAGATCGCTAGTTGATCTCAGTGGGGCCGGATCGCTCGCGATCCGGCCCCGATCTCTTTACTTGATGAAATCAAAGGGCACGCATGTCTGCACTGATTAATTATGACTACCCAGCTTGAGAGGCCTCCCGCCGAGAGCGAGGAGACCTCCCCGATCCCGCTAACCGAGCAGGGCTCTGGAGCAGTTGCTGACGGAATTTTCCGAAGGGTAACGCTGCTATCTGGAGTGGCCGTTCTGGTGATCCTGCTGCTGATCGCAGTGACCACCACCAAGCAGGCCTGGCCAGCGTTTTCTGAACTCGGTACCTCGTACTTTTTTGGACTTGAGTGGATCCCGTCTGAGGGGATCTACGGCATTGTTCCATTGGTATACGGCACTGTCTTGGTCTCGCTCATTGCCGTGTTCTTTGCGGTTCCGCTCAGCATTGGCATAGCGCTGTTCGTGACAGAACTAGCGCATCGGCGTGTTCGCAGCAGCATCACACTGGTGATTGACCTGCTAGCCGCTGTGCCTTCAGTTGTATTCGGGTTGTGGGGCTTTTATCAGCTCATACCGATCTTTCAGTCGGTGTTCAACTCAATAGCCGATGCCGTTTCCTCAATCCCGGTCCTGAATGTCATCTTTGCCCCCGGGTCTGGGTCGAGCTTTATGAGCGCAGGTTTGGTTCTTGCACTCATGATTATCCCCATCATTACCTCGGTTACCCGAGAGGTGTTCTTGACGGTGCCAGAAAATGACAAGTCTGGGTCGCTTGCTCTTGGGGCGACTCGATGGGAGATGATCAAAGGTGTGGTCATTCCGCATTCCACGGGCGGCCTGACAGGAGCAGTGATGCTAGGGCTCGGCCGGGCAATGGGAGAGACGGTTGCCGTTGCACTCCTGATCGGAGCTTCACCGCAGATTTCGGCCAACCTCTTTGGGCGTGGCGAGACCATGCCCGCTCAGATTTTCCGCAGCTTGTCAGAGGCAGGTGGCCTGTACCGATCGGCTTTGATCGGCCTTGGTGTCTGCCTATTTGTGATCACCATTGTGGTGAATGTGTCGGCTCGACGGCTGGTGCTAGTGATTGACCGACGGATCAAGGGGACCGCATGAGTAACGCAAGTTCTGAGTCCACCGAGCAGGTGCTCCAGAGCCTGACTTCGGCCAATATGTCCAAGAAGCGCAGGTTTCGAAACACGGCTGCTTCGGTTGCGATGGTAGGGGCGTTCTTCATTGCAGCGATTCCGCTTTTTGCCATGGGAGCAAGCGTGCTCTCTCAGGGTCTTGGCGTTGTACTCACAGTTGATTGGTGGACCCAGCCCATTCCAGGCGATGTTGGCCGAGCAGACCTAGCTGGCAATGAAGACTTGTGTGGCCTTGGGTTTGGTGATGCTGCCGAATGTGAGGCTGGCGGATCCTCAACCTCTGTAGTTGAGGGTATGCAGCCCGCTATCGTGGGTACCTTCCTGACAGTAGTTGGTGCCTCGGTTATGGCGATCCCCTTAGGTATTTTGGGAGCTGTCTATTTGCACGAGTATGGCAAGACTGGCCGCTTGGCTCGGTTTATCCGCTTTATGACCGACGTCATGGTGGGGGTTCCCTCGGTGGTCATGGGTGTGTTCATCTACACCATCTGGGTATTGAATTTTGGAACGAAAGGCAAGTCAGCCTTTGCTGCGTCTTTAGCCTTGGCATGTTTGATGTTGCCGATCGTGGTGAGGTCGACCGAAGAAATGCTCAAGCTGGTACCCAATGCACTTCGTGAGGCTTCAGCTGCGCTTGGTACCCGAACATGGAAGACCACTCTCAAAGTGGTGCTGCCAGCAGCGAGTGCCGGAATAACTTCTGGTTGCCTACTAGCAGTTGCTCGAGCAGCCGGCGAGACAGCACCAGTTGTGTTCACTATTGGTTATGTGACCACCACGAACTTCTCGATGCGCGGCCAGAACACCACGCTCTCGGCGCAGATTTATTCGCAACTCACCAACGGGGGCAGTATTGCGACCCAACTCGCATGGGGCGCTGCGGTGACTCTGGTGGGCATTGTGCTTGTACTTACCCTTACTGCTCGAGCAATCAGCAGCAGATTGACCATAGGAAATACATGACCTCTCTGGAGAACACAATGCAGGCAGATAGTGAGCAAGCGAGGAACATGGATAGCGCCTCTACTCAAACCACGATGGATCCGCCCGTAGTCAACAGCGAGGATGCAGGCACTGAATCAGCAAGTGGTTCGGACAGCGGCTCCGAGACATCCACTCAAGGTGATCCCTCTGATTCAGCAGCTAGCCAAGACAAGCCGGCCGAGCTTGGGGCAGTTGTGTTCAACGTGAACAAGCTCAGCGTCTATTACGGAAAGTACCGTGCCGTGCGAGACGTAGATATGAAAGTGCGCAAGCATGAGATCACTGCATTCATCGGTCCTTCTGGTTGTGGCAAGACCACTGTTCTTCGCTGCTTTAACCGCATGAATGACCTGATCGACGGCGCCTCTGTTGAGGGCAAGATTGAGTACCACGGGGTTGATCTGTACGGAGAGAAAGTCAACGCAGTAGAGGTTCGTCGTCGCATCGGGATGGTCTTTCAGAAGCCGAACCCATTCCCAAAGTCCATCTACGAAAACGTGGCCTATGGACCGAGAATCGGAGGGATCAAGAAGAAAGCAGAGCTTGACGAGATAGTTGAGAGCTCACTCAAACGAGCAGCCCTGTGGGATGAGGTCAAGGACCGCCTGAAGGCCTCGGCACTTGGAATGTCGGGTGGTCAGCAACAACGCCTGTGTATTGCGCGAGCGATTGCTGTGAAACCCGAAGTCATCCTGATGGACGAGCCGTGTTCTGCTCTGGACCCGATTGCCACTGCTCGGATCGAAGACTTGATGAGAGAGATCAAGACGGACTTTACGATTGTGATCGTTACTCACAACATGCAACAGGCTGCACGAGTGAGCGATGCAACTGCGTTCTTTTCTACTGAAGTGAACCAAGAGAGTGATGTGCGAACTGGCCTGCTCGTCGAGTTCGACCGCACCGAAACGATCTTTGCAAACCCAACTGACGAGCGCACCGAGCATTACATCACTGGTAAATTCGGATGATCTTTCAGTCAGTCGGGGGACTCAATTGAACGAAACCAGAATCCATTATCACGGCGAACTCGAAGAGGTTCGCTCCGACCTGATTCGTCTGGGCGCAATGGTCTCCGAGACCATTGGCCGCGGGACTGCAGCGCTGCTTGATCGCGATTTGCATGCAGCGCAGGTGCTCATCGACGGTGATGATGTCATTGACGACTTCTGTTTGGGTCTTGAAGAGCGCTGCTATCGCTTGCTCGCTCTGCAATCTCCTATTGCTGGAGAACTTCGTTTCATCCTCACCAGTTTGCGACTCATCAGTGAACTCGAGCGATCCGCAGACCTGATTGTGAACGTTTGCAAAGCCTCTCGGCGTATTTATGATGTTGAGTTTGGACCTCAGATTCGCGGCTTGATTGAGCAAATGGGCGTAGAGGCCACGTTCCTGATCCGTGCTGCGATTGACTCCTATGTCGATGCTGACACCTCGCTTGCCTCGGCACTTGACGACATTGATGACCGACTCGACGAGCTGCAGGTTGCTTATGTGCAAGCGATCTTCCGCTCGCACTCCGAGATGAATCTGAATCTGCAGGGCGCTGTTCAGATGGCCATGATCGGCCGCTACTACGAGCGCGTCGGCGATCATGCAGTGAACATTGGCGAGCGCGTCATGTACATGGTGACTGGTTGGCTGCCAGAGAAGAGCGGGGCTGCTCGGCAGAGACTTCGCGAAGCAGAAGCAGAGGCAGGTGCCGAAGCTGAGCAGAGTCCTGCTCAGGCTGACAGAGCCAGTGAATCCGCCCAAGTGGATTCTACGAACGAGGATGCGTCGGGCGAGTCGCTCGATGGCGCATGAGGGTCCATTGATGAGAGTTCTCGTGACAAATGACGATGGCCTACACGCGCCAGGCCTACATGCACTTGCTTCGGCCTTGAGTGCCGCTGGCCATGATGTGATTGCTCTGGCGCCAGAAGGCGATCGCAGCGGTTGTGGGGCAGCAATTGGAAACCTTGGTGAGGGATCCTTTATGCGGTATCGGTCGATGCCACTTGAGGGCCTTGAATCTGTGGAGTCGTATGAGTTGGATGCAACCCCGGCGTTGTGTGTGTTTGCCGCACATCTCGGCGCCTTTGGTCCGCCCCCGGATGTAGTTGCCTCGGGCGTGAACCCGGGTCTCAACACAGGCAGAGTGACTCTGCATTCAGGCACCGTTGGCGCTGTGCTGACAGCTGCAAATTTGGGCATACCAGGTGTGGCCGTCAGTATCGCGGGTAGCGAGCCCTCGATTCAGTATTTTGATGTTGCAGCGGAACTCGCAGCTGAAGTCGCCGCGTGGATTGTTTCGAGCGGAACTCTGAGCAGTATCAACCTGAGCGTTCCGGACCTGCAGAGCACTGACCTGAAAGAGGTGAAGTGGGGCCAACTCGCTCCGCTTGGGGCGATCCGTACGGAGTTTCTTCTGCGCACCGAGGAGCGTGTCGAATTTGGGTTCGTCCCGACTACTGCTTCGCTCCCAGCAGACTCAGATACGGCACTCGTCGCAAAGGGCCATCCTGTAGTCACTGCGCTGACGGGTATTCGAGGTAGCGAGCCGGTCGGGCTTGTGAATTTCTTGCTTTCAGCTGGTGCAGCGCAATGAGCCGGTCGAGGAACCTCTGATGCCAGCTTCCTCCTTGCTGATACTTATCCTTGGGCTGTTCGCAGCAGCTGCACTGGGTTACCTCGCAGCGAAGACCGTGCCACTCAAACAACAGGCCGAGTTGAGGGCAGCCTCGGACGCGGCCGAGGCCACACCGCTTGCGCCAACACCCTTGGTCGGCGCCGAGGCCAGTGAAGAGGCTGCACCGACTACTGAGGTTGCTCAAGCGCTGAACCCTGCAAACCCGGGTTCAAACTCTGGCCTTCTTGAGCGTCTGCGTGACGCCATTGAACATATCGAACAAGGCGTCATTCTGTGCGATGACACCGGAGCGGAACTCTTTCGCAATCAGTCAGCGCAGCGCTATATCGAGGCCCGAGACGGTCTCGTTCTGGTCGAGGCAGCGGTTGAGGAACTCATGATTAAGGCACTCGGTGGGCGAGCGGTGCGCCGCGAGGTTGAACTCTTCGGACCACCGGCACAATCCTTTGTTGTGTCTGCACAGCCATTTACTGATGGCGCCGGATTGGGTGCCTTAGCGATTGTGGAGGATCATTCTCTGCAACGACGAACCGAGACGGTGCGAAGAGACTTTGTGGCCAATATCAGCCACGAACTGAAAACTCCGATTGGTGCACTCGGCCTGTTGGCAGAGACGATTCGTGATGAACCCGAGAGTGAAGTTGTTGCCCGCCTCGCCGAAAGAATGATCGTGGAGGCCGATCGAGCGGCCCACACAATCGACGACCTCTTGGAACTCAGTCGAATCGAGTTTGGCGATGAAACTGAGTTCGATGAAATCTCGGTTCAATCCGTAGTGAGTGAAGCAACGGCGCGCATTGCAGCCGCTGCAGGTCATTCGGGTATTGAGGTGGTCGTTGATCTCTCTCCGCAGATTTTGGTACTTGGGGATCGTCGGCAATTGGTGTCGGCCGTGTTCAACTTGTTGGACAATGCAGTGAAGTATTCGCCCGAAGGGTCCGAAATTCTGGTGACGGCTGTGGTGGAACCGGGAGACAGTACGCAGTCTGCACAGCTGAGCAGCGCAATGGTTCCTGCGGGCGGCGCCCCCCGGAGCATGGTCAAACTTTCTGTCACCGATGCCGGAATCGGAATTCCAAGAAAAGATCTTGATCGTGTGTTTGAGCGTTTCTACCGCGTAGACCGAGCCAGATCTCGAGCTACTGGCGGCACTGGCCTGGGCCTAGCAATCGTTCGCCATGTGGTGAGCAATCACCAAGGAAGCGTGTCGGTGGACTCGATAGAGGGTGTTGGCACCACCTTTATCCTCTCACTCGCAGCAATTGTTCCCCCTCAAGTCGACGATGGATCCCAAGTCGAGATCGACCCGATGACTTCATCTGAGTTAACCGACCAAGTCGCTCTTTTCGACCTACCCTCATAGGAGTAAAAATGTCTATTTCAACCCGAACAACCAACCCAGACTCAGCCAGCGGCGGGTCTGCACCTGTCACGGTGCTCCTTGTGGAAGACGAAGAGGCTTTCGTGGATGCGCTCACGGTTGGGTTGGGTCGCGAGGGGTTCATCGTGGAGGTGGCTAGAGATGGGGCCGAGGCCCTTGAGCGCTTCGCCTTAGTCAAGCCCGACCTGGTGCTGCTCGACGTCATGCTGCCAAACATTTCTGGACTCGACGTGTGTCGCGAGATTCGCCGCAGTAGCGATACGCCCATCATCATGGTGACAGCTAAAGGCGCCGAGATCGACACGGTAGTTGGCCTAGAGGTGGGAGCCGATGACTACGTCACGAAGCCGTACCGATTACGAGAATTAGTTGCCCGGATGCGCGCTGTGCTGCGCCGCCACAGTTCCGTTGCCGGCACTGAGGGGCCAAGTGCTGGGAGTGATGTCCGAGATGTTCTTACCATCGACGAAGTAGAACTTGACACTGATAGCCACGAAGTGCGGGTTCGCGGCGAGGTAGTGAACCTTCCCCTCAAGGAGTTTGAGTTGCTGTCTTTGCTCATGGAGAACGCTGGTCGAGTATTGCCTAGATCAACTCTGATCGATCGCGTCTGGGGCAGCGACTACGTCGGAGATACCAAGACTTTGGACGTGCATGTCAAGCGCGTGCGGTCCAAGATTGAAGATGATCCTGGACGCCCCACTCGGATCGTGACGATTCGAGGGCTGGGTTACAAGTACTCGAATACTCGCTAGCGACAGCCACGGAAGTTAACTCGGTCGGCGCTTCCCGAAGCCGAGGATCTGCTCGCAACAAGCAACAGGGGTCTGCTCCTAGCATGGGGACTATGACCGGGGGTTCAGGAGCATCGAGGAGACGTTCTCGATTTGGGGTGGACCCGTCAATCCCCTTTAGTGGTCTTGCGCTCACGCATGTTCTTGCCACTGGCGGCGACGCCCTCATTGCGCTTGTGCTCGCGGGATCGCTGTTCTTCTCGGTCGATCCGTCTGGAGCTCGGTGGCGAATCGCGCTCTATCTACTTTTCACAATGGCGCCGTTTGCCATCGTGGGACCACTCATCGGGCCAGCCATGGATCGCGCCAAAGGTGGTCGCCGCGCGATGTTGGTTGGTTCAACGGTTGGCCGGGCCGTCGTCGCTGTGGCCATGATTGTGAGCGCCGGATCAAACAGTTTGCTCCTGTTCCCCGAAGCATTCTTTATGTTGGTGTTTGCAAAGTCCTACTCAGTGGCGAAGGCCGCGATTGTGCCAACGGTGGTCCACAGCGACGGAGAACTCGTCGAGGCCAATTCCAAGTTGCAGCTCTTGGCCGGCCTTGCCGCATTTGCCGCTGGGGTGCCTGGAGCGATCCTGCTGCTGATCGGTGGCCCAGGAGCGGTCGCAGCCCTGAGCGTATTGGTCTTTCTAGCGGCTTCGGTGGCGTCTCTTCGCGTACCGGTCACGGTGGTTGCTGCCGAGGTAGAGGACGAGCAAGAGAAGGAAGAACTACGCGGTGCCGGAGTTCGTTCGGCTGCATCGGCGATGGGAACACTTCGTTGGATCGTTGGATTTGTGACCTTCCTGTTGGCCTTCGCGCTTCGAGGGGCTTCCACAGACCCGGGACTCGGAATGATGACGGGCCACCTCCTGCAGAACCCAGATGGAACCCTCGATACTTCCGCCGTGATTGCACCGGGTGTGCCTCCTGTGTGGCACTTTGGAGTCATCGTTGCGCTCACCGGGATCGGCGGCCTGCTTGGGGCGGCAGTTGCGCCGGTCATTCGTCGCCACCTTCGCGAGGAACTGTTGCTCTTTGGAGCACTCGTGCTTGCTGTCTCTGGTGGTGTCGCTGGGATGGTTTTTCCGGGTCTTGTCGGGCAGGCCCTGCTGGCTGGAGCAATTGCCATGGCAGCAGCTTCGGGCAAGCAGGCTTTCGATGCAGTGGTTCAGCGAGATGCCCCCGATGCGAATCGCGGGCGCTCCTTCGCAAGGTTTGAGTCCAGGTTCCAAGTGATCTGGGTCCTCGGTGCAGCCGTGCCCGTGCTCATCAAGATGCCAACTCGCCTTGGCGGGGCAGTGGTGATGGTCGTGGCTGCTGCGGCAGCGGTGTTTTTTGCGATCGCCCTGCAAGCGATGAAGAGCGGGCAAGCACCACCTCAGTTACCTACCGCTAAGGGCATCACAAAAACCATACGCCAGGCGCGAAACTCTAAAAACTCAGTCGAAGAGTAGGAGCCCCGCTTAGCTCTCTAAATCGGGAAAGTCAGGAATCTCAAACTCTGGCAGTTCATCAAGCGCGAAGTCATTCGCTTCAATACCGACCCGGGCCAGCCAGAGTCCAGGTGCAGAGAGTTCAGCGGGAGTGGGCAGATGCTCCTCGTCTTGCCAGAGTTGGGTCAACGCATCGGTACCGCTGCGTTGCACGAGGCCATCAACGAATCTGGACCCACGATCAAAGGTGTCTTGAGAGAGTTCAAGGCCGAAGAGGCGTTCAACGAACCGGCTGGCGGGACCCGCCTCGACCCGCCGGCGGCGCAGCGCTTCAGTGACCCGATCGTATTCAGGAATGAGACGCCCACCGAGGCTGTCAAGCACCCAATCTACGTAACCTTCAACTGTTGCCACCACGGCTTCAATTCTTGGCATGAGCACAAGTTGTTCTTGTGACTGCATAGCTCCGAGCAACACATCTGGGTCGCCCGCAAGTCGCTGCAGAGCTTCGAGTTCGGGTTCGGAACCTTCGGAATCCTCCGAGATTCCAAGTTCTCGCATTCTGCGCTCAATCTCTTCCGGGTCCTGGCTAAAGGCCGAGACGTATTCGCCGAGCAATCCATCAAGGTGTGCACGCACATGCGGCAGATTGAGAACATGTTGATGCGCAACATCGGACAGACATACCCAGAGACGAATAGCTTCTCGAGGCAAGCTCCAATCATCGGCGAACGAGTCCACGTTGCGAAGCACGAGCGTCAGCGGTTCGTTGGCTGGTCGCGGGAGGGGAAGCTCATAATGGCCGAGTGCTCGCGTTGCGAGATGGCCTGCAGTACTGCCCGCCATCATTCCGAGCAGCATGGGACCCATCATCCCCATGAGTTGTTGAATCAGCGCCTCAGGTGGCATGCCCGGAACCTGCGGCAACTGCGAATCAATCTCGGTCAAGTCCTCGGATCCAAGGTCGCCAAGTTGAGATTGCAAAGCCGCGCCAATGGAGCCGGACAACTCTTCGAGGAGCGGGCGTTCCTCGTCAAGAAACCGCTTCGCCCACTGAGTCCGGTTGAGTGCTTCGATGCGAACGGTTTGGTCAACCGTTCGACCGGTGACTTGCCCGACATGAAGTTCGGCTACTCGGGCAAGCTGCTCGATAGCTAAGCGGTCCTCTGGATCAACGTTTGGTTCGGGCTGGCCTTCAGTGGCGATCGCGCCAGCTAGTTGCAGAGCAGTGTCCCAACTGCCAGCAGGTCGCCCCGCGAACATTCGGGACAGATCCTGCAGAAAAAAGTTCATGGATTCGAACGGGTTGTCATCACCAGAGGGATCGGAATCGAAAGGGTCAGAGAAACTCACCTTCACATGCTACGTGTCTGATGGCGAAGATGAGGCCCAGCCTGATCGAAACTGCTGCGGATTGATCAGGCTGAGCGCCCTCGCACAAGCTGTTATCCGTAATAAATACCGCCATCGCCCGCTGACGCGCCCGGTGATGTGGGACCATGAGCAGGATCTTCCCTACGATATGCGTAGTGCCAAGTTGTCAGATCGTAAACAAACCTATGAAGAACTCTCTGCAGGTCAACCTGATTCCCCCTCCAAGCAGCCCGAGGTGCTTGTTGTGAATAACTTGGTGTACTTGGCGATCGTGGTCGGATTGAGTTGTTTCGGCATGATGCTGCTGTGGGCGCGGAACCGGGATCCGGTCTCACCTAGATCTTCGGTGGATCGGTTCCACGACAAAATGCAGGCTCTCGCTCCACCTGACCCCGGTGGCGAGAGCGAGACTCAAGGTTTATCTAGACGGGCCGACACCCGGCCTCCTCGAGGAGCTTGAACTGGCACGCGACCTTGCTATTGATCTGGGTACGGCTAACACGTTGGTCTACGCCAGAGGGGAGGGCATCGTTCTGAACGAGCCTTCGGTCATCGCGCTCAACAGTAGGACGAACCAGGTATTAGCCATGGGTCGTGATGCGTGGAAGATGATCGGCAGAACACCGAGTTATATCGTGGCAGTGCGCCCGTTGCGAAAGGGTGCGATCACAGATTTCGAAGTGACGCAAGAGATGATTCGCCTGTTGCTCAAGCGAGTGGGTGTGAACCGTTTTAATCGGCCACGAGTTGTGATCTGCGTGCCGTCAGCAATTACGGCGGTCGAGAAACGAGCCGTCACCGAAGCAGCGAGAAAAGCGGGCGCGACGGAAGCTCAGTTGATCGAGCAGCCGATGGCTGCGGCAATCGGTGCAGGTCTGCCGATCAATGAACCAATGGCAAACATGGTGGTCGATATTGGAGGTGGAACCTCGGAGACTGCGCTGATCTCGCTAGGTGGGGTAGTTGCCCTGCAGGCCGTTCGGGTGGGTTCGTTCGATATTGATGCTGCGATCATCACCTATATCCGCCGCGAATATGGGATCGCAATCGGCGAACAGACCGCAGAGGAAATCAAAATTCTGATCGGTTCGGCTCACCCGACTCCAGATGAAGGCCGAGCCGAGGTTCGCGGCAGAGAACTGATGTCAGGGCTTCCGCGAACCATCATTTTGTCCTCGAGTGAAGTTCGTGTCGCTATTTCTGACCCGGTGAATGCAATGGTTGACTCGGTTTTGGCTTGTCTCTCCGAAGCGCCACCCGAACTTGCTCAGGACTTGATCGAACATGGAATACACCTCGTTGGGGGCGGATCCCTGTTGAAGGGCATGGACTTGCGAATCGCGAGCGAGAGCGAGGTTCCCGTGCAACTGGTTCGCCAACCCCTTGAATCCGTGGTGCTCGGAGCAGGACGCGTGGTGGAGTCATATGAGGAGTTGCGTGACATGTTTATGGGAGCGCGACGTTAGGTAATTGAGCTGCACTCGTGACGAGGCAGCAGGCAGAGATGTCAGTGCTTCAGGTTTACGAAGTAAGCGTGCGATTCGACGCAGTGGTGACGTTAGAGCTGCTCGCCGAGTTCAATGGCAAGCAGTTCTTCTGCTGCTTGGCGTACTTGTTGGTCGCGATCTTGAGTAAGTGTGCGGAGCATTGCGGTGACTTCTGCGCCTTCGAAGGCAGCAAGAGCGAGAACCGCTCGCCTTCGAACTGTGGCTCTGTCGGAACAACCGACGAGAACGGCTGCACGCCCGGCCGAGTCGCCGATCGAACCTAGCGCAGCAATTGCAGCCTCTCGGCACAGTGCATCCTCATGCTCGAGCGCTACGCATGACAGAAGTTTTACGGTTTCTGCGTCTGCATCGGCGCGTTCACCGCATGCAAAGGCCGCGACCTCTACCACCGTGTCATCGGAATCGGAAAGCAACTCCCGAAGTTCATCGAGCAGATCATCACGATCAGCAGCGAGCAGGGCTGCTCGACGTCGAGTCGCTGGGGCCGGATCTTGGAGGCCCGAGATGAGCTCCGAACTGCCAAGCTTGCCCATCCGATCAAGGGCGCCGAGAGCAGCGGCGCGAATATCGGCATCAGCGTCGTTCAGTCCTGCTTCGGCCACAGAGCGTTGTCCAAGGTGGCCAGCGATAATGACCTCACTTCGATGAGTGAGGGGGTCGAGATCTGAATTTTGTGTCATCTGCAGTCTCTCTCCTGGGTTTCCAAAGTGGTGCTCGCATGCCGCATCTGGTGGCGCAATTTAGCGTTTGGGCGCCCCAAACAGCCTCGGACACCCCTAGACTGTAAATCGCATACCAATCAACAAGGAGCGGTTCGTGTCGCAGCACATGGTCATCTTTCAAAATCCCGACGGTGATCCGGGGTACAACCAGTTTGAGTCAATCGATGAGGCGGTGAGCTTTGTTGAGAAAATCAGAAATGATCAGGGGGTTGACAGCGTTCGAATTTTTGAACTGAACGAGGTCAAGTTCGAGCTGAAGCCCTATTACAAGGTCAAGCTACAGGCCCTGACGGCCGGGTCTGCACCGGCTCCGGCAAACGCGCCCGCTCCGGCTCCTGCGCCCGCTCCTTCTGCTGCTCCGGCTCCTGCGCCCGCTCCGGCTCCTGCACCAGCTCCTGCACCCGCTCCTGCACCAGCTCCGGCTCCGGCACCCGCTCCGGCTCCGGCTCCGGCTCCGGCACCTGCTCCGGCACCAAACCCGGCTTCGAGTCCATTTGCCTCGCCGGCGGCCCCGAGCGCTCCAGCTGCACCGGTTCCACCAGCCGATCAGCCGCCAGAAGAAAGCCCGCCAACGCGTCGTGGGTTGTTCGGTCGCTGAGCCTTAGACGAACGAAGTCGCAAAGGCGACTCATAAATAGTGTGCAAGGTGCCCGGGTTTGCCCGGGCACCGGCGCGTGCAGGGAGCGAAAGCGTTCAAGTCACGAGGAAGACGATGCCCACAAGCGCCACGCTGAGCACCACGCCGAGGATGGCAGCGATGCCAATCACGGCCAGCGCAAGCAGCAGTGTTGACCGAGCCCGAACGACCGGGGTGATCGTGACGTCTTTGGCGCGACGGCCGCGTGCAGGCTCATCATCAAGGGCTCTATCGAGGAGCGTAACTTCAGCAGCGGATCCGGAGTCGCTGGGGATTGCCTCAGCAAAATCTCTTGGCGCAAGTGCCGGGGCTGTTCCCGTGGCAGGCTGAGGGAGTGGTCGACGACCAAACAGGGCGTAACCAAAGCCAAGAGCACTCAGAACCACTATGAAGATTCCTAGCAACAGCGTGAACATGACTGATAGAACACTACCAACCGACAGTGCCCCGCCGGCAAGCGACTTGAACGCGGCTCCTCCTGCAGCGATCAGCACCCAAGATATTTCTGCAGCCACCGCTGCAACAGGAGAAACAAGTCAGAACGCTCAGCAAGAAGCCAAGGGTCCTCCAAAGACCCGCTGGTTTGTCCTTGCGGCATTCGGCTTTCTGGGCGCCGCTTTGGTTGCCGGCATGTTTCTGATTCGCTTGCCCTTTTATTTGGTTCAGCCTGGTTCGGTTCGTCCGGCTGAACAACGCGTTGACATCTCTGGGGCCAAGAGCTTCGAGACGAAGGGGCAAGTCTTGTTCACCACGGTGTTTGTCGACCAAGCAACACCTGCGCTGATGATTCGAGCTTGGCTCGATGACGCAGTTGAGATTCGAACTCGCGACGAGATGTACCCGGATGGAAATCGCCAATCAAGCCAGAAACAGAATCAACTCCGGATGGACCTGTCCAAGTTGACTGCCACTCGAGTCGCGCTGGAATACCTAGGCATTGAGGCAACATACGACGCGGACGGAACACGGGTCGTGGCGGTACAAAAGGAGGCTCCTGCTGATGGAGTGCTCTTGCCGGGTGACGTGATTGTGTCGGTCGATGGCGCCGAAGTGGCGCTTCCTTCTGACATCGCACCCGAACTCGCTGACCACGCGCCGGGGGAGCAGGTGCAGGTGGTCGTCAGGCGGCAAGACTCTGACGGAAAGCCGGTGCGCAAAGATCTAGCGGTAACGCTTGGTGCAGCAGCAGATGAAGTTACTCGACCAATTTTGGGAATTGAGGGAGAACCTGATGCCCCGACAATTGATTCCAAGGTGCAGGTGGCGGTTGATTCTGGAACGGTGTCTGGTCCATCTGCCGGGTTGGCATGGACGTTGGCGATCTTGGATCGCATGACGCCAAGATCGCTCACGGGAGGCCGAACCGTGGCTGTCACGGGAGAGATTCTTGACGATGGAACCGTTGGACCGATTGGTGGAATTCTTCAGAAAGTCGCTGCCGTGAAGCGCGCAGGAGTGAAGATGTTCATCTATCCAGCGGCAACTCCTCAGAACGAACAGAAACAGATGCGGGCCTTGGCAGGGAAGCAGGTAGAGCTGCGACCTGTAAAGAATCTTGACCAAGCCGTAAAGGCGCTCTCGCCCAATGGTATTCAGTTGCCAAGGTGAGCTTTGTGAGGTTCCGCCACACGCGGCCCGTGGACTTCTAGCATTGCTGGCATGACTGACACGTTGCCCGAACCACCCGAGATTGATCCTGCAGTCTTGGCAGGTACGCACTTTGAGAGAGTCCGCAAAGGATTAGATCCTGTTTCGGTCCAAGCGACCCTCGGTCGCGCAGCGGACGCCCTGAGAATTTGGGAGTTGCGGGATCGGCAGCTTCGCGAGAAGGTGACCGAACTTGAGGAGCAAGTGGTTGAGTCACAAAACCTTGATGAGTCGCGAATCGTCTCGGTTCTCGGAGAGGAAACAGCAAAGATAGTGACGGCCGCGAAAGATGCTGCCACTGCGATTCGAACCAAGGCAGAGGAGCAAGCGGAGCGGCACCTGCGTGAGACGGAAGCATCCTCTACGGCTACAGCTGAGCGCTTGATTGCTGAATCGACGGAGCAACTCGATGAAGCGAACCGGCTTCGAGCTGAGGCTGCCTCTGAAGCCGACCGGGTGAGTGCCGAAGCGATAGCTGCAGCAGATGCGCTGAGCGCTGCGGCACTGCAGCGACACGATGAGTTGATCGCACAGGCCGAAGCGATTCTTGACATAAAGACCAGCGAGGCCGAGCTTGCCGCAGAGGCGGTGCGAGTGGTTTCGGTAGCGGAGGTGGCTGCAGCGCACTCAGCGGCGAATGATATGCGTGCTGCCGCAGAAGAGGTAGCAGCGGCAAATAAGGAGACTGCCCGAGAAGAGGGCCGGGCAATGGTGGCAGAGGCCAAAGCGATCAAAGAGCGAATGTTTGATGATCTCGCCACGCGACGAACTATTGCGCGCCGACAAATCGAGGCTTCGCGTGGTGGCCGGGATCAAATCCTTGAGGTACTCCGGGCGGCGGCCGCTGATGTTGCGAGCACGATCGAAGGACTTGAAGACAGCGAGGTTGAGGTGCAGGCCGCAGCTGTGGCGGCAGCCAATCAGATAGAAGACGACAGCGAGGAGGCGCTCGCCGATTTGCAGATAGAACCGGACTCCGAGTTTGACTCCGAGTCTGCCCTGAGTTTGGTGGAGGTTGTGGAGACGCTTGAGGTTGTGGAGACGCTTGAGGTTGTGGAGACGCTTGAGGTTGTGGAG
>JBAXCX010000064.1:0-16834 GCA_037141255.1 Actinomycetes bacterium | reverse complement strand
CTGAAGCTGCTGGCTTTGAGTCAGTCTGGCTTTCCGACCACTTGGTCTTTCCGACCAATATGGCCGGTGGCCCCAAACACTTCAGCGGATCTTCTGATGCGCATGACTCGGAGGAGATTTCTGGGCCGCCGCCAACCACTCCCATCTATGACCCGGGAGCGATGCTCAGTTTTCTTGCTGCACAGACGCAGACAATCAGGATAGGAACCTTTGTCTATCTGCTCGGCATTCGCCACCCTTTTGTGGCCGCTCGCGCAGTGAGTACTGTCGACATTTTATCGGGTGGTCGCGTTGAACTTGGTGTTGGCTCGGGCTGGCTGCGATCTGAATGGGTAGCTGCTGGTGTTGATCCGAGTTCTCGCGGTGCGCGACTCGAGGAGTCAATCGCCCTCTGTAGGCGCTTGTGGACCGAAGAAGCAATTGAGCATCAGGGTGAGTTCTGGCAGTTTGAAGAAGTTGCCTTTGAGCCGAAGCCGGTGCAGGCGGCCATACCGATTTTGATTGGTGGCGAATCCGAGGTTGCGCTCGATCGCGCCGCTCGCATCGGAGACGGATGGATCGGCATGAACCACAGCCCCAGCAGCGCAGCTGCTGCAGTTGATCGCTTGAGATCCGCAGAAGCTCGAGTTGGGCGAAGCTCGAACCCGTGCACGGTAACTATCGGAGGTTCCATCTCCTCAGCGGAAGAGCTTCTTGGCTATGAGCAGGCTGGGGTTGACCGCGTGATCCTCGCCCCATGGACCCGGGTACGAGACACGCTCACCGCGATCGAACAGTTCGGTGAGGATTTTCTGCTGTCAGGGCCGAACTAGCTAGCTGATTTTGGTACTGCACGCGCTGCAAGATCAATGATGCGAACCGGAGAATCCGGCCGTATGACTTCTTTTCCAGAAGAGACTGCCGAGGTATCGACTCCAATGGCCTGTTTACGCAGCGCAGCCACCGTTGCTTGTTCGATGGGTAGATGCGCAAACGGGTCATAGTGAAAGAGCCGCATTGCATTCTGGTAGGTAATCGCCCGAATCTCATCGTCTGGAATACCAACAAGAGATTTTGAGAGTCGCTCTGGTGACTCGGGCCAGGTGGAATCCGAATGCGGGTAGTCGCACTCCCAAGTCATCTGCTCAATACCCACGTCATCTCGATTTTTGAGACCCGAGGCATCGTCGATAAAGCAGGTGATGAATCGTTCATGGAACAACTCGGAGGGTTTCATCGGAAGGTCTTGGCCCGTCCAGGCTTGGTGATGCTCATAGACGTAGTCGACCCGCTCTAAGAAGTACGGAATCCATCCAATTCCACCCTCGGAGAGCGCAAAGCGAACTAGGGGAAACTCTGTCATGACTCGAGACCACAACAAGTCAGCTGCTGCTTGCACCAGGTTCATTGGCTGTAGCGAAATCATCACGTTGATGGGTGCCTCAACGGAGGTAATGGTCAACTGTGAAGAGGAACCGATATGTAGGCACACAACTGTGCCGGTGTCGCTGACTGCTTGCCAAAACGGATCCCAATGCTCGTTATGAAAACTGGGCCAACCGAGCTTCTCGGGATTCTCCGAGAAGGTCACCGCTCTGCAGCCTTTGGCAGCCATCCGGTGCACTTCGGCTGCCATCAACTGCGGATCCCAAACGGGCGGGAGCGCGAGCGGAATGAACCGGCCGGGGTAACTTCCACACCACTCGTCAACATGCCAATCGTTATACGCCTGAAGCATGGCCAGAGCGACCTGCTTATCTTCGGTTCTTGCAAAGAGTTGCCCACAGAACTGCGGAAACGAGGGGAAGCACATCGAGCCGAGTACGCCGTTGGCGTTCATGTCTTGTACCCGGTCGTGAATGTCGTAACAGCCGGTTCGCATCTCGGCGAATGTGGTTGGGTCAATCCCGTACTCCTCGTGCGGCTTGCCGGCCACCGCGTTTAGACCAATGTTGGGCAGCTGTTGGCCCTCGTAGAGCCACACATCGCTTCCATCCTCAGCAACAACCACTCGAGGCGCAACATCTTTGTACTTCGCCGGCAGGTGGTTCTGGAACATATCTGGCGGCTCGACCACATGGTCATCCACTGAGATCAGAATCAGGTCATCAGTATTCACGATTCGCTCACTTTCGACAGTCTCAGATCAGTCATTTTTTAGGAACGATGCAGCAGGTTCATGACTGTGGTTACGGCTACTTCCTCAGAAGAATCGGTATAGGTGGTTTCGATGACCACGAACGTCATGGTTCGATCGCCCTTCTGCTTCTGATAGATATCGCGAACGATTCCCTCTTGGCGGAGTTTCTCGCCGACCACCACGGCCCGGTGATAGGTGAACTCCTGCTCACCATGAAGAATCATTCCACCGGTGGCCATCAAAGAGCCCATCACTTCAGCCATCGGGTTGCTTACTCCCCGCTCAATTTCTGGCTGCTCTTCTTCCCACTGGCCATAACTCTGGGCGGCCGAAAACAAGTACGTAGGCGGAGTCGGGATATTGGTAAAGCCATCAGATACTGCTACATCAAGATTGCGATAGACCTTTGACGTATCAAGCACCGCTGCCGCGAACGAGGTCACGGTGGCACGTTCGATGGTGACCACTCCCGAGGAGGTGGTCTGTCCGATGTACTTCGCAAAGTCGATCTCTGTCATCTGTTCGGACTCCCCCTGATTGCAGCTTTGCTACGGTGTCGATCTAACTGACGTGAATGTCAGTTAGAGCCTTCATCTAATCACATTGCCGGGATGTAGCGGCACCGAAAATACGAACCGCAGATCTGCTGCGAAAATAAGGGGAATCACTATGGGCATCGTTTCAGGCAAGATCGCCATTGTTACTGGGGCTGGTCGAGGAGTTGGCCGGGGTGAGGCTATGGAACTTGCAGCCCAAGGAGCACGGGTGATCTGCAACGATCTTGGTTCAAGTTCGAAGGGCGAAGGAGCAGATGCGGCCCCCGTAGACACCACCGTGCAACTCATCAATGAACGCGGGGGTGAGGCAGTTGCGAACTATGAAGATGTCTCCTCTTGGGAAGGATCAGAGCGAATTGTTGCCCAAGCCATCGACACCTGGGGAGCGCTCGACATTGTGGTGAACAACGCAGGGATCTTGCGTGACCTGACCATTGTTCGCATGGGTGAAGAGGACTGGGACAAAGTCATTGCGGTACACCTCAAGGGCACGTTCAACATGACTCATCATGCATGTGTCTACTGGTCTGATGAGTCAAAGGCGGGGCGCGTTCGCAAAGCCTCAATTGTCAACACCGTTTCCTCGGCCGGCTTACAAGGCAACCCAGGCCAAGCCAACTACGGGGCAGCCAAAGCGGGGATTGCTGCTCTGACGCTGATTACTGCTCTGGAGGGCGAACGATACGGCGTTCGCGCCAATGCGATCGCCCCCGGTGGGGCTACTCGAATCGTCAACGATGCCATGCCACAGATTCCCGTCCGCGAGGCAAACGAGGTTGCTGATGGTGAGTTCGAACGCCTCAACCCAGGCAACTCAGCGCCTATGGCCGTCTGGTTGGCCTCTGATGAGTCGCTGCTCATCTCTGGACAAGTGTTCCGTGCCGTTGGTGCTGACGTCACGCATTATCACGGCTGGTCCCTCGGTGCTACTGCCTCAAACACCGTGAAGGGTGAGCCACAGAAATGGGACCCAGAACGCATGAGCAGTGCGCTCTCAAAGGGCCTGTTTGGTCTTCGGCCGGGTGGGTTGCAGATGCCGAGTAAGGCCTAACACGGTGGCCTCACTTGAGTCACAGGAGTTCGAGACCCTTTTGTACGAGGAGCAAAACGGTGTTGCCACGGTCACACTCAATCGCCCTGAAGTGGCGAACGCGTTCGATTCCCGGATGCAGCGCGAACTCCGGCATCTGTGGCGAACTCTTCGTCACCATGACGATGTTCGCTGCATCGTTCTGACTGCTGCCGGAGACCGAGCCTTCTGCACGGGAATCGACCGTACCGAACAGATGGGCGACGGGGCAGAATCAAACAACGAAACTGACTCAGAGGTGCACATCGGATCTCGGAGCACGCCATTCCATTTTGATGACCCCGGGGAGTGGATCGGACCAAAGGCCAATGACCTGTGGAAACCAGTTATCGCTGCAGTCAACGGCATGGCCTGCGGCGGGGCGTTTTACTTGCTCGGCGAGGTGGAGTTCATCATTGCAGCAGAGAGCGCAACCTTTTTCGACCCACACGTGACCTATGGAATGTGCGCAACCTTTGAGCCGATTCAGATGCTACAGAAGATGCCGTTCGGAGAGGTCATGAGGATGTCCCTCATGGGGAATCACGAACGAGTTTCTGCGCAGCGCGCACATCAGATCGGTCTGGTCTCCGAGGTGGTCCCCGCTGATGAGTTAGCAACCGCGGCAGCGCACTGTGCCAACGTCATTGCCTCGGCTCCGGCGCTCGCGGTGCAAGGAACCATTCGCTCGATCTGGGCAGGCCTAGAACTCAGTCGAAGCCAAGCACTTGGATCGGGGTACTCCTTCATCGGTTTGGGTACGAGTCAGGAATCCATCAAGCAAGGGCAAGAATTCTTTGCCTCGGGCCAGCGCATTGAGTGGCGCTTGCGGTGATGATTCCGGCTGGCTCAGGCGGGAACGCCTGCAAAGAACCCGCGGTGAATCACGGTGGCAGCGGTGTCGAGGACCAGGTCATCATCTCCCAAGTCTTGGGTCACGATCAGCGAAGTAAACCGCTCCATCATCGAGACCAACGCAACAACCCTCAGCGGGCCATCCTCGGGGTGCGAGCGAGACATGCGCTCCGTCAACGATTCTGCGATCGAGGCAAACGAGTCCAACCCCAACTGGGTGAGCTCGGGGTTATTGAACTGGTTCTCAACCCAGGCTCGCACCACAACCCCGTAGGAGCGATAGATGGCCAAGAACTCGGTCAACCAGTCGCGCAGTGCCTGCCGGCCTGCCGCGTCAGCGGAGATCTCACCGAGGGCTTTGGTCATGGCACCAAGTTCCTCTGCGCAGCTTCTCGCCAACTCCAAGACCAACGCCTCTTTATTGGGGAAGTACAAATAGAAGCTGCCGTGCGAGACCTGCGCAAGAGAGACCACATCGTCTACTCGCGCAGCGTGATAGCCGCGTTCGGCCAGCACCTGCATGCCCGCTTCGAGCAATCTGGTGCGCGTGGCGGCACCTTGTTGACGCTGGGCCGGTTGCTTGGTTGCCATAAGGAATTCCTGTGCTCGCCGACACGGTAAGACAAGCGGGTCGTGTGTTTGGCAAGCGTAGCTTCCAAATAGCCCCCTCTGGATGGGCCATGAGTTATGAGCAATTGAACCGATGGTCAGACGAGGTAGCCGTTGGGCTAGCGCAGCGCGGAGTTCGTGAGTCCTCGGTGGTTGCCCTGCTGCTTCCAACGTGTCCGGAGTACACCGTGTTGTACGTGGCCTGCGCGAAATTGGGGGCACTCACGGCAGGGGTGAATCACCGACTCACGCAGGTTGAACGCGAGCGTGTGCTTGCAACCGTTCAGCCTGACCTCATTCTGAGTACCCCCGAACTGATGGAAACGCAGGAATCTACCGAACTGATTCAGCTCTGCACAGCCACGTCGCCAAGCCTTGATGGCTCCGAGGCCGACCAGATTGAAGCAGAGGTCCTAGCCGAGGTTCGAGTCATTGGCGGATCGGTTGCACCGCTGTCTAAGGACCTTGACCGGCCAATCTGCATCGTGTTCACCTCGGGTACCACCGGCACGCCGAAGGGGGCGATTTTTGCCGGTCGCCAACTGCAATTCATCTGTCAGGTCGACACCCAACACATGTGGAACAGCCCGCAAGAACCAGCTCTTCATTCTTGCGCGGGAACCTCGCTCACCCACCTCGGTCCGATGACTAAATTGCTGGGAAATCTGCACCGAGGGGGCACCAGCCATCTGATGAAAAAGTGGACAGCCCTCGGAGAGCTTGAGGCCACTGAGCAGTTCCGCATGCCAGTGATTGCGGGGATCCCCACTCAGCTTGCCTTGATCCTGCATCACAAGTCCTTTGATGAGTTCGACTTGTCTTGCGTGCAGGCGGTGATTATTGGTGGTGGGCCCGCCACGCCCGCTCTCATTTCTGAAGCCCGAGAGCGCCTTGGTGTGCCTGTTGCAGTTCGTTACGCATGTACCGAAGCCGGAATCGGAGTGGGAACCTCGTTTCAGGACCCTCCCGAGGATGCTCTGCAGTCGGTCGGTCGCCCGCACTCCGGGGTGGAACTCACCGTTCGATCCGAGGCCGGGGAACTGCTCGAACCCAACACGGTGGGTGAGATCACGCTTGCATCCCCTGCGGTGATGTCGGGGTATTACAACGATGAAGTGGCAACCGCCACCGCTTTTTGCAGCGATGGTGCTGTCCGCACCGGCGACTTGGGCCACCTCGATACGGCTGGCCGGTTACACCTAGTGGGCCGTGCCAAGGAGATGTACGTCCGCGGCGGCTACAACGTGTACCCGATGGAAGTCGAGGCCGTGCTGTCTCAGCATAACGATGTGGCCGAAGTGGTCGTCGTGCCTCGGCCGGACCCAGTCATGGGAGAGATTGGGGTTGCTGTGCTTGTGCCTCGCGATCCACTGAATCCGCCCACGCTTGAAGCTCTGAGAAGTTTTGCTGGCGAGCAGATCGCACCATTCAAGCTGCCTTCAGAGTTGCTGATCCGCGACTCGCTACCGCGTACCGCTATGGAAAAAATTGACCGCAACGCAATCCGGGAGGAACTATGACGAAGAGACTGAGCGCCCAGGACTTGCAGGGACCTCACCGAGCATTCGTTACTGCACCCTTTCGCGGCGCTGGCCTTGAGATGCTCCAACAAGTTGCGGATGTAGTGCTCGACCCGTGGATCGAGCATGTTCCGCTGCGGATTTGGGATGGCGCCAAGCTGGCAGAGCGAGTGCAGGATTGCTCGGCAAACATTTTGATTGTTGAGTCGGACTTTGTCATGGGCCCCGAGATCATGGATATCGGCCTACAGATCATCGGATCATGCAGGGGTGATCCGAATAATGTTGACGTAGCCGCCGCCACGGCGCATGGAATTCCGGTGCTGTATGCACCGGGTCGCAACGCCGATGGGGTTGCCGAGATGACCGTTGCACTGCTGTTTGCGGTGACCCGGCACATATTGCAAGCCGATGCAGACCTGCGTGCCGGACAAGTCTTCAAAGGGGAGACGATCCCGTATCAACGGTTTCGGGCCTGGCAGCTTGCAGGCCAAACAGTTGGGATCATCGGCCTTGGGGCAGTCGGTCGAGCAGCATCCTGGCGCTTTGCAGGCCTCGGCATGAACGTCTTGTCATTCGACCCGTTCAACCCTGCGGCCACCCACACAAACCTTGATGAGATGCTTCCTCACTGCCAGGTGGTATCGATGCACGCTGCGCCCAATCCCAACACGCTCGGCATGATGGGTGCCGAACAGTTTGCTTTCATGCCTGAAGGCTCGGTCTACCTGAACTCGGCCCGTGCTGGTCTACACGACTTGACGGCGCTGCTTGAGGCTCTTGAGTCCGGACATCTCTGCGGGGCCGGGCTCGACCATTTTGATGGTGAGCAGCTTCCACCCGGTCATGGGTTACTGGCTCGCACCGACGTCGTGCTCACTCCCCATATCGGCGGAGCTACCTATAACACCGAAGTGAACCATTCCATGATGATCGCTGCCGATGTGGCCGCAATCCTTGCAGGCGAATTACCGCAACACTGTGTCAACCCGGAGGTTCTCTAGATGCGCACTCTTGACCAAATCAAAGTAGCCGTGCTGGCTGCATCAAAAACTATGTATGCGCGCGGGTTAGTTGAAGGAACTGCCGGCAATGTGTCTGGCCGCGTCGGCCAGGACCGAGTTGTGGTGACGCCATCTTCTGTTGGCTACGAGGAGATGACCTTGGACGACCTTGTCCTGGTAGACCTTGATGGAAAGACCATCGAAGGCAGCAGGTCACCCACATCTGAAAAAGCACTGCACCTTGAGTGCTACCGCGCCTACCCAGAGGTGAGCGGCGTGGTTCACTGCCACGCAACCTATGCCTCAATGTTTGCTGCAGCGCACAAGCCGATTCCTGCCGGCATTGACGAATTCGTGATCTACATCGGAGGCGATGTTCCCTGCGCTGAGTATCGGCAAAGTGGCTCGGATGATTTGGCCACAGAACTCGCTCCACATCTGCAGAATCGGTCAGCCGCCCTGATGGCAAACCACGGCATGGTCTGTGTTGGAAGCTCGGTAGAGGATGCGTTGAACTCGGCGCTCATCGTTGAGCACAACGCCGAAATCATGTGGGGAGCAGAGCTACTTGGTGGAGTAGTGGCGCTGCCCGAGAAAGCTGTCACGGACTTTCGCAATATCTACGATTATGTTCGCTCAGAAATCTGGGCCACGCGCTAAGCAACCACAGGTCTGCTCAACTCAGTGGCGCTCAGTTCAGCGCAGCGCTCCCGGTTCTTCTAACCACAAGTTGAGCGCCTGGGCTCGAGCATTACGCAGGGTGAACACATGGCGGACTGCTTTTCGAACACGGTGTTGAACTGCTGCTGTGGTCACGACTTGCCGCAACAAATAATCAGCGGCGTCTCCATGGTCAACCTCTGCATAGGCATGCACCGCAAAGTTTGGTACTTCAATCCCGTAATGATCTCGGAGACCCTCGTACATAAGTGCCGCATAGCCCGTAGATGCAGCGAATCGCTCCCCCGCCCAACCAAAGGCTGCCAAACCTTCTTCGTAGCTGCGGCGCATGTAATACATGGTTCCCAACACTGCACCGAGGGTTGCCGGCTCGGGAACGTAACTCAGTAAATCCTCGTCGCTGATACCCAGCATGCGGGCCCACTCAACCTTCATGGTCACGTGGTTTGCATCACCCGCATAGCCGGTCTCATCAGCCAGGTTTTGGATCCAGTGCGCAAAGTGTTCGCTCTGTTCCAACGTGAGCGCATCTGGGTCGGGAGCGTTTGCCACGAGCGATGCAAACTCCCCGGTGTAGGTCACCCCCAAGAAGTAATACTCCTTACAAAACCGGCGCAGGTACTCCTCAGACAACGTCCCATTTGCCACATGCGACCAAAGTTGATTTCGGGTCGCGCAGACGGTGCTCTGAATCTGGTCCAGTTCGGCCATGAAGGCATCCACCGGCAGCGTCTCACGCGTCAGGCCTACCCGAATGTCCTTGAACTCGCGGATCTCTGCGGCCATCTCACTACCATAGAAGGGAACTGACGCCCGTGTCAGTTTTGCTATCAGGCGTTGCGAGCCAGCGCCGCAAATCCGCCGGTGCAGGCAGTAGTCAAAGCCTCAGCCGAAGCAGCATCAAGCAGGTTGAACCGTGTTGCAGGAAGTCCTCGCACCAAATCTGCGGCGCGGCGAGCGAAGCTGCTCTCAAGAGGCAATTCAAAGAAGTCGGCTGCCTGAGCAATGACTTCTTCTGGTTGAACCACAAGGTCTTCAAAGGCAACGGTGTGCAGGGTTGAGCCCGGCAGCGACTGCGTCGCATCAAGGCCGCGTACCAGTTGCTCTGACCAGTACTGCCCAAAGAGTTCCACCGGCGGTTCGGACTCAAGCCAAGCACGAATCAGTCGATCTACTCCCTCAACCGAGTCATCCGCTGCGTCTACCCCATCGGGAATCTTCCCGTAGTACAGCTGCACAGCGAGGCGATAAAAGGGGTGTTCCCGCATACTGAGCGCAACCTCTCGACCATCTCGATACAGGTGCAATACCTTGGCCTCGGGAAACAGCCGTAGAAGGTCACTGAGGTAGTCAACGGAGGATCCAGAGCGTTCAATCCATACCGTGGCTTGCGCGTTCCTAGCCCAGAAGGCGAACAGCGCTCGATAATGATCAGCCAACGGGGCTGATGAGCGAGCCTGCAGCCAAACCATGGATAGATCGAAGAGCGCATCGGGCTGCTCGCTCAGGGCAGGCAGGGTCGAGACCAAGATCCAGGGCAGCGGGTCTGAGTGTCTGTATCGATCCTGTGGGCGAAACGGGTAGGTGACCTCTTCTGCTCGATACCCGCGGGACAACACGTCAGTCATGACTTGGTTTGGCGTTGCCAACAACGCTGCCACCTCGGCCCCCTCACGGGTGCCTTCGGCGAATCGTTGACCCCAGTCAAGGCCAGTGAACACCTCATGAAGACTGACCACTTCACGGTGCTGAGCGAGCATGCGCGACAGCAGCGTGGAGCCGCACCTTCCGGTTCCCACAACAAAGCGCGCAGGTTGCGCAGTCGCGCTCATCGACGAAGCCTGCGCTGCAAGTCAGCTCGACGCGATCTGAGGATTTCTGAACGTTGCTGTGGTGTCACTCGCGCAGTGCCTGCTGGAAGTTCCCGTTGCACTTGATCGAAAGGGACTCGCCGGTAACTCAGTTCCGGAAGTTGATCTGCCCTCAGGAATCGGACGGCGAGTGTGCCTTGTTCGTAGCCGGCAGGATCGAGCCAGTTCGCTACCCCGGGATCGCTCTGCGCAATGACAAACCTGACTATCCCGTCGGAATCTGCAACTGCCTGGGTGTGATTCAGCGACACTTGCTGCGATCCAACTGCTGCAGATTCCCAAAACCACGTGGCGAGTTGCACCGACCAGTACGAACAGGCTGGTGGCAACAACTCAAGGATCACTGCATCATCTGGCCCGCAGGCATAGCCACCCATGCCGTAGGCCTGACCAGTCAGACCAGTCGCGTTACTCGGCGGCAAGAAGGCCTGAATCGGCCCCGGCTTTGACTGAGCCAAAGCACGTCCCCACTCGGACCAGCAGCGTGCCCCATCGGTCAGCCACAGACCGAGCAGATCGAGACGCTGCCCAAGCTCCTGCTCCGTAAGCGGGGGCGGCGGGAGCAATAGGTCCAACCGTTCAACACACAGCGAAGCGGGTGCTTCGCGTCCCCAGTCGCCAAAATATTGTCGAAGAAAAAGATGCGTGGCCTCGGGCTGAGTTTGGAGCCAGTAGGACCAAGGTTCTGGTGCGTCCTCCTGAGTGGGCGGCTCTGGGCTGACCCAGATTTCAATGGATCCATCGGGGCCTTGATCCAGCTGTGTCCCCTGAACCGAGGACACGGACTTCCACTCGGTGGCTCGTCCGTCTGCAAAGTGTCCGGTGTTCAGCTGCAATTCGAATGTCAGAGCCGTACCTGGACTCCCCCAGATCCGGTAGCGGCCGGCCGGGTCAACTCCGCAGAGCGCATAGTTGCAATCAGGATTATCTAGGCCCCAGGACATACGCGGATCGATACACGGAACGAACTCCGGATCGTATGGGTCCATGTACTCAACGCAGTCAAGGATCCCTGCTGCAAGAAAGCGCAGCGCATACCTGCTGCCCTCGGTTCGGTGCAGTTCGGAATCAGGCAAATCAGGGGAAAAGAGAACAGAACCCAATTCCCGAAGTTGCTCCAGAAACTCCGCCCAAGACTCTGCGCCGACCGGTTGAGGCATTGGCCTACTCGTCTCGAAACTGCGAGGGCCGACCCTCGCGAAAGGCTCGAGCTCCCTCGGCGGTATCAGACATACCCATGAGCTCAACTGCTTGTTCCATACCTCGGGCCAAGGATTCCGATGGCGCTGTCCAACCGCTACTAGTAACTAGCTCTTTGAAATACCGAACCGCCCGTGGCGCCATCTGCCCGATTCTCTGCGCCATCTCGATTGAGGTAGCTCGCGCCATCCCGTCATCGACCACCGCAGTGATCCAGCCCATCTCATAGAGTCGCTGCGCCGGAAGTCGAGCATCCCCGAAGAGCGCTAGTTCAAGAGCGTGCGCCGGCAGGAGTTGGCGAGCGAGTGCTCCAAGCCACTGTGCAGGCAGATTCCATTGAGACTCGGGCAAGCCAAACACTGCGGATTCACCCGCCACCCGAAGGTCACATCCGCAGGCAATCATCATGCCCCCGCCCAAACAGAATCCCTCGATCGCGGCCAGAACTGGCTTGACTGAGACGCTCTCGGCCAGTTCGGGATAAGGCGGATCGTTGAAGCCACCAGCGGCTACTGCCTGAACGTTTGCACCGGCGCAGAACGCTCGCGTGCCGGAAGCGGTGAGCACTCCCGCTCGAAGTTCTGGGTTTTGATCAAGCTGGTTCCACGCTGCGCGGAGTGCCTTGAGAGTTGCCCCGTCATAGGTATTCAAACGGTCAGGGTCATCCAATGTCACGACTAGAACCGTCTGGATTTGTTCGACCAGCACCCCTGCGGCCAAGTTCGTTACACCCTGTCGAGCGACAACATCTTGATGGCGTTGCCGCGCAGAACCTTATAAATAACCTCGTCAGAGAGCCCGATGACCATCTTCTCGACATACTCCTTGGTAAAGGGCCACGAGGTATCGGTATGTGGGTAGTCAGTCTCAAAACAGATGTTGTTCTCGCCCACGGCACTCAGGTTGACCAGGCCATGATGATCTGCAGTGAAGCAGCCAAAGATGCGATCCCAGTAGTAGTTCGATGGGGGCTCGGGGATGCGTTCTTTTGTATGCATCCAAGCATCGTGATGTTCCCAGACCGTGTCAGCACGCTCAAGGACATATGGGATCCATCCGATCTGGCCCTCTGAATAAGCAAGACGGAGTTCAGGGAACTCAATCAGCTTTCCCGAGAACAGCCAGTCCACCATCGAGGTGAACGCGTTGTTGAATGCCAGCGTTCCACCTACAGCGGGAGGAGAGTCTGGGGATGCCGCTGGGTTCGTTGAGGAGGACCCGATATGCATGCAGATGGTGACGGCATGATCATTGCAAGCCGCAAAGAACGGATCCCAGTACCCAGTGTGAATGCTGGGAAGCTTGAGCTTGGTTGGGATCTCAGAAAAGCAGACTGCGTGAACCCCCCGCTTGGCGTTACGAATTACCTCCTCCGCCGCAAGCTGTGGGTCCCACATCGGAA
The DNA here is from genome assembly GCA_037141255.1 of Actinomycetes bacterium. Taxonomy (GTDB): domain Bacteria; phylum Actinomycetota; class Acidimicrobiia; order Acidimicrobiales; family Microtrichaceae; genus IMCC26207. The sequence continues at coordinate 3,947 of JBAXCX010000064.1, read as the reverse complement.
TAATGCAGAGCGGAATGTTGACCCCGTTCGAGGGCTCGCACCATTCCTCAACCATCCAGTCGTTGTAGGCACGCACGCAGGCCAAAGCCAGGTCCTTGTCTTGGCCTTCCATAAAGGTCTGCCCACAAAAACGCGGGAAGGTTGGGAACGGCAACGAGCCGTCAACCCAGTTGACCTCGAACTCTTTGACTCGCGCATCCCGGTCATAGCAACCCGGCCGCATCTCGTCATACGTAAGAGGCACCATCTGCATAACGGTTCGGTCAAACTTGCTCAGATCGCCGCCTGGAGTTGCAGAAAGCGGAATGGCAACAAAGCTCTTATGCACATAAATGACGCGATCCTCGTATACCCAGTAGTCACCGGGTTGCCCATCTGGATCCATCGTGTTGTCATAACGAGCGCCCGCCTTGTGAACAAAAGGCCCCCAGTTGGCGCGCTCAACGCGCGGGCCCTTCTCTCGATGCTTTTCGGGCAGCCAGGTCTGCCACACATGTGGCGGCTCGACAACATGGTCGTCAACACTGATGATCTTCGGTAACTCCATAGCAAGCGGCTCCACTCATTCGCGATTCCTCGGCCTGTCCTACAGGGTAGCCTTGTAACTGACGTCCATGTCAGTTAGACGAGTGGAGGTCATCGAAAAGGGGGAGCAACTATGCACATTGATCCAAGAACGCTCTCCGCACCGCGCGAACGCAAGGGTTCTTCTGTGGCAGTTGACCCCGTCACTTCCGAGGTGATTCGTGGCGAAATGGAGACCGTGTGTTTCGAGATGGCCGTGTTCGTTTCACGCACGGCCACCACACCGATCCTCAATCAATCGAATGAGCGCAATGCCACCATTTTGGATGCGAGCGGCAGGCTTGCTGCGCTGTCAGTGGGCATCCCGCAGTTCATGCTGACCTCCACGCTGCCCGTGCGCTTTGCGCTTGACTTTTTAGGGCCGGATGAGTTTCGGCCCGGCGATGTATTCGTTTCGAACGATCCGTACCACGGTGGCGGTCACCTTCCTGACTACAACGTGTTCGCACCAATTTTCGCCACAGACAGCGATGGCAGTTCTAAAATGGTGCTTATCGCAAGCATTCAGTGCCATCACGGCGACACCGGCGGCGCAGTACCTGGCGGATACAACGTGACAGCGAACGACGTCTGGGGTGAGGGATCACGGTGGCCGGTAGTCAAAGTGGTGGACCAAGGAGTGGAGCGTCGCGACGTGCTCTACGCCATGGCAGTGAACAACCGCCTACCCGATCACGCCGGCGACCTGCGTGCACAGATCGGCGCAGCGCAGTTAGCAGTTCGGCGGCTTGAGGACATGATTTTGCGTCATAGCGCAGAGACCGTCGAGGCCTCGGTGGACTACATGATCGATTACGCCTCGCGACGCTTTCGAGAGGAAGTCTCAGCCTGGCCCGATGGCTCATATTCAGCGGAGTGCTTTGTGGATCACGATCCGCTCGGAAACCCAGACGTGCGATTGGCCTGCACGATCACGGTGGCGGGAGAGGACCTGTGTATTGACTTCACCGGGTCCGATACCCGACAGGAACTGCAGGCTTGGTCGACCTACGGGAACACTCGGGGCTACACCGTCGGCCAAATCGCAGCGATGATGGACCCGGACATACCGAAGAACGAAGGCTTCTTCGAGTCCATTGAACTCATCATCCCCGAAGGGTGCGTACTCAATCCCGTTGCGAATCGCCCAGTATCAGCCGGGACTCACCACCCGGGTGCTGAAGTCGGAGAGGTGATTGCACTTGCGCTTCAAGGGGTACTTCCTAAACGGGCTGTACCGCAGGTGTACAAAACGGGGATACCAACGGTCATCATGGGAACCGACCCGCACACGGGACTGCAATTTACTGACCATTCAGCCGAGGTGTATGCCGGTTGGTGCAACGCCGCATACGGGATGGATGCATGGGGTTGCCAAGCGGCTGCCTTCGGAAATTTATGGAAAGCCACTGCTGAGATCAACGAAAGCTTGTACCCGCATATTCAATGGGCTCGGGATTACCGCACTGACTCTGGTGGCGCTGGCGAGTGGCGCGGGCTGTGCGGAAGCCATTACGTCAAAGAGGTTCGAGTTGATGCGCGCGTCTACACCTATGTAGTTGGAATGAAATACCCCATGCCTGGAATTGCCGGTGGCCACAGCGGTGAGCCAAACAAGTTGGTGCTGCGAGACGGTGATGCAGATGAGGTCGTGGTTGCGCACACTGCTGACTGGCTTCCGCTCGCTGCAGGCCAACGCATTCGCTATGACTACGGGGGTGGCGGCGGATGGGGGGACCCACTCGATCGCGATCCACAAGCGGTGCTTGATGACGTCCTCGACGAATATGTTTCTCATGCAGCGGCACGCAGCGAGTACGGGGTTGTGCTGACTGGATCACTCGACGATCTGAGCCTGGCGCTCGATCTTGCTCAGACCACAGCGCTGCGCACCGAACTCCGTGCCCAACGCCCAGATGCTGCGCAGACAGGTGCTGCTCAGTCAGGCGGTACGAAGTGAGCGGGTACAGGGTAGGGATTGACGTAGGTGGCACGTTTACAGACTTGATCTGCGTCACTCCGCAAGGAGCGGTATTGCTTGACAAAACCGCTACCACCCCGGCGGACCAATCCGTTGGCGTGATGAACGGCCTCGCACTTCTTGCTGAACGCGAGGGGACAGAGCTCATCGAGTTTTGCACGCTGATCGAGGTACTCGTACATGGGACCACCACTGCTGATAACACGATGATCGAGATGGATGGTGCCATCACCGGGATGCTCGTGACCGAAGGCCATCGCGACGAGATCGAGATGCGGCGGGTCCACAAGGAACAAATCTGGGACCCTTCCTATCCGGCTCCCGCGCCCATTGCGCGGCGGCGAGCTCGAATTCCAATTCCGCAACGCATGGACTACCTCGGGGAAGAACTTCTCGCACTTGATGAAGCAGCCGTGCGCTGCGGAGTTCAAAGACTCAAACAACTTGGAGTTGAGTCAATTGCGGTGGTCTTTCTCTTCTCTTTCGTTGACCCATCCCATGAACTTCGGGCGAGAGAGATCATTCTGGAGGAGTACCCCGAGGTGGCTCATATTTCACTGTCTCATGAGGTCATGGCTCGCGGGCCTGAGTTCGAGCGCACCTCAACCACGCTGGTCAACGCCTATACCGCTCCGAGAATCACCATGTATGTGGAACAACTCGAACAAAAACTCCAGAGTGCCGGCTGCACAGCACCGCTGCTCCTAATGCAAGCAACCGGAGGCGTCATGCCTCCTTCGTATGTTTCGCATCGGGCAGTGACACTGCTTGGGTCCGGGCCCACCGGCGGCGTGATCGGAGCTGCTCGGGCTGCAGCCGAGGCAGGAGTCACTGAGTTTGTAGCAATCGATATGGGCGGCACCAGCTTTGATATTTGCCTAGTCCGAGACGGCCTGCCCGAGGTAAAGGCCGATTGGAACTGGCGTTACCGCTACTACATCGGCTTACCAATGGTGGACATTCAATGCATCGGCGCTGGTGGAGGATCAATCGCCCGGGTGCGGCAGGGAACGCTTCTGGTTGGTCCGGAATCAGCGGGGGCGCAGCCAGGACCAGCTTGTTACGGCCGGGGCGGGACCCGTCCAACAGTCACCGACGCTGACGCCGTACTCGGGTACCTCCGGCCCACCGGATTTGCTGACGGTCGCATGGACCTCGACCTTGAGGCTGCCCGAGAGGCGATTCGCACTGAGGTTGCCGAGCCTCTCGGTGTTGACCTCATCAAGGCCGCATGGGGCGTGGAACGAATCGTCAATGCAAATATGGCAGCTGCAACACGGAAGGTTCTCGCTGGCTACGGCGCGGATGCCCGAGAGCTGTCGCTGATTGCCTACGGCGGAAACGGTGCCGTGCATGCCTGGGCCATAGCCGAAGAACTCGGCGTCACTCGAGTCTTGATTCC
>JBAXCX010000063.1:0-17138 GCA_037141255.1 Actinomycetes bacterium | reverse complement strand
AGACACAGCGGTTCGGGCCCAGGACCGGCAACGCCGCCCATCTTGATGTAGCTCAGGTCGCTCCCGCAGATGCCACAGGCTGCGACGCGCACAAGCGCATCAGCTGGGCCGGGTTCTGGGTCTGCAATCTGGTCGACGCGAACGTCTCCTGGGCCGTGAACTCGTACTTGCAACAATGTAAGACTCCTAGATAATGCGTCTGGATTAAACGTTGTCTGACCGAGCAGAACTAGCCCGCTAGGTAGCCACCGTCTACTGCAATGGTCGCGCCTGTGATGTATGTGGCAGCTGATGAACACAAGAACAGTGCAGTGCCGACAACCTCTTCAGATTGGCCAAGTCGACCCATTGGAATGTGCGACAGTTCGCCGGCAAGCAACTCGGGGAACGCGGCCATCGGCGCAGTCATCGGGGTGTCAATCACGCCGGGAGCAATTGCGTTAACTCGTACATTGCGGCTGGACCAGCGGCGTGCAAGGTTTGCAGTCCAAGTAACAAGCCCCGCTTTGGCTGAGCCGTAACCCGGCACAATTTCGGTGGCCCGAAACGCAGTCATGGAAGACAGGTTGATCACGCTTGCACCGCCAGCGAGCTCGCTCGCAAAGAGCAAACGCCGACTCGCTGTCGTGAGGCGCATCGGGCCAACCAGATTCAGCTCTACAGCGGCAGCGAAACCCTCGGGACCCCATTCGTCAAGACCCTTGGGCAAGCTCGCACCTGCGTTGTTGACCAACACATCCAACGCGCTAAGTGAGGCCACGAGTGCGTCTACCGATTCGGCATCTGTGAGTTCAACCTGCCGGTATCCGAACCCGTCAAGGTCAACGGCATACTCAGCAGCCGAGGCCTTCGTGCCTGTCACGATGACCTCAGCTCTGCTGGCTGCAAAGCCTTGGGCAATGGCATGTCCGATACCGCTAGTACCTCCGGTGACCAACACGGCAGCCCCAGCAAAATCGAAACTCGCAGAATTGTGCGGAGCGGTGCTGGAAGGCGGGTCTGATGGGCTCATGGTTTCTCCAATTTGGCTATGGAGCGACGTAACCAAGCCCGCTCCCAGAAGTTTGTTGTGTTCTCAAGTAGGTGCTCATGTGCTGCAATGGCAACGCGTAGAGCCTCGGCGTGTCGCGATTCGGTGGCCAACAAAATGTCGGTAAGTTGCAACGCCTCGACTGCTCGACCGGCCTGAAGGTGTGCAGAAGCCATGTCCACAAACGTGTCCGCTCCGGCGGCGGCAACTAAGTCCGGGGCCACGGCTAGGGGAGTCACCCCAAACAGCTCGGTTGTGGACCGGTGATGAAACCAGCCTGCGTAGTTCTCCCAAATGGCGCGCACGTTCCACTTGGTCTGCCCGTACCCCTCGCCCACATCAAGGTGGTCTGGAGTCTGCACCTCACGCATCAGCGTGTACACATCAGCGCCAGTGTTCATGCCAGCCACAGTTTGGTCGTGCACCCAGAGCATCGCCTCTTGCATGGCCCGAACCTCACCCGCAATCAGATCGGCACCAATGATCGGATCAAAGTGGCCAGTGATCAGCCGCTCGGGTGCAAGCTCAAGCACCAGATTGAGAGAGTCAATGTAGGTGAGCGCATCGCGGTATCGGTCGCCGCGAATGGTCACCAGATTGGGAACGTGGCCAAAGAGCGGGCCAAATAAGTTGCCCGAGAACAGGGTTCGAGACTCGGGTAGCCAGATGACCATCGAGTCAAAAGTTTCCCCGCCGGGCGTTGCAATCAGTTCGAGCCGGCGCCCGCCAATGCTGAGCGTCAGGCGATCCTCGACGAGCAGTGTTGGCTCGGGCCGCGCCTGGGGAACAGCGCCGACTCCGACTGATCGGGCGTACTCCATGGCGCCGAGAATGGCATCCATAAAGGCAAAAGCCGAGTTGCGAGACCGGAACATCTCAAGACGTTCGTTGTCATCTCGCCACATGGTGAAGTTGGCCTGCGCCACCACCTGACTTTCATCGTCTTTGAGCACGTCGAGGCCGCCGACGTGGTCGTAATGACCTTGAGTGAGCAGCACTGAATGAACCGGCGAGGAGTCCACCGCATCGTACGCACGTGCATGCAGCGGACCCTCGAACCCCATCCCAGTGTTGATGATCACCCGACCCTCTTCGGTGGGAAGTAAGTAACTGTTCGACCATCCGGGAGACATCCAGATGTCGTCGCCAAGATCGATTGCCGGAGCATCGGTGGCAGCAGCCATGGAGTCGGCACCTGGTCGCAAGCGGTGGATTCCAGACATCAGTGCACCTCTTTGCGGATCTGCGGAAATGCATCAAAATAAAACGAGTACCGCTCGTAGAGTTCAGCTGGGTTCAGACCAAAGTCACCTTGCAGGTCATACACGATACGACCCTCCTTGCCGCGAGGGTTGCTCTCTATATATTGCCTCAGCCCTGTGCTGGCGAGGTCTGTGAGTTCAAGTCCGGACATCTCAATGATGCGCTCAGCCATTGCTTGGTCATCAGAGATGAACTCTTTGAACTCAACATCTACCCGCTGCGCCATGGGGATCAGATGGGCGTCGCGTACCGCAGCACGCAGTAGTCGCTCAATTCGGTCTACCCAATACGCAGCTAACTGATCGGCATCGATCTGCAGTCGCCGGTTGCGGTCCCCGTAGGCCAGCATGGTGATTGCGGACTGCAACACCGCAACCGGGTCGCGCAGCGTGAACGCCACAGTGGCATCAGGGAAGGTGGCCATCAGCGGCCCGAGCCGCTCGAGATGCTGCGGACACTTGAGCACCCAGCGATTTGGCCCTCGCAAGTAACTGAGCACTTGCAGCTCGCGATGCAAAAATGCGTAGTGCGCAAACTGATCAAGCTGCTCGGCATGGTCACGCCACCCCGGGACCCGTGCATGCCATTCCAACACATAGGTGCACAGGTCTAAGTCGAGCAGCTCGCACTCTTCTTCGATGCTCGTGGGGGGACGATCATGCATGAGCGAGGTAAGCGGAGAGACCTGCTTCGAAGCCTCGTAATCTGCCTGGCAACGAAGGTAGCGAGGGTCGATTCCGTCGCGGCCCGGGCCATCGCCAATCAGGGGAATAGGCTCGGCTACCTCCCACCAGGGCATTGACCGAAACCGTGTATCAGTGGCTAACAGGTTGACCAGATGCGTAGTTCCAGATCGGGGCAAACCCACCACGATGACTGGTGGCTCGAGTTCGGTCTCAACCGACTCCGGATGCCTACGAATGAAGTCCTCGAGCCGAAGCCTGGCTGCGAGCAGACCTACTAGCCGACGCCGAACAAGGAATCGTCCAAGACCAGACAGGCCCGTATCGGCTTCAACCGAAGCGACCTGAGCTGCGAGACGGTCCATCAGCGTGGGGTCGCCAAAGGTCTGCAGACCAGTGCGCCGTTGTGCTGCGGCAACCAGTTTGTTGGGCGCTAGGTCAACTTCCATCGAGGTTGCCAGATCAAACATCTGCTGCTGTTCAGCATCGCGAACGGGAACGCGCAGATCTTCGATTCGAATGTCAGTCATTGTCCCCCTTATTCATTTTCCGAAGGCGCTCCGCTAGAGGCACTCGGTTTAGTCGACTCGTGTTATCAGAGTGCTGCCTCAAAGCACTCGCTAGCAATTTGAGTGAGCACTAGCGACTGCTCCCAGCGGTCACCCTCTTCGCGTAAGCCGCCGGAAGCATCGGGCACTAGGCGCGCATAGCCAACCTCGGGTGGGAGCAACTCAGGAGCAAAACCAATTTCTAGACGGGGCGGTGGCACAACGTCTTGCGCAGCGGTAAGCACAAACCCCTCAAACGCGCGCGTCCAAAGCGACCTGAACTGTGCAATGTGGGGCTGGCCTTCCACCGATCCATCGCCAACGTCAACTTGAATGCTTCCCGAGGTTCCGATCCGGCCGTGCATATACCGAACTCGATCAAGCACCGGAGCGAGAAACTCGAGGGTCGCCTCGAAGTCATTGGCTGCCATGTCTTGGCCCGTGTACCAATGCGAGAAGTCGCCGTTAAATCGAAGGTCAGGGAACCGCTCGACGAGTTGAACCGTCCTCCACATGTCTTGGGTGAGCGTGGCCCGATGCGTCTCTACATAGAGGGGGATCCCAGCAGTTGCGCTGGCGCTGAGCACTTCTTCGATCAGTTGGTCAGCCCCAGCGTCGTCTTCTAGTCCGGTGCCCAACAAAATCGTGCAGCACTCGAATCCGGAATCAACCCAACCCTGGGCTTGCTCCGCTAAACCCCCCGGAGTTGGCTGGATGGCGAACGTGGTTGGCACCAGACCGAGATCTCGGCAGCGGCGAGGATTCGCGCCTTGCACACCCTCATAACCCGCAGCGCAGGCCGCCTCGAGCGTGGCCTGCTCATCGCCTTGGGGGCCGGTACTCCAAGAAGGCAGAGACCAACTCGTGCAGATGTTTAGGTCTCGCCGAAAGCGGGGCACAACATCAGCTACTGCAGTGCGCTTGGACATCCGCAGAGGCTAATCAATCCTCGCTCTTTGGGCAGGGAACAAGACGCGAGCCTGCTGATTATTTCTTGAGTTTTTATGCATAAAATTTAAACTGCTGTAGATAGAGGGCTGTCTGGAGTAATCGGGAACTGCAAGAGCGGGAGAAGTTGTGCGAAGGGTTCGAGTCTTATGAAAGCTCATGAAGCCGCGTGTGGCGGGTCGCGAAACAGTCGATCTATTCGTTGGACGAGTTTCGCTCTCTCGCTAGTTCTCTTGGCTGCTGCAGCAGCCTGCGTGCCGGCCCCTGCGAGCAACCAATCTGAATCAGCGAACCCTAGGTTTGATGCCTACAAGTGGTCGCAACTTGCCGACGGGGCACCTTGGGGTGGTCGTGCTGGGGCAGAGGCTGTGTATCTTGATGGTTCGTTTTATCTGCTGGGTGGTCGAACTCCGAATCGCCCAACGCCATTCCCGGAGGGCCCAATTCCTGGCGACTCAGAAATCTGGGGTGACGTCTGGCGCAGCGACGACAGTGGCAAGACTTGGACCGAGGTTCTGGGAACAAATGACTCTGACCATTGGCCTGCCCGCTCGTATCACGAGGTAGTAGTACAGAACTCAAAGATGATTCTCTTGGGCGGGCAGAACTTCATTCTGCAGCCAAACCCAGCATGTGCGCAGAACATTTTCTGCTTCCCGCGCTTTGTTTCACGCTCCGATTTCTTCAACGATGTTTGGAGTAGTAGCGATGGCGCCAACTGGGCGCAACTCACGGCACATGCGCCATGGGATGGCCGTGCAGGTTTCAGTGCGGCCGTTCTGAATGGCGAGATTTATGTGCTTGGCGGATCAGTCAATGACGACGTTGGAATCGTGGGCGGTCCGCCGACACGAAAGCTTTTCAATGATGTTTGGAAGTCTGCCGACGGAGTGAACTGGCAACAAGCAACCGAAGCGGCGCCATGGGCGGCCCGGGCCGGCGCCGCTGTTGTGGTGAAGGATGGCTACTTGTATGTGCTCGGTGGCGAGAACGGCTTCACCGGAAACCCACCACCCTATTTCAACGATGTTTGGCGCACTCGCAACGGGTCTGATTGGGAACTCGTCACGTCAGCGGCGGGCTGGTCGCCCAGGCCGGGCCACACCTGCGATGTTCTTGAGTCCAAAATTGTGTGTTTCGGTGGTTACGGGCTCAGCCCGTTCCCGCTTGATATTTTTGGAAGGTTTAGCCCCACGGATCAGTGGAGTAGCGAAGATGGTGCAACATGGGAACGGGAGACGGGCTCACCTTGGAATGCGCGATCGAAAGATGCCATTCGTTACGATTACGACACTGTTGTTGCTCCTGCAGGTGATGGTTCAACGAGCGACGCTATTTTCGCCTTCGGTGGAGACAGGGAGACGTTCAATTTCTTTGATTCCACGCAGTGGCGAAACGTAGACGATGACGTCTGGCAGTTTGCCCTCCAGCCGTAGGAGCCTGAGACGACTGTGACGAGTCTGTTTCTGCTGCACTCGGAGCGAGGCCGTCGGCCAGCACGTCAGTCGAACCCGCAGGCAGTGATTCAAACGCCGGCAGGGTCAGCGACTAGAGCGCCCTTAAAGAACATGAGGGCTAAAAACTCCTTCATCTGCTGAAGAATGACAATGTTTTTGTTGTCATTGGTGTAGCAAGGCTGCAGCCACTTGAGTTCCTCAGTCAGTTCGCAGTCAAGCAGTATTAACTGCTATGCAGCCATCTCCGCACGCCAACTCTCTGAGTCGCGGACGATTGCATCAACTTGTTCGTTCACTGATACTCCCCCCACGGCGCATTTGTACTTCTAGTACACGCAGCGAGCTGTCACACTCTCAAAAGCAACTGAAATCCGGTTGGTGAGGGGTTGGGGCATGCGGATTCGTGCGGTTCTTTTGGTCGGCGTAGTACTAGCGAGTGCTGGCGTTGCTGCATCGTGCTCGAGCAACAGCGAGGACTCCTCAGCGACAACAACAGGCTCAACGGCAGCGGACTCGAAGACTTCCCCGACTGCCTCGCTAGGTGACCCGGCCTCTACCGCAGGTACTGGTAGCGAGGCCAAGCTCTGTGAGGTTTGGGACAGCATCGAAAGCGGCTCGGTTGGAACCGATATGGATCAGCCAACCTCCAAAGAAGGTTGGGATTCAAAGATCTCATGGACCAAGCAACTTGCCGATGCGGCACCCGCTGACCAGCAAGAAGCAGCGCAGGCTTACCTTGGCGTGGTTGAACGTCGGGCCGAGTTGCTCGCCCAGTACGACTACGTGACTGTTCAGGAACTGCCAGGTGATGTGCGTGACAAGTTCATCTCGGACAACAAAGCTGACCAAGCCCAAGCAAATGACTTCATCAGCTACACCAAAGACACCTGCTCCTAGCCGCCGTTAACTTTCTAGGCGGAGCGGCGCGAGCGCCGCCGGCACTGCCACAGCGAGCCAGTTCAGAGGATCGCTGCACGATGACGCTGTCAGCGTTCGTCCAAGTGTCATCCCGTGTAGCCAACTTGCGTATGAGGTTGGGTTCACGGCGCTGTTGATGAGTCCGCGCTGCTGTGCATCACAAATGATCTCTGCCATGGCGTCTACGAATACTTGTTGTGCTGAGGCAACATCAGCGGCGAGTTCGTCTCGTGAAAGTGCTGCGGCAGCAATAATCACACGCTCCTTCCTGGCGGCGATCGTCACTGGGTCAGTAGCAACTCGGAGCAGTTCCCTTTCTAGGAAACTCAAGAACTCTTCCTCGGTCTCACAAGATCGCGCATCATCGACAACGCGTGCATCTTCGGCCAGCAGGGTCCGTCGATACTGTTCCGCAGTCGCAGCGGCCAAGAGCCCCTCACGGCTTCCGAAAAAATGGTACACAGAGCTTTTGGCAACGTGAACCTCGTCGACAATCGCTGGTAGTTGTGTGCCTTCCCAGCCGTAAAGTGAGAGGTGGCGGATAGCCACATCGATCAGCAGCCTTGAAGTGTCGCCGCTCTCAACCGGCGCACTCTCCGCAGACTCAGCACTCTCCGCAGACTCGATCTCCATCACTTGAGACTAGATGCACGCAAGATCCTCAGGCCGAGTGCATATAAATCTACGCTCTAGATCCCATATACAACCTGGGTTTTGGTAGTCGGAACGGGTGAAATTCCAGAAATGTTCCAAAAGTGGATTGTTTATCCACTTTTCATGTGATCGGCTCATCCGAGGCGAAACTTTTTGTCTACAAACAACGGAGGCGACACGTGAGCGAGACGCTCGGCGGCAGCAGTTCTATAAGTGTGCAGAAGAAGAGAAAACTACGTGCGGGCGGAGCTTTCGTGGCTTTGGCTCTGATGGCCGGATTGCTGGGTGCTTGTGAGCTCGCTCCAGCGCCAGGAACTTCGAACTCGCCCTCCGGATATGTCGATGTTGTGACCGGCGGAGCGGACAGCGTTCGAGTTCAGGGCTGGACCTCAGACTGGAACACGCTCAATCCAATTGACGTTGTTGTCATGATCAACGGCGTTTGGGCACCTGGGGTGTTTACAGCGAATCTTCCTCGCACCGACGTAGCCGCTCGATATGGCCGAGGTGCAAACTTTGGCTACGACGTCACCTTGCCGGCCCCGGCCGGCGCTCTGTCGGTTTGTGTAGTTGCACTCAACGTCGGTCGCGGCGAGAACACAATTCTTGGCTGCGCCACCACTACCGCAACAACACCAACGACCCCAACGACAACGACTACCACAAGCTTGGTCCCCGTCGTGTTGCTTCCCGTCATCGATTCACTCTCTCCGGTCTATGGACCAATAGCCGGTGGTACAACAGTCACGTTGATCGGGAGCGGATTTACGGGCGCAAGTTCGGTGACGTTCCAAGGTGTCGAGGCGACCAGCGTCACGGTTGTTTCTGCTACCGAAGTCACCGCAGTTTCGCCAGCTCTCGCGGCAGGCCCAGCCGACATCTTTGTTACCACACCGGGAGGAACCTCGGGTGCGCCGGGAATCATTGATTACACCTATATCGATTGTGCTGATCGCGGGCCTGGCGCTGATCTTCGAGGATGCGACCTATCGAGAGCCAACCTGTCTGGCTTGGACCTGACAGGCGCAAACCTGACGGATGCGTTCCTACTTTATGCGAACCTAAGCAATACAGTCTTACAACGTGCAAATCTGACCAATACAGTTATTGATACTTCAACTCTGCGTGGTACCGCCCTAGAAGGCGCGATTCTGGATGGCACTGACTTCGTTGATAATGACATGACGGGGTCACATTTGGATAACGCACGCTTTACCGGTGGGCGCCTGAGAGGTGTGAACCTGACCGATGCAACCCTGCCTGGGACCGACCTGACAGGGGTCGACTTGACCGGTGCAATCTGGTCGAACACCACATGCCCGAACGGCACCGTGCAATCCACGGAGTGCCCACGCACCCCGTAACCGCTTCATAGTTAGAGAGGGCCTCGGCTTTCGCCGGGGCCCTCTTTGTCTTTTGCCGTCTAACTGGTTGCAGTTGCAGGTCAGTCGAGTAGGTAGGTGAGGGTCTGCGTGTAGCCCTCGTCGGCATTGAGCACGGTGATTACCTCGCCTCGAGCGAATTTGAACTCACCGGTTCCACCGATGATGGCTAGTGCTTGGGGAGCCACCTTCTTGATATGAGGAAAGGCTGCGTTTGGATTAGCGTTGAGGAGTCGGTCGCCGGCGACATCGATCGTTCCTCGGCCGGCAATGTGAAAGGTCATCGTTTGATGCCATTCTTCGATCGCTACCCCGGCGACTACTCGCGGATCCTTTTTGTCAGTCAAACCGACGAGCATGTCGGCGGTCTTTGTCAGGACCTTCTGCCCGCTGATGTATCCGACGACTGCGCTGTCCTCGCTAATCGGTGCCACAAAGGAGTGCATATTCCCAATGGTCCCTGGAGGGTTGCCGAAGGTTTGAACGCTTTCGACGGGGACGGGCTGAGCGAGTATCAACTCAATCGGCGCTGCTGGTTCTTGTGTGCATGCGACCGACAAACTCGCAATGAGGAAAAGGGCCACCGCTGCGGCAGTTGTACGTGATGCTTGCCTATTAACGTTTATCTTCATTCTTGAAGGTACCACGCTCTTTTTTCCTATGGGCCGGTTCTTGCCTTAGCTCAAGCCGGCGGGTGTCGCAGCAGCTCGGTAGTGCGCTTGGCCAATGCCGTCGAGGTCGCAATGCTGATGTGGCTACCATCTCGCCAGACCATTTGCCCTCCGCTCCTTGCGGTGCACCGACCCTCGGGACAGATCAAGTCGTTGAAGTTCCAGATCTCGGCTCCAGCGTTGTCTGCAGCTGCAGTCTCAGCCCCGTGCGCTGTTCTCTGAGGTGCCTCACCGCGTGAGTCGAAGTCTACGAATCCACACCTTTCGGGGTGAATGATTATGGCGAGTTGGGAACAGGTTGCACTGTTTTCCCAATTGACAGGCTTTGGCACCTCGGCAATCAGAATGACTCGGCTACCCGTCGCAAGGATTCGGGCTAGAACCCGCTCTTGGGCAAGCTGCCAAGCCTGAACCCGCTCCGCGACAGGCGCCGACTCCCCGGTTGATGGGTTCTGTAGAGAGTACGAACCACCCAGATAGCCGCTCGTCGAGTTGGCCAGGACAATCACATCGGGCGGATCCGCCTCTAGATCGCTGATCGTGTCGTTGATAAATCTGAGGCACTCTGCAGCAGCCTCTTTTTCATTGGCGGTCACAACAAGAAGATCCACAGCGGGACATCCGCTATGGATGCCAATCTTCAAACTCATGCCGTTCGTCTCCGCGGCTCCGATCAGCGCCTCGCTGAACTGCCCAGCGTTTGAGTCTCCGATGAGAGCAATGGTCGGAGCACTGCCCGCTCTATTCCCCTAGGTACAGGAGGGTTTCGTTCGCTCGCCAATCGGAGTGCTGCTGTCGCAGCCCACTCGCTCTGCAACGTGACGCTGTTGGGCAAGCCGCTCTGGGGTGTCGGGGATTACGTGCTTCAAGGTAGGGGCAAGCGCTGCTGCAATCAGTGGTGCAGCAATGCAGAAAGCCGCCAAGGTGACGGTCCGTTTCAGCGACTTGTGGTGAGCCGACTTGAATCGCTTCTCAATGAGGTTGTAGGACAGCCACGCTAGTACGAGAGCCATACCAACAGCAGCAAGAAGCGGCAGCGAACCCGAGTTTGGCCAGAAGGCTGCGGCGAAAACAATGAGCGGCCAGTGCCACAGGTACCAGCTATAGGAGAGGTCGCCAAGCCAGATTGCGGGCGCCAGCGCTGCCGTTCCCTTACCGGATCTCGCTTTGGATTGGATTGGCAAGGTGCCGCCGTAAATCACGAGCATGGTGCCGATAACTGCAAAAAGTCCTGCCGTGCTGTGGATCTGACTTGAGCCGAGAAGCAGCAACATCGGAACGATGATGAGAACCAGGCCTACAGCGATGGCAACCCTTCGTAGCTTTGCCGGAGCTAGTAGGCGAACGGGTAACACCACGATCAGGATGCCTGCTGCAAATTCCCAAGCGCGGGTGAATGGCGAGAAAAATGCGAAACGAATTCCCGTTTGGGTGCTGATCGCGCCGGAATAGCTGAGCAAAATACAGAGTGCGAAGGAACCAGCGATCAGGCTGAGCACAAAGACTCGCACTGATTGGACAGGCCGGTCGCGGCGTTTGCCGAGCCTCCATGAGAGATACAGCACAACGGGCAGGAACAGGTAGAACTGTTCTTCCACCGAGAGCGACCAAGTGTGAAGTAGCGGATTGAGTTCTGCCACGGGATCGAAGTACCCGACACCTGTTCCCCAAAACAAGTAGGCGTTCGCGCTAAAGAGTGCGGCCGCAATGCCCGTTGGCGAGGTCGCAGGCAGGCCGCCGAGCGGGGCGAGTAGCGGGGCGAGGAGAATCACCGCAGCAAGCATGAAACCCAGCGCTGGCAGAAGTCTTCGCGCTCGCCGAACGTAGAACCAAGAAAAGCTGTTCCTACTAGCGGTGGCAATGTCGGTGGCGGTGCCGTCAGCCGCAAAGCGCTTGAGCAGGACTCGCCCAATCACAAATCCAGAGATCACGAAAAAAACGTCTACTCCGACGAACCCGCCAGGAAACACGACATTCGCGTGATACAACACCACTGCGAGCACAGCGAGGCCTCGTAAGGCCTGGATGTCAGGCCGGTAGCCGTCCAGCGGTGCGATACCAAGCCCAGTCGCAGTGAGCGCATCGGCAGGCACATTGCCAGCCGTGGGTTCGGGGCTGCTTGTTAACCCGCCAATTTGAGAAATCCCCGCGCCGTTATGGTACTGGTGCTCTGGCTCAGACTGCTGAACGCAGCAGGAATGGCAGCCTAGAGGAGGCAAAATATCCTTGTCACGGCGGCCAATCATCTATAAGGTAAACAGTGTTTAGGACGCTGTGACGGGCAGTGCAGGCGAAAAAATTGGGGGATGGTATGCAATCACGAGTTGATTCGAATGTTCGCAGGGGCGCACGTAATGCGAGACCAGGTGTAGCCCGGACTGCAACTGGCCGATTCACCCCGAGACTTGCTCTGGCGGGCATTGCCGCCGTGACCTTCATGGCCATAGCGATGGCCGCATGCTCGCCTGCCATGCTTCCCGCCCCAGGAACAACTCCTAGCAAAGCCACGCTCAATCAAGTGAAGCGGACGGAGTTTGGTCGCCTCGCACTTGACGACTCTGCGCTGATAGCTGCGGGAGAAAAAGAAGCCGTCTTGGACTTCACCGTCGAAGACACGCCGCCATCAATCTTTATCAACCAGATCGTGCCTGACGATAAGGCCGAAGCCTTTGCCGCTGCGGCAAGCCTGCCCCAAGGGTTCTCTCTAGCCAAGGTTCGCATCCTTGAGTCTGACCCGGTTGAGCGGTTCTGGCTGAGTGTCAACGTGTATCGAGTGAGCGGCCTAACCACAGGGCTGCGAACCGAATGGTCCACCTATGTCGACGACGGATCTGGCGTGCCACGATTCATGATCCTTCGTGCCCGAGCCTCTGAAGGTTCGCTTGACCCGATCGGGCCGCTTGCACCACCCGAACCCTTTACACATCTGGTTGATCCTGCTGGGGTGATTCGCACTGACATTCGCAAGACGGTTGTTCAGAACGGTGCGACAGTGCTGACGCCAAACAACATGTTCAGTTCAACTGTTGCCTTGCCAGAGGTGGCGGATCGTCAGTACGTGCTGCCAACTCGGCAATGGGTAGCTGCGAATGATTTTATTTACTGGCGCAACGGCGTGAATGATCGTGTCTTTCACAACAGCACATCTCACAGCCCACAGTTGATTTCGGTGGACCTTGGTGACGTGACGCTGCAGGACGACACCGAGTGGGCACCCTTTGTTGATCCAATTCCGGGACACGTTCTGGTTTACCTGGACAAGATCAAGTTCAAGATCGGGCCATGGTGGAACATCACCCAGCCTGATGGCCGAGTCGACCCAACGACTCTGGCCAGCCTGCAGGCCCTGAAGAAGACGCTGTACGGCGGGCTTACCAGCGTGAGTGCACTGCAGGTGCTCTCCGGAGCTGAGGAGCCACTCGTCCAGTCTTCGGTTGAGGGTTCGCCAGCGGCAGTTAACTGGCATTGGAAGATTCCGGCCGACAAGTTGGCAGCGTTTACGGCTGCTGCGCACCTACCTGCTGGGCTGACGCTGTCAACGGTGCACTTGCAAGAAGGCGATGCAGCGGCCGAGCACTGGCTTACGCTGAATGTGCATGCCGATACTGGCGGTTCTTCTGGGCTGCGTGCCGAATGGTCTACCTATGTCACGGACGGGGTGGGCCTACGCAAGTTTGTGCTGGAGTCACGCGCTGGGTATCGCTCCCTCGATCCGGTGAATCTCTTTAGCGATCCGTACCCGATCGCACACACCGTGGGCCCGGTTGCTGGCGACACTGTTGTGGCTACCTCGATTGGTTCAGGCGGAACAGCGTTTTCTTCCTCGTTTGCTCTACCCGAGGCAGGGCCGAGCACTGCCGTTGTGGCAACTCGCGAGTGGGTCGGATCGAGTGACCTTCGCTACTGGAGAAATGGCGTTGCCGATCGGGAATTTTATGAAAGCTCGGTCCTTGACCCCAAGACTGCAGTAGATCCCGCAACGGTTTCGGTTACCGATGGGTCAGCCTGGTCGGCGTTTGTGGGGGCAACCCCTGACCGAGTCTGGGTTGATCGTTCTGGCACCGACACCGTGACCAATCCCTGGTTCAACCTCAAGGGGTTGTGAGCTTTAGGGTGCTCAGAGCATCCTGATAGATGCCACGCGGCCAACAAGGATCTCGAGCCGAGAATTTCTCACTCTCCCTCGATAGCTACGACGAGAAACCCCAGATAGCCGGGCTTGTGCGTAAGACCCGCCTTCCGAACTTAATCGATCCGCGTTCAATACTCGGTTGAACTCCCCATGAGAGTCACCTAAGGTCCCTCTCGGAGAAAGGGGCAGGGATATCGGAGTTTTTGGCGTTTCATCGCAAGATGTTGATCTCGCTAGTTCAACGAGCACAGGCGCTTCTACTGGATCGGCAGCGATCGCGCTCTGCGTTGGATATCTGCTTGATGACCTCTCATCGGAGTGGTCGCCTACAAAGTTCGAACTCTTTGAATCCGGCATCCAAGTTGAGTCTGGTTCATTGTCCACATTTGTGCACCTTGCCCAAATTACCGACCTTTTTGAGGAGGGTGCAGCAATAGATGGGTACTTGCCTCTCGAGATCGTGCGGTCGGATGAACCAAATCTGAAAGTCCGTCTGTCTCCAGCATTCCTTGACGCGCTGCTCGCAGAACTTGTCCGGTCGCTCGATGGGAACGAGCCACAAGTAGTGACCCAAGAGGAGCTTGTCGCCCCTCCAGCTTTTGTCGCACCTGCTCTTGTTCCTCAGCAGGGTGATGATCAACTCATCAATCTGCGGACGGTGGAGGTATTCGAGCAGCCAGCTCCGTCCACGCAGAATGAGTTCGTTCCCGCTTTTAGCGAACCCGCGCTACCAGTCGAAGTTGAAGCGGCTGTCAGGCCTTCGCCAATCTGCCCGTACTGCCAGTCGCCTGTGGACGGAAGTTCCGCTACATGCGAGAGCTGTCATGCCGTGCATCATGAGGACTGCTGGGCAGAATCTGAGGGTTGCTCTGTAACGGGTTGCACTCAGTCGCAGGCTGCGAGCCTTGTGGCGGCCACAGCCTTAGCTTCCGGAAGCGTCGCGCAGACGAACGCTGCGGTTGCCGGAACTGGGAGTTGGGGTATATCAGCCGCAGCCGAACCGATCGCTCCCGGAGTTGAATTCGGAGCGACTGCAGCAACCGCTCCGCATGAGTTCTCTGCTCCGCCCAAGCGCAAGCGTGTCCTGCGCACAGTTCTTGTCGTGCTCCTACTGATTGGGCTTCCGCTACTTGCAGTCTTCGGAACAGTGAAGAACTGGTGGGAGCCAATCACCGGACACATGTACTCAGAAGAGGAACTTGTCGTTGCGACCGATACTGCGCAATCCGAAGGCTACGACTCAGGCAAGTCGGATGGCTACGACGAAGGCGAAGCCGCAGGGTACACCTCAGGAAAGTCCGCTGGTTACGACGAAGGCCAGACCGCTGGTTTCGCTGACGGCCTTCAAAAGGGTTGCGAACTTGTCTTCGAAGCGGTCCATAGCTACATCGTCTACAGCGACAGTAATCCCTACTCATATTCCACGACTTACTACCTTGGAAAGAGCTCCTGTTATGGCTGATACCTTCCCCGCAGCAGCCCCACCCATGTCGCCGAGGAACCGGCGCCTGCAGTCGGACTCGCAACAGTTGATGGCGGCATTCACTGGTCATCCGAATATCCGTCTGGAGCCGGTCGGGTCCTCGCCCCCAGAGCGATACCGGATGGTCTACAACGTGCCGGGTCTATGGCTTGACCCAATCACGAACAACGTGGTCCTTCGGAACCAACACATGATCGATATGTACTTGCCTCCCGAGTACCCACGAGACAAGCCATATTGCACAACGCCGAACCCCGTGTTTCACCCCAACTTCGGCAACTACGTATGCATTGCCGATCACTGGTCGCCCGGTCAGGCACTCGTGGACGTCGTGATTCAAATGGGCGACATGTTGCAATACAAGTCGTTCAACACCGATTCGCCGCTCAATGCTCTGGCTGCTCGATGGGTCATGGTGAACCCGAGTCAAGTACCGCTAGGAACCGTAGACCTGCTCCCAAGTGAGCCCGAGATCCAACTTAGGTGAAAATGTGACTGACCAACCGATTGACCCACCAACAAACAAACTCTTGATTTCAACCGAGGACCTTGCCGCACCAGAGGTATCTGCTCGAGTTGCTCAGATTCAAGCTACGAGTGGTCTGCAGATGCAGCGGACAATCGGAACGGCGGACTCAGCGCCAGTCTCCTCGGCACGTTTCGGCAGAAATACTCTCTACGTCACCCTTCTTGGAATTGCTGGCGGAGTGGCGGGCGCGCTTTTCTCGGAACTTGTCACCGGTGGTGACCACCCTCGGTGGGACAACCCCACCCTGGTTACGGTGGTGTTCACGAGTTGTTATGCGCTGTGTCTTGGGTTTGCGCTTTTGCTCTGGAGAGGAATCAATTCGGGCAGCGCAGATCAAGCCCGTCGAGACGTGCTGATGGGGTTGCCCATCGTGGTACTCGGTGGCGCGATCGGAGGGTTCGCAGCTCAGCAGATCTACTACCCGCTCTCGGAACAAGCGACAAAGAAGGCTTTGAGCGCCGACACATACGAGGAATTCCTCAAGATCATGTCGAACTCGCTGCACATTCCGCGAGCAATTGGATTCATGTTGGTTGGAATCATGATTGGGGTTGGGTTAGGAGTTGCTGCCCGCTCAGTTCGCCGAGGCCAAAACGCTGTTCTCGGAGGGGCCGTGGGTGGCTTCATCGGTGGCTACATGTTCGACTACATCAGTAGTTGGATCGGAGCGGAGTCTGGATTTGTTCCTCGTCTTATTGCCCTCACGCTAACCGGAGCCCTCATCGGATTTGCCATTGGCCTCGTCGACGACATTCGCCGTGACCTCTGGCTTGAGATTGTCAGCGGAGGAATGGCAGGTAAGCAGTTCATAGTCTGGGAAGAGCGATGCATGATCGGTAGCGACCCCAGTTGCGACATCACCCTGATCAAGGATCCGACGATTGCTCCACAACATGCAGTTCTCACCCGGTCCGGGGCCGTCATGCGGATCGAAGTGCAACCAGGTTCGCCCATGATCAGCGTGGATGGAGTGAGCACCCAAAGCGCAGTCCTGTCAGGAAGCTCCATGATTCAAATCGGCGGCACGGTTCTTCGTATCGGACAAAAGAGCGCCCAACTTCCAACATTCACGGCCACATGACCAGCAGTCTCGCTCTTCTTATAGCGCTCACCGCAATCATCGCTCCCGGGATCAGCAGGTTCGCAGACGACTTCGAGGCCGCCACCGTCCAAGCCTCGGTTGCGCGAATCGAAACCCTTGATTCGGTGGGAACAGGTTTTGTTATCGCTCCAAGAACTGTCCTGACAGCAGCTCATGTTGTGGAGGGAGAGGAGAATCCGCGGGTGATTATCGGTGGCTCGGCACTGACCGGCAAAGTGGTCCGCCGAGACTCGGCGATGGATCTAGCAATTATTTCCATTGATGAGGACCAGCCGGTCCTGAGCTTTGCTCAAAAGCTGCCCGCAGTTCTGGACCAAGTATTCGCCTTCGGAAACCCC
>JBAXCX010000062.1:0-17370 GCA_037141255.1 Actinomycetes bacterium | reverse complement strand
GGATCAGTGATCATTGCGTAGTCCGGGGCAAGTTCCTTGGTGTAGCGCTCGATATAGAGAAGTTGCTTACCAACCAACATGAGTTCCTGCGGTGGAGTTCCGCCGAACTCCTTCATGAGCACAACGCTCGAGGTAATCAAGTCACCGAGACTGACCGATGCCATGCCCGAGTCCAGTAGCGGACCCAGAATCATGCCGATGCGCTCGCCGATTTCCTCATCAGTGCCCATATCAGCAGGGAACACCCCGACCCGACGGTAGGCCTGCGCTATACGAATAAATTTCCGATCGAAAACGCAGGTGAAATACAGGTCGCGCACAACCTCTCGCCACTCGTCATCGAGTTCGCCCATGATTCCAAAGTCCAAGAAGCATGCCCGACCATCCTCAAGCAACCAGATGTTTCCAGCATGCATATCGCCATGGAAGGGGCCATGAACCAGAACTGCCTCTACCCAGACTTTGGCCCCTCTTCGCAGCAGTAATTCTCCGTCCACTCCACGCGCTTCGATCTCTTCGAATTGATCCATGGGAATCCCACGAACGCGTTCCATGCAGATGGTCCTTGGGCCGCAGTAATCCCAGTACACCTCGGGTGCAGTAATCCAAGTGTTGTCGCCGAATGCCCAGATCTTGTCCCTAAAGCGTTGCTGATTCCAAGCTTCAAGTACGGGGTTGAGTTCTTGGGCGGTCAGGGCTGATACGTCGGCCACCATGCCCAATAAGTTGGCACTTCTTCCCCAACTGCTTCGCTGGCCGAGCCGTGCAATTGCTTGGAGTACCCGCAGGTCAGTAGTCATCTGTTGGCGAAGATTGGGTCGCTGTACTTTGACCACAGCCTCACGTCCATCAAGCAGCGTGCAGGCGTGAACTTGTCCGATTGAGGCAGCCGAGAGCGGTTCGTCCTCGAACGAGTCGAAGAGCTCGTGCAGCGGCCGGCCTAGATCCTCGGACACGGTCAGTCGAACGAGTTCGGAACTAAAAGCCGGAACCTCGTCAAGGCATCTTCGCGCAGGCCCCGTGAGCCAAACGGGAAAGATCCCAGGCGAGGAGGCAATGATCTGACCGAGCTTGACGAAGGTCGGCCCGAGGCGCATGAATGCATCGATGAGCCCGTTAGCGGCTGCGTCAGCAAAGCTTGAATATGAAGAGGTAAAGCGCCGTGGTAGAGCCAGCAGGGTGCACCAGATGCAGACCAGGCCTACCGTGATGACTCGCCTGAGTTCGGCGAATCCAAACTTGTCGAGATCAGGCTCAGTGGTAGCAAGATCCCGTGGCCTTGGCCCAGTTGCCAGCGGTCCCCCTTCAAAAGTGCTCACAAGTCAGGCAGGCCTAACCCCAGAGTCTGTGAGATCATCCCGCCATCAATTTCGAGCAGCTTGCCTGTCATGTAGGCGCCAGCTGGTGAACAGAGGTACAGCACCCCAGCTGAGATGTCTTGCGGTGTTCCTAATCGTTTCAGGGGAGTTGCCTCTTCCATGAGGCGGCGAATGTTGTCGTCGGTGAGCACAGTCTCGAGTGCAGAGGTTTGCACCGAACCCACTGCAATGCCGTTGACACGAATTCGAGGGGACAAATCAGTGGCAAGTTCTTTGGTCAGATGAGTCAGAGCAGCTTTGGCGGTTCCGTAGGCAGAAAACCCGCGGTCAGGCATTCGCCCCGCTGCCGATGAAATGTTGACTACTGCCCCGCCACCCCGAGCCAACATGGCTGGAACTGCTTGTTTGGTCATCTCAAACGCAGTGGTGACATTGAAGGTGAATGCACGCTCAAACGATCTCATGGATGTGTCCAAGAACGCCTTCGGAGCCGAACCCCCGGCATTGTTGACAAGCAGGTCTAATCCGCCAAGGTTCTCAACGGCGCAGGTCACCAGCTCACCTAATCGATCGAGCTCCATCATGTCGAACACCACTGGTTCGGCACGGCGGCCCATCTGACGTATCTCTTCCGCAACCTCTTCGAGTTGGTCGGGAGTACGAGCAGCGAGGACCACATCGGCCCCAGCCTCTGCAAGGGCAATTGCTGATGCTCTTCCGATGCCACGACCGGCGCCAGTGACGATTGCAACCTTTCCGTCCACTCTGAACTGATCGAGAATGCTCATGCTTGTGTTCCTCCTTCGGTGATTGTTCGGGACTCGATTGAGGACCCGAGCAAGGTAAGTGAATAGGTCACCGTGGCATGGGCCACGGGTTTTTGAAGATCTTCAGCCTTGCCACCATCGGAAAAGAGCGAGACTTCAATCACCGCTAAATTTCTGCCGATCTTGAGTGGTCGAGCATCAGTGACAAGGTCGACAAGTCGAGGTCTGCGTAGAAAATTGATATTCAAATTGCTCGTCACTGCCAGTGCCGCCGGGCCGATGCGAGAGAGCAAAGCCATATAGGCAGCGCCATCAGCCATGGCCATCAAGGTGGGTCCCGAAACAGTTCCCCCGGGCCGAGAATTAGCTTGGGTCGTGGGCTGGCGCACTCGAATCCCGTCTAGGTCCACTCGCTCAATTGTCCAGTTCAGTGGCTGACCAAATGCTTGGGCCATGAACGCATCAAGCGCCGGGGCATCCATCAGGATCTCGGGCGAGGCGGTATCTATAGGGGGAGTCACCGTGCGGAGTTTGCCGCAGTTGGGGATTTGAGATGGCGCACCACTTTGGCTGGCGATCCCACTGCTACTGAGTTTGAGGGCAGGTCTGTACAGACCACGGAGTTCGCCCCGACTGCAACGTGGTCGCCAATGGTTACTCCCGGCAGCACGACGACTCCCGTTCCTAGCCAGGACCCATTTCCAATTCGCACATCTCTAGCTGGTTCCATGAGCAGACCAATAGGAGTATCGGGATCACTCGAATCGTGGCTGGCATCAGTGATGTACACGCCCGGGCCGAACCACACGTCATCACCAATCACAACGCTTTTATGACAGACGATAGAAAGACCGCGTGCACCCCATACCCGTGATCCAATCCGCAAGAGTGGTTCGGTGGGAGTGGGAGTTGTTTCGGGGTCTCCTTCGGGCCACACAGCCAAGGTTGCTCCTGCTGCAATCAGGGTGTCGTTTCCAATCGAGATGTGCTGAGGTTGTAGCAAAATCGAATAGGGCTGTTCGATGATGCTGCCGCTGCCGAAGGAGCCAAACCCAAACTTTTCTTGGTCTTGTGATCCCACGTAAGCCCAACGCAACGTCACCCGAGAGAACTCCACAACAGCAGTCGCAGCGCTGTGCATGAGCGGATGAACAAGGTTGATTCGGAGCGAATTCAGCCCTGATTTGCCGGGAAGGGCGAAGGGAAGCTTGGGGAACTGCACGCGGAGACGGTACTCGCAGTCGCAGACTTCATGCCTGTTCGAAGCAGAGTGGGTACTGTTCGATCCTGATGACGCTCCCTATAACGAAGCTTGGTGACGGACTTCCTCTTCCCTCGAGTGCAGAGGATCTGACTACAGATTGGTTGACGTTTGCCCTTGCGGAACACACTGGCGGAGCACGCGTAACTGCTGTGCATGCAGAGCCAATCGGTACTGGCCAGGTAGCAGAAACCAGACGACTTGTCCTCAGTTGGGAGTCTGCAGACGCGGGCCCGGCAGTGATTGTCGCAAAGGTGCCGAGTACAAACCCGGTCAGCCTGACGGCCGCTAAAACCATGCGCAACTATGAACTCGAAGTGATCTTCTACAGAGATCTTGCTGGCACAGTTGATGTGAATTGCCCACAGTGTTTCTTTGCTGGCCATGATCTGCAGTCAGACGCGTTTGCCCTACTCCTTGCGGATCAGGCTCCTGCCGCTCAAGGTGATCAGCTCGGCGGCTGTAGCCCCGAGCAGGCGGCACTTGGCGTAACGGAGCTAGTAGGGCTGCACGCTCCGCGTTGGAATGATGTCAGCTTGGAGGAACGTGATCTTGCTTGGCTGAATCGTGGCGGCATGGCTGGTGCTGCTTTTGCCCAGCTAGTAGCGGGGCTGTTTCCAGCATTTCTTGAGCGTTACGCGGATCGAATCACTCCGGAACTGGCACAAACCGTGCGTTGGCTCGGCGAGAATCTGACTCCGTATTTGTCGAATCGTCCCGGGCCGCGGACGTTGACGCATAACGATTTCCGACTCGACAATTTGTTGTTTGGTGCTGATCGAGTGGCAGTGGTTGATTTTCAGACTGTGAGTTACGGCTACCCACTAGCTGACCTTGCCTATTTTGTTGGGGGAAGCTTGCTAGCAGAGGACCGAGCGATGCACGAACAAGCTTTGGTGCAGCAGTACCACCAAGCCTTGATTGCTCGTGGAATCGAGTTGGCCTGGAATGATTGCTGGGACTGGTACCGCCGCTATGCCTTTGAGGGGTTGCTGATGGCAGTGATGGCTTCGATGGGAGTGGAACGAACCGAACGCGGAGATGAGATGTTTATGGTTATGGCGCAGCGAAGTAGCACGCATGCGAGTGAACTCAAATCTGCTGATCTGATCTGAGCTGTGCTGGGCGAGCGAGTCTCAATCTTTGGGCGAATCCGCAATCTTTCGGGATTCGTGTTCCGCCCACTTAAAGACCCCCTGAGACATCAGTGACCGTTCGAGTCCAGCGCGAGTGCCGAACACTTCAGCACGTACTGCATGGATTCCAGGATCTGCGGGAGCAGCCAGGGCGGCGAGTTCGGCCAGATGCCCTGCGAGGCGGTGCTCGCCCGCAGCACTCAGTTCGGCCGCACGTGTTGCAAGCACCGATGCGCCCCCGGCAAGGTCAGCAATCTCTTGGGCAAGCTCTGCCTCGGGGGCTGGCTTGAGGGTGGCGGGGTTACCGTCATACCAACCGCCGTACAAGCGCCACAGGTTATGAACCACAAATTCCGGGTCGTCGTACGTGGGCTGCAACCAGGGGCGGTCGGTCAGGTGCGCAGGTGGAGTCACCGTGTGAATGAGTTCATCTAGGCGCGCCCCGGCATTCATCAACTCAAGGGTCTGTGCGCACAGCGACTCAAGAAACTCTGCCGTCTCGGTGAGCACCACCCGGATCTGCTCCGCACCCGCAATCGGTAGGCCGTGGCCGGGCAGAAGAAGTTCAGCATTCAAACTTGCCATTTTTCGCAATGCGGCAGCCCACTCGACCGGATACCTCTGAACCTTCTGAGGGTTCCCGCAGTTGGGCGCTACCCAAATAAACAAGTCTCCCGTGCAGAGAACGCGCCGCTCAGGCGACCACACCCAAGTGGCATCATCGGTTTCACCCTTGTCGTGAAAGAGTTCCAGATTCCCGCCATCGAACGGCAAGCTGAACTGCTCAACATAGGTTTGATCTGGGTAGCGAAACTCGGTTGGGAACAGCGGCGCACCAAGTTGAAACTGTCTCTGATTGATGACGCCGTTGTAGCCGCTGGTAAGGGAATAGCGGTCAAATCGCAGCGGAAGGTTCTCATGCGCAATCACCCTGACGGGGCCGGCATCGGCCTCTGCTTCAAACTCGCCGACTCCACCCACATGATCAACGTGGCCGTGGGTAAACACCACGGCCGAGAGGGGAGCTTGAGTCCAGTCTCGAATCGCTGAATGCACAGCTGTTGCATGAAACGGGGATGCCGCATCCACGAGTATGAGTTCGCTGGAATCTCGGCCTGCGCTTTCAGCATCAGCCCGAAGCGCAACCACGTTTGCGAAGCTCTCAACGAACCCGATTCCATCTGCGACTTCAGTGAGTTCCGTACTCCCCAGAATCGACACTGGTGGCCGATCCTTCATCGGGAGTTCGCCGCTCAGTAGGCGGCTAGACAGACTCAGCAGATCTTCGGGCATACCCTCGACTCTAGAGGGCGGCAGGTTGCTCGAGCAGTCCGCCAAGGTGCGACCGCAGGTCGCCCACTGTGCGAGACCGTACCTGAGCGCGTGTTACAAACCTGTGCGCAGTGTGCTCATAGGTGAACCCAATGCCGCCGTGATTTTGCACGTTGATCTGCGAGTTCTCGATGGCGGCATTCGTTGCAACCACGCGTGCAGCATGAGCGTGAAAAGCAGCATCGGGAAGGCCGTCAAGTACTGCAATCGCGCTGTAGCGAACGAGTGAGTTGGCTGCGTCAGCGCGCACCGCCATATCTGCACAGCGGTGCTTGACTGCTTGGAATGAGCCAATCGGAGTTCCAAACTGTTCGCGGTCCTTGGCATACTGCGTTGACTGCTGCGCAGTCGCAGTTGCGATTCCAGCCAGTTCGGCTGCAATCAGCACCGTGGCTCGAAGTTGAAGCCCCGAGGCATCGTCTTGGTAACACAGCGCTGGCACCTGCGAAACGGTTCCAATAGCAGTGGGGACCAGGCGATCTAGCGAGGCAAGAGGCTCGGCAACTAAATCCGCCGCGGCCACAATGGCAGCGCTGGCGCCTACGAGTACCAAGACCAAATCTGCTCCACCAAAGTCAGTCACACGGAACGTGCCTGAAACAGTTGCTCCCGCAGTGGCATCGCTGTCTCCATGTGGCTCAGCAAGGGCTACGAGTTGGGTTCCCGACAAGATCTGAGCTGCAAGCTCAGTCGCTCCGACCATGGCTGCTAGGCGGCCAGCGAGCACGGTTGGTAGGAATGGTCCAGGGGCTGCATGGGTGCCAATTTCAGCAAAGAGCAGGGCTTCCTCGGCCAATGTGTAACCGACTCCGCCAAGGGCTTCTGGTAGCCCCAATCCGAACCAGCCAAGCTCGGCGCATTGTTTCCAAAGCGCCGAATCCACTACCGAGTTGGCGCCATCGAGTTCGGCTAGCGCGTGCAGGTCGAAGTTGCGTTCGAGTTGGCTGCGAACCGTGTTGATGATTTCGTCTTGCTCTTCAGTTGGTAAAAGATCCATCTTGTGCTCCTCAGGCCCGCGGCAGGCCGAGCACACGCTCGCCCACGATGTTGCGTTGAATATCGCTTGTGCCGCCACCGATGGTGTAGGCAAAGGACTGCAGGTATGGGCCTGTCCAAACGCCTTCTCCGTCAACCTCGGTCAGGCGAAGTGCATCGGCTCCGATGATGTCGAGTGCGAGTTGGTACACCCGCTGATGAAGTTCTCCGTGGAAAAGTCGCACGATTGAGCCTTCTGGTCCAGGAGTGTCGGTTCGAGCATTGCGAGAGATTCCGGTAATGGTCATTGCTCGCAGGGCGGCCACCTCTGCTCGAGCAAGCGCAAGCCTTCGAGCAAGTTCATCATCTTGTATTGCGGGACGTTTGCCGTCCGGACCAACTCGGATTTTGGCCTCGTCGATCAGCCGTTCCACTGTTGCTGCAAGCTCAACCTGATCGGCCATGAACGCAGTGCCGCGCTCAAACCCAAGTGTCGACATCGCTGTGCGCCAGCCGTTATGAAGCCCTCCCACCACATTGCTCAAGGGGATGCGAACCTCGTCATAAAAGACTTCGCAAAAATCTGTGACGTGACTCATGGTGCGAATCTCACGGATCTCAATCCCGGGCGAGTTCATATCGCATACCACCCAGGTAATGCCCTTGTGCTTGGGGGCGGTCGGGTCGGTACGAACTAATAGTTCTTGCACATCTGCGACATGGGCATAGCTGGTCCAAGTCTTTTGACCAGTCACGACGAGCTCGTCTCCGTCGATCTCTGCCTTGGTACTCAAGCTGGCTAGGTCTGATCCCGAGCCTGGTTCAGAAAAACCTTGGCACCAGACGGCCTCACCTTTCAGGATTTGTGGAAGGTAGGTAGAGCGCTGCTCCTCGTTGCCATTCACGATGATGGTTGGCCCGCCGTGCAGATTGCCCACGAAGGTGCAGGAGTTATTCAGTGTGAACGGTGGGTTTGCCTTGGCAAACTCCTCGTACCAAATCATCTGCTGGATATCAGTCAGGCCACGCCCGCCGTACTCGGTGGGCCAGTTGATACCAGCCCAGCCACCGTCAAAGAGGGTTCGTTGCCAGGCTAAATCGAATGCCCGCATCTCTTGGCCCTCTGGTGGCCGAGCTTGTGTGGGCAGGTTCTCACGCAACCAGGTGCTGGCTTCCTCGCGGAATGCCAACTCCTCGGCGGTCAGGTCGAGGTTCATGATATGCAAGCTAGTCGCGTACCTGACGACCCGTCAGATCACCTCAGGGCTTAGCTCTTTGTGCTGGTGATCTCGCAGGTGACTTGTTGCACAGAGTCACCGGCTTTCCCGGTGCCTTCCCAGTTGCCGTTCCCGGTGCTCCTGATCTCTGTCACTTTGTCTGAAGCAACCAAGTCCTTGGTGGTGACCTCGATGAACTTGACCACCAGAGAGGTGGAGTCCGATGCGCCGGTGTAGGAACCCGTAGCAGTGAGCGATCCGTCTGCCTCGATCTGGCAGGTGCGCACCGTCAGGGCCAGATCGGGGCCTGAGTTGAGCATGACGGCTGCGCCAGCGAATGCAGCACCGGCGAGTAGTGCAACCAGCACTAAAATGCCAACGATGAGCCCAGCTCGGGATTTTTTTGCCTCAACCGGTGCAGGGTCGCTTGCGAAGGTCTGAGCGGGTGCAACGCCGGCGGAACCCAAAGCGGACTCGCCCCAGGCAAGCGGCGGCGAAGTCGGCGGGCCTGTTGGCGGGCCGGTTGGCGGGCCTGCGGCGCCTGGGTTATAGGGCGGAGGGGTTGGCGGCGGCGTGAATTGTCCGGTTGGATCATCGCTCACGAGTTGTCCTCCTCGGCTAAACGGGTACGGCGCATGTCTTGCACCGCATCTTTCTACTCTAGTGACGGAGTCTCAGAATCCGTCCCCTACTTGGTTCATAAGAAGTTCATAGAATTCGCTGCTTGCATGCCACGCGCAGACTGCCCCGTCGGGGTACCGTCAATTGATCGACACACGCACCTATGTCCTCGACACTTCTGTGCTGCTGGCGGACCCCGCAGCTCTGGAAAAGTTTGAAGAGCACGAAGTGGTAGTTCCACTCGTGGTTCTTATGGAGTTGGAGGCCAAGCGCCTGCACCCCGAATTGGGCTGGTCCGCCCGGGAAGCGTTGAGGTATCTCGAACGTTTACGCATCGAACATGGAACGCTCACTGAGCCGATCCCAGTCAACGATGTGGGCGGAACGGTGAGGGTTGAACTCAACCATGTTGATACTTCAAGTCTGCCATCAGCGTTTTCGTCTTCAGAGAACGATCATCGGATTCTGGCCGTCGGGAGAAACCTCGCTGATAAAGGCCTCTTGGTGACTCTCGTGAGCAAGGACCTTCCGCTTCGCCTCAAAGCTTCTGTTGCAGGTCTGGGATCAGAGGAATACCGCAATGAGATTGCGGGAGGATCCGAGGGTTGGTCTGGCCTAGTCGAGGTAGCTACTGACGGCGATACCATTGATCGGCTCTATCAAGAGCGCAGTCTGGTGTTGCCCGGAGCGGCTGAACTTCCAACGAATGCGGGACTTCTGCTGCGTGCGCCGGGCAGTTCTGCCCTAGCTCGCATGCGCCATGATGGCCGGGCGCACCTGCTCGACGGCGACCGCCACCTTTTTGATGTTCGCGGACGTTCCGCTGAGCAGCGTGTTGCACTCGACTTGTTGAGTGATGACAGCGTGGGAATCGTGTCACTTGGTGGACCTGCAGGAACAGGCAAGTCGGTGCTGGCACTAGCTGCTGGACTTGAGGCAGTGCTGGAGAGACGGACACAAAAAAAGGTGATCGTGTTTCGACCGCTGTATGCAGTCGGTGGGCAAGATCTTGGATTCCTACCCGGCGACGCAGACGAAAAAATGGGTCCATGGGCCGCCGCCGTCAATGATGCTCTGGAGTCTATTGCTGGGCCTGAGGTGATTGAAGAAGTCATCGCACGCAAATTGCTCGAGGTTTTGCCGCTCACCCATATTCGTGGCCGGACCTTGACCGACACGTTTGTGATTGTCGACGAGGCGCAGAACCTCGAGAAGATGGTATTGCTCACGGCCCTGACTCGCCTTGGCGCTGGGAGTCGTGTGGTGCTGACACATGACGTTGCACAGCGAGACAACCTTCACGTGGGCCGTTACGACGGCGTCGCCTCGGTGGTATCGACGCTGCGCGGAAACGCACTCTTTGGACATGTCACGCTCACAAGGTCTGAACGGAGCCCCGTTGCGGCATTGGTCACTGAATTGCTTGGATCTGCCTGAGTTCTTGTTTCGTTTCTTCGTTTTTCGTTCGATCGGTCTCAGGTAATGCCGAACGCGACAAGCGCCAGAATCAACGCGAGTACCCCAACAAAGTCAACTGAGGCTGTCACGACGGGGATGCCGTAGGTATCAGGGTCAACATTGGACCTCCAAGCTGCGATCGTGCCGTAGTAAGCCAACGCAATCACGAACAGCACCGCAATGAGGCCGCCGGTCAGCGAGGCTGCAACCATCCAACCGAGTCCAGGACTTGCCTGACCAAGCAGCGTGCCAATGACGTAAGCACCTACTCCGTTGAAGACAAATACGGGGAACCCAATGAGCAGCACGAGTAACGAGTCGCGACGTGCTTCCCTATCTGGGCGCATGACAGGTTCAACCAGACCCAGATGCAAGTTGGTGGCCATGCGGCTCGCCAGAATGCCACCGAGCGCACCGGCGGAACTGACAAATGCGGGAAGGAGCACGAGCAGGGCTGGAAACCCGGTGAACAGAGCCATCTGACTCTCTACTGCGATGCCCGCCAAGGTGGAGAGAATGAGCGCAACGCTCAGCACTGGCAGCGACTCACGGATGATCTGACGAAACGAGGCGAGGTGGGTGCGAAGGCTTGCGAGTATCACGATCAGCGTGAGCAGAATCATGAGCCAGCCAACTGCGGTGGTGAACGATCCATGGCCCAGAAATTTTGTGGCAAGGAACAGCGCGGGGATGGTGACAACATCCCCCAGGGTGGACACCGTGGGGGCCACAAGGTTGTCAAGGTCCCACCCTCTTCGAACTGCCCCGATTGAGAGCAACACGGTGGCGGCAAGCACGATCACGCTGGCAATGACTCCGCCAAGAATTGAGATGAGGGCGAGGTCTAGCACGCTGATGGTGTTTTGAATTCCAAACGCTACCGAGATGATCTTGGCTAGAAACGCGAGCAGGAGCGAGAGCATGAAGGTGAGCGACATTGAGGCCAAAACGTTTTGAATCAGCACTGACTCGCGTTTTGTAGAGACGCGAAAGGTTCCCGTATGGATGGCAGTAGAGATGCGGTTTCCAACTGCCCCAAAAATGTTGCCTCGCAGCCCGATCGCTGCAGGGATCATCACCAATAATCCAGGGAGCATCTCTAGGGTGCCGGTAATCGATCCAAGCACGGCACCGGCGGCGAAGCTGGTGCAAGAGTTCACTCCAAGCGCAACCAAGCTTTGGCGCGTGGCATCCCCGGTCGGCCCGAGGAGATCTACCAGCCGACGGCGAAGCTCCAGGGGACGCGGACTCGGAATGCGGAACCGACTGGCCATGGCTGTTCGAGACAGTGTCGGGGCGACCAAAAAAGGAAGCCGGGCGAACTCGTTACCCTACCGTTGTTGAGCTCTAGTTCGGTGACTGGCTATTCGGCCGAGGCGGGTCGGCCCGGTGAATCGTTCCAAACCCAGTGGCCCGCGTGTTGGCAAGGCGCGGATCCGTGTGCTCGAGCTGCATGCTGAGCAAGCGTTGCGCATAGCTCAGAATCCTGCTCGCAAGGGCAGGGTCTTCGGCCCTGTTATGCAGCTCGGCCGGGTCGCTGCTGAGGTCATAGAAAAGCGGTGGCAATCCGCCGGCAAAGTGCACGTATTTCGCCTCGTGATCGCGAATCACCGAGAGAGCGCACTGGTCTTGGCGAATGCCAAAAATGGACTCAATGATGGTGCTGTTCGGCTCGCGAAAATCGAACTCGTAGTGCACCGCAGTGCGCCAGTTCTCTGGGCCCGAGGAGGGCAAAGATGCCTGTTCTAGAAACGGTTTCAGGCTTGCGCCATCTCCGAAATCTGGTGGGGTAGCGCCAATAAGTTCAAGCAGAGTTGGCACAATATCTACGTTCTCGGTGAACGACTCAACCACACGGCCTGGCTCCTCAATGTGGCCAGGTGCCCGGATGATCAATGGGATTCGATAGCTCTGATCAAAGAATCCGAGCTTTTCTAAAAACCAGTGATCGCCAAGCTGTTCACCATGGTCTGAGGTGAGAATCACGATGGTGTTTTCTGCAAAGCCAAGTTGTTCAATGCCATCTAGCAGCACACCAACCTGATGGTCTACTTCTGCGATCATGCCGTAATAGGTGGCTTGCAGTTGTCGCTGGTCGAGTTCCTCTGCGGGCGAAGGGACAATCGTAAGCGCTGCGGCCAAGAACGGGTGTTGCTCGGCTTCTTGCTGCAGGCTCGGGTGACGCACGACCTGCGGCATGTCGGCTGGGTCAAACATGTCGTTATAGGGCGAGGGGGCAAGGTACGGGGGATGCGGACGCAGATACGACAGGTGCGCGCACCAAGGGCCTGGTCCTCGGTCGGGATGTTCCATCCAAGCCAGCGCTGCTTCAGTGAGGAAAGCTGACTCGGTCTGCTCCGCCGAATAGGTAGCTGGCGGCCAGGTTGCCCCTCGACCTTCGGGAATCGGAACCTCTGCGGGGTCATAAATCTTTCGGTTCTCCTCGGGTACTGCAAAGCCCTGATCTGCCAGCCAGTCAATCCACGGGTCGATGTTGTCGTCGAGCAGCACGCCGACCGAGAACCCATCCATGGGCTGTTCGTAACTCGTTCGTCGTGGGTCGCTCGGTTGGAGCGTGGCTGGGTCAAGGGCGGTGTCGGTGTAGCCAAACAGGGTTGGGTCGTAACCGGCCGCCCGCAGTTCGCGCGGCAACATCGGAAGGTTGTCTGCTAGCGGAGCGCCGTTGTTTGTGACCCGGTGGTTCATCTGCCAGAGCCCGGTGAGCAGTGAGGCACGCCCTGGTGCGCAGGGCGCGCAGTTGCTGTAGTGGTTCGTAAATCGAACCCCTTGTTCGGCGAGTCGATCCAAGTTGGGAGTCTGCACCACGGGGTGGCCAGCGGCCGAGAGGCATTCGGCTCGGAACTGATCCAGAGTGATCAGCAATATGTTGGGACGAGACTGACGCTTCGCCGCGTCAGCCGTGCTGTTGGTCTCGGTGGTGTGGGCCAGATCGTTCACCTTCACAGTCTGTCTGAAACCCAGCAGTCTGTCTGACAGGAATGGCGCTCAGGTCAGCTCAACGGAGCGCAGCAATGAGAACCGAGTTCTATTCTTCCGCTACCTTGGCGAGCATGCCAATGCCCTCTGGAATCGGAATCATCGACACGATGATGGACCTGCCCTTTGATGATGTTCGTTCCATCTACGAGTTCCTCGCTCCGAACCTGAAAGACACAGCCTCAAAGGAAGAGTTCGAGTTCCCTGCTCAGTACATGTTTAAGAAGGTGCCAGGTGCCATGGAGGCTGGCCAAGACCCGGTAGCGCACACGGTCGCGCTTATGGACCATCACGGAATCGAGATGGCCATGATCGGTGCCGGGGGAACGAACCAACTCAGGGCTCTGAATGATCACCCCGACCGGTTCTTGCCTTCGATTGGTGTTGACCCAAATGAGGGCATGAAGGCCGTGGAGCAGATCGTCGAGGCCTATGAGACCACTGGGCTGCGAGCGCTCGCAGGGTTTCCTGCTGGCTACAACCCGCAGGTGCCGATCAACGACAAGCGCTGGTATCCGATTTACGCCAAATGCTGTGAGTTGAACATTCCCGTATTTATGTGCACCGGCGTGCCCGGGCCACGAGTGCCGATGGCCTGTCAAAAAACCGAGTTGCTTGATGAGGTCTGTTGGTTCTTCCCAGAGTTGACCATCGTGATGCGTCACGGCGCTGAGCCTTGGGAAGACATGGCAGTCAAGCTCATGATTAAGTGGCCGAATCTCTATTACTCCACCTCTGCCTTTGCGCCGAAGTACTACCCCAAGGCCATCATCGATTACGCCAACACTCGTGGTAGCGACAAGGTGATGTACGGGGGCTATTTTCCTATGGGTCTGACGCTGGATCGCATTTTTTCTGAGATGCCAGATGTTCCGCTGAAGGATGAGGTCTGGCCAAAGTTCTTGCGTGAGAATGCGCGAAAAGTACTCGGGCTGAGCTGAGCCGGACGGGGCTCAACTGAGCTGAGCCGGACGGCGCTGGCGCCGTTCAGCCGGATTGTTCAGTCGGCTAGGTCGGTTGCGAGTTCAGCTACCGTGGCTTCACTCAAAGCGGTGACCTCTAGATAATCCGGATGATCCACAACAAGCTCCACGGGCCCAGTTGACCAAGCGGCTACTTGTTCGGGGCTGAACTCAAAGCGGATGTAGTGAACCGAGGCAGTGACGTCATCTCGGGTGAGCTGAGCCTCATGGTCCTCGTCAACTACGCAATGCACCTCGTGGCCTGCGAAGCGGAGCATTAGAGAGCGCTGAATTCCTACCAGTTTGGGCAGCCACTCTCGCAACTGCTCTTCGCTGGTGAGTTCAAGAAACAGGGTTGCCGAAAGTGTTCCAGGAAGAGGAATGAGCGGGTTGTAGATGTTGAGTTCGGTGGTGATGCCTTCGTCGGAGAGGATGTTCTCTGCTCGGGCCATCTCTTGCACCTGAAACAAAATAGTTTCGCGGTTTTCGAACAGCAGTGTGACGAACAGGCCGACGCCGACGCGCCGCCGCTTCTTGAGAGTGATGATCTCTGAGCGGAACTCATCGCGACTGCGCTCGTATGCGCGCAGGTCCGCAATGTCACTCAGTTTCAGCTTGCGCGGGGATAGATCGTCTTGTGGCGATGAGGAACTCACGTATCGCTCTTTCTGCTGGAGGAAATACGGGGGGGGGTGATCGGCGGCGGTGTTGCGTTGAAACGGGTGTTAGATCAGTCCTCAGGTAGCCCGTAGGAGCGGGCCATCTGGCTGAGCGGGTGAACTGGTTGGGTGCCAGTCTCGAGGACGATGCCACCGTTGGCCAGGGAGCAGTCGCCTGCTACGGCCTCGGAGTCTGCCTTCTTGATTGCTGCTGCCATTTTGGTGGCAACCTTGCGGCTCGCCTGGAGATTCTCTTCACGTAGGCCCCATGTGCCATCGATTCCCGAGCATTCGGCCACAACAGTAATTTTGGTGCCGGTCAGCTTGAGTAGGTCACGGCTCTTGAGGCCAACGTTCTGGGCTCGTAGGTGGCAGGGGGCGTGATACGTCGTGGTCTCGGGGATATGTCCTGAGAACTCGGCATCTAGGCCTTCACCGCCGGCCGCCTTGTCTTCACGGTGAACCTTCATCAGGTACTCGGCTGCATCGAAGGAATGCTCGGCAACGAGTTCTGCATCTGGACCACCGACGTAATCTACGTAGTCCTTCTTCAGGATGTAACCGCAGGTTGGTTGAGGCACCACAACAGCGGGATTACCTCCGCGGCGTTGTTCAGAGCGAATCCAACTGGCAAGAATCTTGATGTTGGTGCGGGCATTCTTGACGAATCCCTCGATGTCTCCCTGGTGAAGCACGGGTGCTCCGCAGCACACCCCTCCCGCTGGCAACTCACATGCAATGCCGTTGTGCTCATATACCTGAACTAGATCTTTGCCTGTTCTGGTGTCTTGGTACTCCACTAGGCAGGTTGGAAAGAGCGCAACGCGCTCGCGTTCAGGACGAGCGAGCTTGGGGGTGCGCTTCTTGAACCAAGTAGAGAATCGGGTACGTGCGAAGGGTGAAAGTACTCGTTCTGCGGCAATGCCAG
Organism: Actinomycetes bacterium; assembly: GCA_037141255.1. GTDB lineage: Bacteria > Actinomycetota > Acidimicrobiia > Acidimicrobiales > Microtrichaceae > IMCC26207. The sequence goes on along the minus strand of JBAXCX010000062.1, from coordinate 1,738 downwards.
CAGTGGATTCAATCATTTTCCGCGGAAGCGAATTAGGGGTCTCGATGGTTTTGTTAGCTAGCGGCGCTAGGGCTGATCCGACGCGGCCAGTTAGGTCTGTATGGCCCAGTGCAAAGTCAGTGACTCGCTGTTTTACTGGTCGTTTGCGCGTGGTGTGCAACACCTGCTCGGCACGCATCATCAATCGGGGGAAGTCAAGATCCCACTCGGACTGACCGGGTATGTAGGGGCAGTTGACGTAGCAGAGCTTGCATTGAAAGCACTCGTCAACGATTTGGTCCTGCTGCGCTGGAGTCATCGTCGCCGCATCCTGTTTTGGATCTGCGTCGATGAACTCGAAGAGGGTGGGGAACGAACTACAAAACTTGAAACAGAGTCGGCACCCGTGGCACAGGTCGTAGACCCGAGTCATCTCTTCTCGGAGGTCTGCTTCGACTAGGTAGTTGGGATGGTGGGGGTCGTAGGTAGTGGTCACGAGATTCTCCAAAAAAAAGAGGAGGACAGGCCTGCTGGAGCAGGCCCGCCCCCCTAAGTACTTGGTTAGCTGAGCGAGGCGAGACCCTCACCGAAGCGTCCAGCATGGGACTTTTCAGCGCGAGCAAGAGTCTCGAGCCATTCGGCGATTTCATCGAATCCTTCGTCGCGAGCTGTCCTCGCAAAGCCGGGGTACATCTCGGTGTACTCATAGGTCTCGCCAGCGATGGCTGAGCGGAGGTTGTCCTCGGTAGGACCGACAGGTTCTCCGGTGGCTGGATCTCCAACCTCGGCGAGGAAGTCGAAGTGACCGAACGCATGGCCAGTTTCGCCTTCTGCAACGGAGCGGAACAGAGCGGATACGTCTGGGTAGCCTTCGATATCTGCCTTCTGAGCGAAGTACAGGTAGCGGCGGTTGGCCTGGCTCTCTCCTGCGAACGCCTCCTTCAGATTTTCTTCGGTTTTGGTGCCTTGTAGGCCTGGCATAGTTATCCCTTTCTTGTTGTGTTGTTAGGTATTGCTGGGTGACTGTATTGCTGGGTGATTCTGTAGCTCGGTGGCAGGTTTACTGCGCGACCGTTTTGCTGCGTGACAGCGTTGCCGGGTGACAGCGTTGCTGGGTGAATGTTTAGGTCCGCAACTAGCAGGTCTAGGCCTCTGCCTTGCTGTGCTGATCTTGTGACCTGCGTTTCTGGTCTTGTGCCAGGCAGTGCTCGCACTGTCCGCGGACCAAGATCTCGGTTTCAGAGACTCGAAACCCCGTTGGAAGTGTCTCGTTGAACTTCAAGGAATCAAGGTCTGCTTCGACGTCGCGCACCGAGCCACAGCCCTCGCAGACCAAATGGTGATGAGCGTGTTCAACGTTGGAATCAAAGCGGGCTGATCCGGTGCCGAGATCTAGGTGGAGGATCTCTCCCATATCGGTGAGATCGTTTAGCGTCTGGTACACGGTTCGTAGCGAGATGGTGGGCATCTGCTCTGCAACCTGCTCATAGACAGTTTCGGCGCTCGGGTGGGTGTGGTTCTGGTACAGCACACGGAAGACAGCCTGGCGTTGAGGGGTGACTTTTAGGCCAACCTCCCTAAACCGCTGGGTCAATTCCTCGGGTGAGTGCACGCAGGGGACTGTATCCCAACAGAGGACTAATCTGCAAGCATTGTTGACTGCCAATAGTTGAATATTGGGTGGTAGCCCTGAGCTAGTAGGTGTTAGGGGCTGGGTTTGCCGTTGTGTTGGGTGTTGAGTTGGGTGCCGGTTGGTGTG
>JBAXCX010000061.1:0-17414 GCA_037141255.1 Actinomycetes bacterium | reverse complement strand
CGGATACCGATGAGCATGTCAGCCCGACGTCCGCGCATCCATCCTTCGGCCACCGTGTCCATAACAAAGGGCAAGAGATCGGGTTCGTAGAGTGCCATCTGCAATGGCCGGGTAGTCATGATGAATGTGGGGTAAGGCGACATCGTCTGTGCAGCGGTAAAGCTGACTACTCCGACCTCACCGAGAGCGCTGGAGTCGTATCCAGTGAGCACATGGAATAGATCGTGCAGTTGGAAGCCTCGCTCGGCGAGGAACCCTTGGTCAGCGCCGTCGCGAGCGTGCGCCTCGATAAACGCTGACTCGCGCAGCTTGTTGACGTCGAGCCCGTTGTCGTCGATATGCGTCGCGAAGGCGCGGCCCAGAGTGCCGAGATCGAGAGCTCGCAAAGCGGCCATGTCGGGGATGGGGGCCAGGTACCGCTCTTCGAGCAGCGTTTGGACTATCGGGTTCTCGGCCTGGATTCGGCAGTAAGCCTCTCGGGCGTGCGTGTCCCCGGACCGCAGGAATTCATGGGTTAGCGGAACCGAACCATCAACGGTCCACCGGCGTATCGACAGCAGAAGCTCGTCTCGAAACGCGCTGGATAGCTCTGGGGAGTTGGGGCGAACCTCTGACATTTTTGTAGCCTTTCGATAGTGGTGAGCTTACTCAGGGAGCAGGAGTTCGGCGTTGTGGATGAAGTAGTCTTCGAGGGCTTTGTCGCCGAGGGGTGAGATGTCGGTGGCCAGATGCCCGATTGGATCTGTTCCGCCTTCTGGGTGGGAGAAATCGGTTGAGAACGCCTAAATATTAGTCATTCCGTAGCGCTCACCGAAGAGACCCGGGCGTTTTTACGAGGGCTAGTCCCGCTGGCCTGTTACGGTACGAGTCCGGTGCGAGTGCGCATCCGGGGGGACCTAACAGGGGGATTCTGATGGGCGCAGTACTTTTTATTCGACACACAGTTGCCGACTATGACGCTTGGCGGGTTGCTTACGACGACGCTGGCGGCCTGCGGGACAAGCATGGTTGCACCGGGGAGCAGGTGCTTCGGGTGCCGGGTGACCCGAATGATGTCGCTGCTATCCACGACTTTCCGACGGTCGCTCAGGCCGAGGCTTTTGTTGGCGACCCCGAGTTGAAGGCGGCAATGGAGCAGGGTGGGGTAACCAGCCCGCCTCGGTTGGAGTTCTTCGACGAAGCCTGACCTTGTAGCTCTCCCGCTGCGCTTATTTCAACGAGTTGGCGTGAATGGCGAGTTGTATGTGCCGAGCTAGGGCTGCAAAGTCAGCGTCGGCGTGCAGGACCGGAGCGTCTAGTCGAATGGCAACCGACGCGATCAAGCAGTCGATGAGTCTGCGAACCGTTTCGCCGTTTTCTCGGCAGGTCCGGTAGAGGGCGGCGGCTTGGTCGTAGTCCTGAGCGATGATCGGAATCAGTTTGGTTCTAGCTAGCAGGCCGCTGATCAGGTGTCGCGTAAGAACTCGACCCAAGCAGAGGTATCGACGAAGATCATTCGGAGCGACTTGACCTCATCTGGTCAAGGTCTCCGTCCCAACCCGAACCGCGTAGGCGCTTGGCATCGTCCAGGTTGAGCGGTTCCGAGGCAAGGCGGCGCAGGGCCAGATTGACGGCCTCGCGCTTTGAGCTCAAGTGGAATCGTTCCATGACTGCTGCACACGCCTCGTCGTCGAGATCAATGTTTGTGCGTGCCATACAGCAACGGTATACAACTCACACACCATGGAACAGGCAGATTGGAATCACTAGCTGTTCGGAAGCGAAGTGCCGGCCTGCTTCTCGTGGAGCAGATTTCTCAGCGCAGCAAAATCTTCGGGCAGTAAAATCCTAGGGCAGTAAAACCCTAGGGAAGCAGAACCTTGGGCAGCGGATGGCGGTACAGCGCTGCTGCGTTCTCGCAGCACATGGCACGTAATTCCTCTGCGGGTATGTGTCCCCAAAGGCGCGTAATGACTTCTTGGGTATCGGGCCAGGTGCCGTCGCCGTGTGGGTAGTCAACCTCGACCATGATGTTCTCAACCCCGATGGTGTGGCGTGTGTTGATAGTTGAGGGGTCATCGAGAGTGCAGAACCAGAAGTTGCGGCGCAGCACATCGGCGGGTCGGATTGGCCAGTCGCTTGCATAACCGGATCGGTCCAATATGTTGTCGAGTCGGTCGATCAGCATGGCCACCCAACCAATGCCACCTTCCGACATTGCGATTTTTAGGTTCGGGAATTCAACCGCCCACCCTGCCCAGAGCCACTCCACGCAAGCAGTCAGCGATAACTGTCCAAACAGGGTTGCGGTAAGCGGAATCGCAACATCCCAACAGCCATCGGGTAGGTCGCCAAGCCCAGAGGAACCAACATGCAGGCTGATAACAGTGTCGGTCTCGGCGCAGGCACGCAGGATCGGTTCCCAGTACCGCTCAAATATCGACGGCAGGCCCAAGCGGTGCGGGCGCTCAGGCAGTGTGACGGTGCGAAACCCGCGTGCAGCATTGCGGCGGATTTCGGCGGCCCCCAACTCGGGGTCGGTCAGGAAGGTGATACCGAGTGGGATGGTGCGATCGGGGTAGGGCTGCCACCACTCATCGTGCATCCAGTCGTTCCATGCACGAGTGACGGCAAGGCCGAGCGCGGGGTCGGAACACTGTGAGTACACCCGGCCACAAAAGCCCGTGATCATCGAGGGAAAACTCAGCGAGGCCCACACACCGTTGATATCCATATCGCGGACACGCTCGTGAATATCCCAGCAGCCTCGGCGCATTTGGTCGAACCGAAAGGGCTCTACCTTGACGGTCTCGAGGCGCCGACCCGCAACCGCATTCATGCCAACTTGGCTGTACGTCTCGCCGTCGAACTTCCAGACTTGATGGCCCCATTTGTTCTCGACTACTCGCGGAGCACTCGCCTGAAGTGCAGCGGGCAATTTTCCCTCGAACATGTCGGGTGGCTCTACCAAGTGGTCATCTACCGAGATGACGGTGTATCGAACCTGCCGTGGCTCCGGCTCGGGAAGGAACAAGTCATCGTGATCGGCGGTGGGCGGTTCAGTAGTCATGTCGGTCACTAGGCATGGTCATTTCAGTCCAAGATGGTCGGTTCAGTCCAAGATGGCGGGGTCGTGGCGCAGTTCTCTACGGCACATGGCCTCCCACAGACCGGGGAATGACACGTAGTCGAAGGGTGCTGCAAAGCGTCGGTTCACCTCGGGATCGAGTGGAACCCCACCGCCGATGGCTTCAACATGCCAAGCCTGCCGGCAGCGCCACTCAAGCACCACTGCTCGGTGGTGTGCTTGCGCGATGTCTTTGCCAACTACAAACACACCGTGATTGGCCAGCAGCGCCATGCGCGCATCACCGAGCGCCTCGACGCAGGCCCGAGCGTTCTCGGTGTTGTCTACTGACCCACCAAACTCGGAGTACAACGCCGGGTCCTCGGGCACCATCGCAGAGGTCTGGTCATACACGGGAGGGACTCGTCCTAGGTCGGCCCAGATCGTGCCCCAGCGCGGGTGGTTGTGCACCGCAACGGCGACGTCTGGTCGCGCCCGGTGTAGCTCTACATGCAGAGCGATTGCGGGGGTGACCGTCCATCGACCCTCCAGCAGGTTCCCCTCGACATCGATGCGCAAAATATCCGAGGCCCGAACCTCATCCCAGGTAAGCCCCCAAGGATTTACCAAGAGCGTGCCGTCGGGTTGTCGGCTCGTGATATGGCCTGCGAGGTGATCGTCGTATCCCTCACGAAAGAGCGTGCGACACAACAGCGCTACCTGAGCATGAGCGCTGAGTTCCGGCAACGGCGGCGCCATCGGATTATTCCTGAGATCTGACTGTTCCATGCTTGCCCCCTATGCATGCATGAATCATGCAGGCACTGCATCGAAGGATAGCTGAGCGGCCAGCACTCCACCTGCTCATTGACGCGCGTCACTGACGCGCGTTACTCTAGCTGCCATGCCGGCACCGCAGAGCGTTCTAACAGCGCAACCAACCAAGGCGACTGATCGCCGCACGGCTCAGCGTGAAGACACTCGTGCGCGCCTCTTTACTGAGACGGTCGACGAGTTCAAGCGATGCGGCTTTGCCGGAACCGAGATTGCAGCAATCACCGAACGCGTTGGTCTGACTCGAGGTGCCTTCTACGTGCACTTCGCCGGAAAAGACGAGGTCCTGCGAGAACTACTTCTGATCGAGGAGCGCCGAATCGCAGCAGCGGCACTAGTGGTGAGCGAACGGTCAGGCTCTGTCGAGGAGGTGTTCGCTGCGGTGGTCAAAGCAGTCCTATCAGCAGAGCGTCGCCTTGGCCGCAGACTTGTCCGAGACCTGTGCGCGGGGCAGTTCCGGCCTGAGGTTGCGCAGAGCCAAGATGTGGCAGATCACCCGGTGGGGCTCATGCTTGTTGGGGTCATCGCCCAGCGACTCCCCGAAGTGGATGCAGTCGATCTTGCGATGACGTTTCTCACCGGCATGTTCGGCCTGTTGGCAATCGAAGACGCACCACTCGCAGCGCGCCGTCGTCGCCTTGACCTACTCGTCCGAATCGCCTCGCAAGGCGCGATGGCAACAGAAGCTAGCCACAACGGGCCAGACCCGAGCATCAACAGGAGAGTCACATGACCAAGCACAAGCCAACCACCTTGAAAGATCGCCTCGGAGCGCTGTGGGGGCTGCTGCGAATCAGCGATGACGACTACAACGCCTATATGCGGTCCTATGACGAGTTGTTTGTGGACTCGCCCGAGAACACCAAGGCCGACTACGAAGCTGGCGTGGCGGTGCGGGGTTATCCGCAGGGCAGTAGCAACGAACTCACCGAGCTCTACAAAGTGATTCACCTGTTGTGCACGCTTGGCTCGGTCGAGAAGATGTACATGCCGCCAACGATCGATCCATCTCAGTCTGTGTTACAGAACCAGATCTTGTTCGAGCGGATCGTGGCCAAAGACTTGCAGCTAAGCAAGGGTGAGAAGTTCTTGGACTTGGGATGCGGCTGTGGCGCAATTGCAGAGCATATGGCCGAGCTGACTGGCGCAACCCCATACGGGGTCAACCTTGACCGGTCACAGATTGAAAAAGCTTGGCGGAACCCGAACCTGCCGAGAAACAACTTCGCGTTCGGTGACTTCAATAAGCCCCTCGAGTTTGAGGACGCTTCCTTCGATGCCATCTATGCAATTCAGCCGATGACCTATGTGAGCGATCATGAGTTCACCTTTGCGGAAGCCTTTCGAGTGCTCAAGCCCGGCGGGCGTTTTGTTATTAACGACGTTGCAGCGCTTGACGCGTATGACCGAGACAACGAACACCAACGCACGCTGATTCAGCACACTCGCGAGCTCACCGTGTTTGGTGGGTTCTGGTACTACGAGTACTGGGATGACGCATACCGCCAGGCCGGGTTTGAGCTGGTGTCCTCGGTGGGACGGCCTGCAGTTGAGGTGATCAAGAAAGAGGTGGCCTTGTTCGACAAGTACGAGGCAGCGTTCAAATTCCTAGCCAAGCTGCACCTCATCCCAAAAAAGACAGACACGTTGCTACAGCGGATGAACAAGAACAGTCAGTCCTACATCCAAGCTGAAGAGGAAGAGTTGCTGACTCTGAACTGGCATTGCGTGGGGCAGAAGCCCGCATAAAAGCGCGGAGCGAACAAGGCTGCAACAAGCTCGCCTGCGGCTTAGTCCTGTAGCGCCGGCACCACTCTGGGGTCGTCAGTACAAATCGCTGCCACTCCGGCTTGGGCCATCTTGGCCATGAGTTCTGGCGAGACAGTGTTCCAAGAGACCACTCCGCGGCCCCCATCCCACAGACGCTGCATCCACTCACCCTCCATCAGGTTGACAAGGTCAGGCATCAGGTCGAAACACGGGTGCACAAATCTGCAGCCAAGGTCCTGGGCGACTGCAAGCGGGTCAGAACCTGGATCCAAAAAGAGCCAACTCGTATCGACCGCCCCACGACGCGCTACACGGGCCACGATGTCGGCTCGGAACGAGGCCACGCAGACCAACTCACTCAAATCCTGCTCAATGATGTCATTCACTAAACGGTCCAAGGGCTCAGCGCTCGCAGCTTTCACTTCTGCGTAAACACCAAGCCCCAACCCGGCGCAGGTCGACAGCAAATCACGGTGAGTTCCCAGCCGTTCACCTGTGACCTCGGTGATCTCGTCCAGCGTTAGGTCGCGTACCCAACGCCAGACATCCCCGTTCGTAAGAAAAGCGTCATGAAGCATAACGAGCTGACCGTCGGCAGTTTGAACTAGATCGACCTCAACGGAGTTGGCACCCGCAGCGGCGGCAAGGGCGAAGGTCTCAACAGCGTTCTCGGCGCCAAGCGCCGCCCCGCCGCGGTGCGCCATCACCGACGGTTTCACAGGTCGCTGCCCACTCGTCATCCAACTCACACCCATGGTGACCCCTGCATGGTTTTTTCGAAGAGGCCCAGCGCCTGTCGACCCCGCAGTTTCGTTGACTCAGCGCCTCTAGTAAAGGCTGTGTCGGTTGCTTGGCTTACCCGTCTGCCGGGTGGCGCGCTGCGTGAGATCGATTCAGCCTGATGCGCAAAGTGATCAAGTCGTCCACGCCCGAACATCGGCGTTACGCAACTACTGTTGACCGATACCGAATGTGCCGAAGTATCCACCACGATGTACCTTCAACTGTGACGTTGGTGCTGCTGGCTCTCGTATCTGGGCTTTCGTTTTTGTATTACGGATTCAAAGTCCTGATTAAGCCTGCATCGATCGAGGAGTTTGAACGGTTCGGAGTAGCTGGCCAGCGAAAATTTGTGGGCGTCATGGAAATTTTGGGCGGCATGGGAGTGATGTTGGGCCTGATAGTTCCGCTGTTGGGTGCCCTTGCTGCTAGCGGTCTAGCGCTGCTCATGTTCCTTGGGCTGATCGTGCGAATCAGGGTCCATGACGCTGTTCGACTTATGGTGCCCGCTGCACTACTCGGTGTGGCTAACACCATTCTCGTGGTGCTGTTCTTGGTGTAGTGAAGCCCCCGACCCTCAAGGCAGCGGTGCAAAATTGACGACCTGACGGGAAGCACGACCCCAAGTAACCTAATTATTAATACCCCTCTGAAAGGAACTACCCCATGAATCTGATTGGCAAGATAGCCCAGACTGCCGCAGCGCTTTGGATAATAAATGTGTGGACACTCCGGTTCAACAGAGACACTGGCTATCGGGGTGGCGACGCAAAGAATATGAAAGAAGAGTTCGCTGTCTACGGTTTGCCTGAGCCCGTCATGTACGCAGTAGGTGGAACCAAGGTGGCCCTAGCTTCGGCGATGCTCGTCGGAACAGTCGTGCCGCGGGTTACTCGGCCCGCTTCAATCGGCCTAGCTGCATTCATGGTCGGTGCGATCGGTATGCACATCAAGGCTGGTGACTCGGTCAAGCAGTACCTCCCGGCGTTGTCGGTATTAACGCTCTCCACCATCTCGGCTGTCGCAAGCGGCAATCAGAATGAAACTGCTGAGGCAAGCACCGAACTCCCAGCTGCGTGATAGCTACTTTGGGCGGCATCATTGCCAAACCAAGGCGAGCGTGCCGGTACCGAGGGGCATGGTGACGTCGTCCGTAAATGAGCCGATCACCCCAGCGAGAACAATGGCAGTGATTCCACGCCGGGCGGCTGCAATTCAAATTTGATAATTAGACGCGAGAATGACGGAGACTCTCTTGGGCAAACTGCTCTTGATCTTCGACGCTCACCGAGGCCGCAGTGCGGTGCAGCGCGTTAAACAAATCCTCGCTGCTCACCCATGGCGGATCTTGTGCGGCTCGAATTCGGTCGAATGCAGTAGCGGCTGCTCGTTGGGCTGTGAGCAGTTCGTTGACTACTGATTGCATCTCAGGTCGGCTCTGACGCCGTGACGCAATCTCATCGAACTCGTCTATGAAGACGACTACGTGTTCCAACGCGGCTAGTTCAGTGAAAGCGCGTCGCAATTCCGAGGCTAGACCTGCAGTCGCTGACGCAAGCTTTGACGGGAGAAGTTCTACAAATGGCCAGCCGAGAAGTCCTGCAATTCCGCGAGCAAATGTGGTTTTGCCAGTACCGGGTGGCCCAAACAGCATGACCGTGGCGGGAGCTAACAAGCCGACGTTTCTGGCAGTAATTGGGTCAGCCAAAGGCCCGACAATTCGGGACTCAATAAGTGTTTTTTCTGCTGACATTCCCGCTACAAGATCCCAATTCTCAGAACTGAGTAGGTCTCCACCCCAGTCGTCAAGTACGCCAACCTCAGACGGCATCAAAGGTTCGAGTTTCTCGTAGAGCACTAAACCGTGAGTCGCTTGGAAACCGCGGTTACCCAGCGCCTCTTCTCCGACTTGCCCAACGCCCAGAAGTGTCGAGATTTTACGAGCACCTAGATGCAAAAGTCGCTCTTCTAGCGCTCGAATGAGGGCCGAGCCGATTCCTTGTTTACGCCAGGCCGGAGCGATGGTTAGCGTTTCTATCCAAGCCACATCTCCGCTTATAGAAGCAACTGCAACTCCGACGACATCCTCGCCTACTGCTGCAATCATCGCAGGCACACTCGATCGCAGATGTATCAGCGTCTCAACAAGATCAACAGGTCGCGTGTCTACTTGGCCTTAAACAATCCTTCGCACAATCATCCAAGGTAGCGCTCCCGAAGGTGATTCATTCGGCGCCGATGACCTTGGCTGAGTTTGTAGCTAGCAGCAACCAAACCTCACTCCTTTGACTCCAAGCGAAAAATCCGACTTACTGGCTTAAGGTTCGTTTGTGATCTTCCAACTGCATCTCTTATGACAAGCATCGCTGGCATTCTTGGCCGACAAGTGGTTCAAGCGCTTCGAGTTCATGATCCTCGATCGGCACCACCTGTTGTATCTCGTGCTCGGTGGTCAGTTGAGCAGGCTCAGGATTGGGCCACGCGCACACCCTGGCTACTGGGGGCAAACTTCATCCCGTCAACTGCGGGAAATCAGCTTGAGATGTGGCAGGCCGATACCTTCGATCTGCCAACGATTGATCGCGAGCTGGGCTGGGCGGCCGAGCAGTTCGGCATGAACAGCATGCGGATCTTTCTGCACGACCTGCTTTGGCAGACCGATGGCGTGGCGTTCTTGGACCGCATAGAACAGGTGCTTGAAGTTGCGAACACTCACGGCATCACCGTGATGCCAGTGCTTTTTGATGGCATCTGGAACCCACGGCCTGTTGTCGGCCGTCAGCGAGACCCCCGCCCGCAGCTACACAACTCCATCTGGCAGCAATCGCCCGGCGCTGCGGTGATTGCCAACCCGGACCGTTGGGACTCACTGCGCCCTTATGTAGAAGCTGTGATCGGCCGGTTCGCTCATGATCCGAGGATCGTCGCGTGGGACTTATTCAACGAACCCGATAGCCCGAACCCCGCCTATAGGAAGTTCGAGCCGGCCCATAAGTCAGCACTGATCGCCCGGCTTCTGGAGCAGGTCTTCGACTGGGCGGCGGCGCTTGATCCCGAACAGCCGCTCACAGTTGGCATTTTCAACGGCACGAAGCGTGGTGCCGAGCGATCACGCCAAGCTGCACGAGTGATTTTCGAGCGCTCAGACATCTACTCGTTTCACTCCTATGAGGGAGAGAAGGGTCTTGCGGACTCGATCCGTTATCTCTCCTCGTTTGGTCGTCCGCTTGTGTGTACAGAGTGGTTAGGTAGGCCACGGTCTCCTGCTGCGTTGATCGAAGTACTCGCAAACCACTCGGTCGGTGGGTTCAACTGGGGACTCGTAGATGGCCGCTCACAGACCAAGTTTCCGTGGACCTCTTGGTACCTTCGGCGTAAGGGTGAACCAAACCCTTGGTTTCACGAGTTGCTGCATCCGGACGGAACCCCGTACTCGGACCAAGAAGCTCAACTGTTCCGCAAGGTTGCAAGCTCAATGCGCCCGACGCCTGAGTCATGAGGATCGATCACTAGTTGCAGGTTTGTACGAACTCACTCACCGCAGGCGTCACGAGTGTGTCATCAGCGGCGCCAGATCAGCAGTTGGGCCTCTGTTTGCCTTCTCAGAAATCTTAACCAGGCGCTCAGAAATCTTGACCACGCGAGCCTCGAGTTGGACTACCTTTCAGACTGCGTGAACTTCGCCTAAATCATCTAGGGGTGGCTATGCGGCAAAAACTGGTGAGCCCTCTTGAACGGCAGGCCTAGTCATGAGGCCCGGTCGGCATTGGATACTCAAAGCAGGACTCGTTGCAGTCGCTAGTTTGATGGTGCTGAGTGGGCTTCCTGGATGTTCGAGTAACTCGCCCCAGACGAAGAGCGTCAAGCCTGCGCCCAAAACGGAACTTCCAAATTCGACGTTGATCGAGGAAGTTACCAACAAGATCAGGACCGACGGTCCAACTCTTGAGCGTTCCAGACTGCTCTTCAGTCTCACTTTTTCGCCTCTCGAAGGCGTTACCATCCCCAAGGGCGAGATCGGTTCTGTCCTAGACGGCTCCGATGCGATCGACGCGATGTACGACGTGTGGTCGCAACTTTCCCCCACGGACAGACAAGCAGTGAGGGAGGTTCTCAATCCTCCCGACTCCGAGGGCCTGCGTGTGGAGCAGAGCCCACCGGTAGTTTCGGTACCTGCCGTGTGGCATGGCTCCGGTGGGGGAGTGGACGCACCGAGGCTCACGCCGGTGGGGTACTCGCGCGACGACCCAAGATTCTGGACGGAACTACTGACTCAGGCGAACAGTGAACTTTCTGCGGCTCTCGGAGCAGCTCCAGTTCCAATTCTGACTGTCTATACGCAAACGAAAGAAAACAAGACGGGAGTCTGGGCGAATACGAGTTTGTGGAGCGCGCCAGAAGAGGTTGGGATGCTCGTCGGACTGCTTGTTCGCCTTGGGCTGGCAAGTAACGAAGATAGTCGGATCGTCAAGTCCGATGGTTCGTGTCACGTCTTGATCTTCACGAACATGTTTGAAGGTGAGCCTGATAGTTCGGCTCTGATGGTGATGACGCATGAGATGATGCACTGTTATCAGTTCCGCACAGCCGGCACCTTGGAAGCGATGAAGTCGATCGGCGCATGGGTGTTGGAGGGAGAGGCAAACTGGGCGGCCCTTACTCTGCATCCAACCCCCGATTTTTGGCCCGTCAAGAAGGGCTGGAGTGACTATTACACTCAACCCAGCGTGCACTTCGATCAGCGCGGCTATGACGGAGTTGGACTGTTCGGGCACATGTCTGATGTTTCTGGTGGCCCGGCCGTGGTCTGGGCCAAGCTGCTTCCGGTGGTGACTGCGGGCATTCGTTCAAGTTCGGCGGCACTCGAATTACTGATGGAGGGAAATCGAAAGACGTATTTGGATACTTGGGGTTCAAGTTACTTTGGCAAACCCGAATCGGCAGCTTGGACCATGGGTGGGCCCGCATTAGCTGCGGGATGGCCGCCGATTGTTGGGAGAAAGATTAACGTCACGGGAGATAACGGGGCGCAGCTCCCTGACGTCAACCCTTGGGAAACCAAGCAGTTCGAGCTGAGCACAGGGGGTAGCGACGTTGTCGGTATTTTTGTTCCGCTGGGGTTCGGTCAAGTTGGCGATGCTGATCTCAAAGTCGATACTGCTGTTATTAACTCTGGGGTTACCTTGCTGTGCCTAAAAACTGGTGGCTGTGAGTGCCCACAAGGTAGCCCGGGGTTTGGTTACTCCCTCCAAGATGCCACGGCGCCTATTCGGATTGGATTAGCCGGGGGTGAAACGGGTGCGAGCGCCTATGCAAAGGGCTCGTCAACGATGGAGGAGTTTTGTAAGGATCCTGAGAGTGCGAAAAAATTAGCGGAACCCTTTTCCGGTGACGGAGGTGGAGGCCCAGGAGGGCCATCGGATGCCCCCGAGTGTGCGAATGGATGCACAAAGCCATCAACAGATGGGCCAGAGACAGGTAACCCGGGAGTCTCTCAGGCCGACCCGCACCTGCGGACCTTTGACCAACAGCCCTTTGAGTTTCAAACTGTCGGGGAGTATCAACTGACTGCATCTACGGTGGATGACTTCGCAGTGCAGACACGTCAGCAACCAGTAGACGGATCTCGGTATGCAAGTTCGAATACGGCTGTGGTCGTCAGAAGTGGCGGTCACCGCGTCACGGTGTCAACAGGCGATACACAGGCAGTGGTCTCGATCGATGGCAAAAAAGTGAATGAGCAGCAATCCGTTGCTGGCGGCTTGCGCATCGGGCGAGCAGTCGGGGGGCTTGGATTAGCAGCCACGGTCAGCTTGGAAGATGGAACAGTGGTGCAAATTGACTCGATTGCGAAATACGGTTTTAGCGTCGCGGTCACGCTGGCTGCTGAGCGTGCCGGAAAAGTTGCTGGCTTGCTTGGAAATGATAATGGTGTGAAGTCAGACGACTTCACAGCGCCTGACGGAACCGAGTTGGCCTTCCCGCTGTCTGCAGCGGCAGTGCAAACCTTGGCTTCTGAGTGGCGGGTTACTTCGACTTCCTCGCTGTTTGATTACGAGCCGCCCCAAGCGGTCGGAAGTTTTGATGATGAAACCTTCCCCGACCCGCCACCCACTGCAACTGAGGTCGAGCGGGCCGCCGCACAGGCAGTTTGTCAGGATGCTGGGATTACCGATGAAGAGCTCCTCACCAACTGCATTTTCGATGTGCTCGCTACTCAAAAAACGATTTTCTCTGGCAGTTTTGCCGGGGTTCAGCGCGTTATAAATGCACAACCGACAGACCCGTCTGCTGCCCCAACATCACATACCTTCACCGGTCAGATCGAAGACAAGCAGAAACATAGCTTTACTGCTCGCAAGGGCGACGTCATCGCTATTGGCGACGGCGGTATCTGCGGCCATGCCGACCCCAACGACGATGTGCTGGTCGAGTTAGCTGGTCCTGACGGGAATCTTGTGTCTGCACAGGCTGCATGTCGCTTTGGCAGGCAGGTTCTTCCGGCAACGGGGGCGTACACCGTTCGGGTTTCAGATAGTGGGCGTACCGGTGCGTACCGGATCGTTGTAACGGGGGTTCGCCCGGATCGGGTGGCAGATGCTTCAGTGGGAGATGTGCTTGATGGGAACATAGCGTTTGGCGCTCACGATGTTTATCAATTGAATGTGGCGCCAGGGTCGGCGATCGTGCTCAACGGTGATGGCTGCACGACGAGTCAACCAGGATTAAGTCTTGGGTTCTACAAGAAGGATGGCTCGCTAGCTGAATTAGCAGTTGCGTGTAGAGACACCCCGATTGTGCTCGCCGATGGCGGCAAGTACTCCTTGGTGGTGAATTCAGCCGAGCCTTCAGCCTGGACGGGCACGTACCACATACCTATTCGTTGACCTTCTGCAGGCCGCGTCAGCAAGTCGTAGCAGTTGAGTTCTCTGGCAATCTGAGGACTGTGAGCGAGGTGACGGAACGCCTAGTTGCAGGCTTGCACGAACGCACTCACCGCAGGCGTAACGAGTGTGTCATCAGCAGCGCCAAGTTGTGTGCTGACCTGATTGTGGGTGTACGGGGTGGCGTCTACGAGTTCGGCGGAACCCCCTGATGTGTTGACAAGATCTACAAATGCTTGAGCGTCGGCTACTCGGCTTCGTCCACCCCGAGTAGCGATCAAGAAACGGGCGCTCGGTGCGCCGTTGCGCTCGATCTGCACGTTCGGCGATGCCGACGCAATGACCTCGGGGTCTGTGCCGAACGCGTCAGCGATCATCTTGTCCGCAGGGGCACGAGCTAGGTCAAACGAAAAATCGAGGGCCACAACACACGAGACCATGGATGGGTCAGCTCCTGCAGTAGTCAGCAACGCAGGGTCGGTGGCCACGATCGCAACCAAGTGCGCTCCGGCGGAATGACCTATCAGCGTGAGCTTTGTTGGGTCAAGGCCTTCCGCAGCCCCGTTCTGTTGAATCCAGGCCACGGCGGCGGCTAGGTCTTGGCCATGATCGGGCCACTGCACCCCAGAGTCTGGGGTAGTCAATCGATAGTTCACCGATACAAGCGCAGCGCCAAGGGACTCGGCCCAAGCCACCTTCTGCTTGATGCCGTTTGACTTGTCGCCTCGCCGCCAACCACCACCATGCACCCAGATGAGCACTGGCGCTGGGCCGCAACCGGCTGGCAAATACACATCAAGACTGGTCAGGTTGGGCTCCACCCCGGAACGCTTGGTATAGCTCAGGGTTTTGGGACCTGAGGCCGTCTCGCGACAGCTTGCACCCGTAGCCTTGGCACTGGTTGTCGGGCTAATAGTCGAACTAGACCGTGTACTGGCGGCGGGGCTGGTGGCGCTGCTTGATTCGCGATCCGTTGCAGTGCACCCCACAAGAAGTAGCGCCGGTAGCAGCAGCAGTAATTTTCTCATCAGGACTCTCCTCATCAGGACTCCCCTCATCAGGACTCCCCTCGGAGCGCTTCGGCGAATTACGCCTCTGCTGGGTAGCGCGCTGCGCGGGTTCCAGGGGGATTGTCAGCACCGGGAATAAGGTCGGGGTTGTCCACGCACACCTCGCCCTCGAGGCCATCGGGATCGCGGAAGAACAGGCTAAGGATGGAACCGAAATCGGTGACGAAATCATCAGTTGCGCCGCGTGCCCGTAGCCGCTCGCGAATGGTTTCAAAGGCTTCGATCGATTCAGCCTGAAGCCCAAAGTGATCAAGTCGTCCACGCCCAAACATCGGCGTTTGCACATCAGCCTGCGTGTTTCCATCAATCTCAAACACGTTGAGTTCTGCGTACGGGCCAATCCTTATGATCGACAGGCGCGGCCCAGAACCATCGGGAAACTCGCTCCCATCCCGCAAGATCTCGGCTTCAAAGACCTCTCGGTAGAAAGCTTGTAGCCGATCACTATCTTTGGTCATCGTTGCAACATGGTTGATTCCGATAGTCAGCATGAAGGTCCACTTTCTGATCTGAGTCCTGAACTTTCAAAGCTACATGCGAGACCTAATTTTGTGCACTCCTAGTCGCTCGGAATTTGTACCGCGGGTACATTTCATTCCCACCTTGCTCTTGGTACAACGGAATCTTGAGCAGCACTGAAGCAAAGAAGAAGAATCTTGAGCAGCACGGAAGCAAAGAAGAATTGGTATTACCGACTCGACGCAGGCCGAGTAGCTGGACTCAAGCTGTTGGGGCTGATTCCGGGTCAGTCGCGAGCTTGGATCTCGGAGCGCTTCCTTCGCCGGCCTGATCAACCCGGTCCAGCCGCCGAGCATGTCCTTCAGTATCTGGTGAGTGACACACTCAGGGCCCGCCGCAGCGAGTCGGTCAGCAGCAAGTCCGACGTCAGCAGCAAGGCCGATGTCACCGACAAAGCGACCGCCGGCCGTTCAGACGGACGGAAGCCCGTCACCGTTGGTCAGGCTGACTTTTTCTATCGCAGCCAATACCGCCAGTTCTGCAGTCCGGTCATGGGTGCGTTCGCAGTTACTGCGCCTCAGGTACTTGCCGCGAGTGGAACGGTGCCGAGTGGATTTCTTTGGCAGCGGCGCCGACGCTCTGTCTCGGCAATGATTCCGGCCAACCCGAACGAGGGCTTACGCCCGATACTGGTGATTGACAAAGGCACGGTTGCGCTCGCCGTGCTGCTCCCTCGTTCGACTGAGGACGCAGAGAGCAGGGCACTCGATGCTTGGCTTGAGCGCCGGAGTCCAATGCCCTCTCATCTGGCCAAGCTGCTGGCCGGTGATGAGGTTCAGGGTGAGAGCGGCGTGCGCAGCACCCTTGAGCGAAGCCACGCAGCTTCGGTGTGTGAGGTAGTCGATGCAGCTACAAGAACGGGATTCTTGGCCCTGTTAGCGCTGCACCCCTACGACCCAGATGCGATGGGTCTTCACCTGACGCTCTTTGGTGTGCAGGCGGTGCGCCCTGAACGACTCGTGGCGGATTACGGGCTAGATGAGTCCGATCTTGCAGACCAGGTTGCAGTAGCAGCTGCGCAGAACTGCGAGTTGTATTTCCTCGTCGGGGGGACTGCAGAGGTCTTTACTCAGTGCTCGCAGAATCTTTTTACCAAGCGGCCCAAGACTGAGATAGCCGAACACGGTGACCAACCCGACGCAAGGGTTGACCCTATGTCTACGGGTATGCCGACCGATGAGTCGCTGCCTTCACTTAGGGATTTTCTTTCTCTCCAGTTCGAGACGCTGCAGGCCACCGTTGCTGCTGATGGCGTACCGGGAGCCTCTCCGCGCAACGGCCAGATCGGGCGGGCCGCCTACCTGGGCTACCACCGCGGGCGCGCTCAGATCCTCATCCCGTATCACCCCGGAAATGCCATTCATGGCCATGCAGCGAAGCTGTGGTCGAACTCTCACAGTTCGCTCTTGGTGTCTGATGACTATGCGAATCTTCGGCGCGTCACCATCTCTGGAAAGTCGGGGATACTCGATCACGCCAAGGTGCAGCGCCGCTTCCCCGAGATTGCTCGCGCAGTGACGCACCCCGAGGATGGCCAAGAACAGACAGTGGGCGACCCGGTCTACTGGTTCACCACTCGTGCCAATCAGGTGGTGTGGGAAGCGGGTCAACTTTCGGCTAACGATCTGACCGAGGAACGCCCGGCCTGTGGAATCCACGCCGGGGGAGAAGGCCGCCATACCAAGAAGCCGAAGTACTTCGATGCCACAGCCGTGACCGAGTACGACATGCATCTGCAGCACAAGCGAGAGGCCGGACCGCGACCGATCGACCCGACAGGTAGCACTCGTGCGGCATGGCTTGCAGCGGTTGCGCCTGCACTCGAAGTTCGGGAGTCTCATCTCGTCGAGATCGGCTAGCTTGCTGAAGGCTGCTCGTTCCGCCTAGGTAATTGAAAGTCACATGGCACAAGACGAGACAGATCCAGACGCAACAGTCGCCGCACCGCAGCCAGTTTCACCTATAGCGAATCTCTTCCCTGGTTACTTCGCACTCGTCATGGCTACTGGCATCATCGCCATTGGTGCCTCTCAGCAGAACCTTGGCCTGCTGGCGAACCTGCTTTTTGGTATCGCTGCCATTTCATTTTTGGTGCTGCTCGTCATGACGGTGCTTCGTCTGCTGTTATACCCCAAGCTTCTTTTCAGCGATCTCACTCATCATGCGCTCGGATTCTCATTCCTCACCCTGGTGGCTGCGATCAATGTGCTCGGCGGATGCGCCGCAGTCATTCAGAAGTGGTGGACAGTCGCAGAGTTGTGCTTCGGGATTGGCCTGCTGCTCCTCGTGGTCCTGATCTATCCGCCACTCTTCGGCGTGATCCTTCGGTCCGAGAAGCCCCCAATGGGTACCGGGATCAACGGCACTTGGTTTCTGCTGACCGTGTCCTTGGAATCGGTTGCGGTTTTAGGCGGAACACTGCTCGGCCATACCGGGCCGAATCAAGGGATCGAGTTGGTGGCAGCCTCGTGTTTCACACTTGGCATTGTCCTCTACTTCATCGTGATGACG
>JBAXCX010000060.1:0-17486 GCA_037141255.1 Actinomycetes bacterium | reverse complement strand
TCAAACCCAAGTGGTTCGCCTGCCGGGTAGCTCCGCAGGGTTTCCCGAGATGCTGCATAGACGCCCATGGAGACTGAGAAATGTTCCACGGGCTTCTCTCGAAATTCAACAATGCGATCATCGGTAGCCCCGCCAATTCCGAGCACCCCGAAATCTATTTTCACTACCCGGTCGTATGCGGCCACGGTGAGCGGCGCACCGGACTCAATGTGGCCGGCTAGGAGTGCTCGATAATCCAAGTCGGTCAGTACGTCACCGTTCATGACGAGGAAGTGCTCCGGGAGGGAATCAAGGTTGCTCACTACAGGGCCCATCGTGCCGAGCGGTTCATCCTCGGGCCAGTACTCAATGGAGAGTTTCCACTGGCTTCCGTCTGCGCAATAAGCCCGAATAAGTTGACCGAGGTGACCAATGGCGATGGTGACCGAGGTGAACCCGTGAGCCTCCAACTGCCGCAGGACAATCTCGATGATCGCAAACTCGTCACCGATCGGCACGAGCGGTTTTGGAAAAGCTGTTGTATAAGGTCGGAGGCGCACTCCACGCCCACCCGCCAATATCACCGCATGCATAGAGACCAGCCTATCTGTTGGCCGGCGAACCCCCACCGGAGGGACTCGCTGATTCTCGCCCGACTACTCGAACGGCAAGCGAGTTCAAGGTCATGGTCGGAACCCAACCAATGGTCTGTTCAAGCAATGCGGGGTCGCCCACCACAGCTTCTATTCCCGGTTTATTGAGCGAGTTCACCGTGGCAGCACTACCGAGTTCGGCTGCTAATGCTTCAACGATTTCCCCGTAGCGCAGCCCTATTCCGGAGCACAGGTTGACAAGTTCTGGCAGAGGGGTTGCGGCGGCAAGGCCAACAAGCGCGGCCCCGACATCCTCGATCATCACAAAGTCGCGTGTAGTGGGTGGCCACCAGACATCGATCGTTCCACCGTCGGGACCGAGCGCTTGCAGATCGGTGAGCCATTGATGAATCGGCGAGACCTCGGGAATGGGATAGCCCACGATGTTGAACACTCGGGCAACACTTGCATCAAGGCCGGCAGCTCTGGCGCGAATAATTGCCTCGGTGCCAGCTGCTTTGCTCTCGGCATAAGGCCCGACTGCTCCCTGTGGACTGCGCTCACTGACTAAGTCGGCAGTTTGTGGATCCCCATACTCAGCAGCAGAGCCGACGTGGATGAGTCGAACGCCGGTGCCAGCTAGCGCTGTGCACAGCCATGTAACAAAATCTGTGTTGGCCCCTGCTAGCTCAGCCTCTGTTCCCCTGAGTCGCCCACAGGCATTGATGACGGTGGTGGTGTGGTTCTGGGCAAGCAACTCCCGCAGAGCGAAGACAGCGCTGCTATCGCGGTTGCAAAGAACGGGGTGAAATGGCGGGTCGATCACGCTGACGTCGTAGGAACTCGCCGCGGCCTTTGCTGTGGCTCTACCCACCCAGCCGTCACCGAGTACCAAGAGGTGAGACATCTCTGCATTCTGCCATCTCGATGCACGCAAGGGGGAGAGGGGGACCAAGATCTGGCAAAGTAAGGAAAAACTGGTATTCCTCGACAATTGGATGAACATAGATGTAAGGATGAACCTCGGCGAGCTAGGGCGAGGAAGAGCTCATGCAGAAGATTCTGATTGTCATTTCTCTCACCCTGGCGCTCAGCCTAAGTAGTCTCGCGTGCTCATCGGCAGCGCCTAGCGGCAGTACCGTCTCTCCGGGTTCACCGGCTGCGGATATCTGGATTGCCGGAGATTCAGTTGCTGGTGGGGTTCACTACTACCTTCAAACTCCCGGAATCTATAACGCCGCTCGTGGAGGCAACGGTTTCCTTCATCAATATGAGGGAACAATCCCCACCTACGTTTGGGAGCGGCTGGCCTTGCCTGCCGCCCTTGACGGCCCGAGATACATGATTGTTCAGGGGACGGTGACGGACTATCAACTCAACTTCGAAGAGGTCACAGCAACCATGGCTGCGTTCGAGGCGGAACTCTCGGCTCGTGGAATTGTGGTGATTTGGCTGACTACACCCATCGGAAACTACCCCGCACTGCCGCAGTGGCTTGAGCGAACAAACGGATGGATGCTCCAACGCCCGCACGTGATGGATTGCAACACTGCCACGGTCAGATACGCAGGGTTCCCTGACCAGATTCATCCAAGTCAAGACGGATTTCGCGCCTACGCCGCATGTATTGATTCCAAACTCGCCCAAACCATTGCCCAAATAGAGAACTAACTCGCTCGAGTTTGTGCCGGGTTGGCGCAGTCCTGTCACACATGCGGGTTATGGATGCGATACCAACACGCTTCAACGATGCGCCCATCGGGTAGTTCGTTCTCGCAGGTGTCAAACAAGTCTGCGCCAGCAGCTAGGTAGCAGCGCTGCATGGAGGTGTTCTCGGCTGTGGTACCAAGCGTGAGAACGGCAACGTTGCTTTGCCAGCACATCTCTGCGGCGAGTCGAATTGCTGCGGGGCCGATTCCTCTGCCTCTTGCTTCTGGCGCCATCCATAGGCCCAAACCCGCCTCGGAAGCTTGGCTAGGAATTCGAGTGAGCGAGACCACCCCGAGCACCTGATCCTCTTGGTCGGGTTCGGCCAGCATGATGAATCCACGCTGGGTCATCAGCAGCGGATCATGACTCATGCTTGCTATTCCTTCGACATCTTGTTCTGACCAACCCATGGCGCGGATGACTTCTTCGTCGATGGTCCTGGCCACTGCGTCAGCTTCTGCATCGGCGAGGTTCATGTGCCGCAGGACGACTTGGTCGGTTCTCCAAAAACCCAAGTCCACCTCCGGGCCCGCGAGGGACTGGATCTTGGGACGCTGTTTGAGTGCCCGAGTAGCAAGCAGAATGCCGATCGCAGCGCCGATACCGAGCGCAACCGGAAGTGGCCACTGCGCAGACCAAGACAACAGCGCCCCGATCAGAGCTCCGATTCCTCCGAACACAAGGCATAACAGCAACCATCCCGTAGGAGATTTCTGAGCCCTCGCAACGATCTGCTTCACCGTCTTGCTCCGCTGTTCACTGCGCTCGGACCCGATCCAAAAAGGAGGCGGGACTTGAGTTTGAGAGCGGGTGAAGGGAATCGAACCCTCGTCAACAGGTTGGAAACCTGTGGCTCTACCATTGAGCTACACCCGCAGCACCGATAGAGATGAAGATACAAGATCTTTGCGGCTCTAGCGAAGCCAAGAAGGTAGCAGCAGCATCGACAGAGTGTGGACTTCCGCCAAAGCTGTCTCACCTGCAGTGGTAGGTTATTGCCACATTTGACGCCGCTCTGGCGCTCAGCAGCAACTCACGGAGGTAGTTTTCAACATGATCGCACCAGTGGAATACATGATCGTCGGATTTGATGGCAACAACTTCAATGGAGAGATCGTTCCTGCCATCGTTGAGCTTGCAGAGGCTGGCCTCATCAAAGTGCTCGACATTGTCTTTATCCTCAAAGACGGCAACGGCGATGTCACCGCAATCGAGTTTGATGACTTAGAAGAACTTGAA
This sequence comes from Actinomycetes bacterium, assembly GCA_037141255.1. GTDB lineage: Bacteria > Actinomycetota > Acidimicrobiia > Acidimicrobiales > Microtrichaceae > IMCC26207. Next base: position 13,965 of record JBAXCX010000060.1, on the reverse strand, counting down.
CCCTTTCAGGATCTCACCGGTGGTCACCCTGGTCTGCTCAGTGAAGAGGATCTCTTCCTTGCCGCCGAGGTGCTCGAGCCCAACACCTCCGCAGCGTTCTTTGTCTGGGAAGATTTGTGGGCAGCCAATTTTGCCCAAGCGATCCTTGAGTCCGGTGGCACCATGTTGAAGGGGGAGCGGATTCCTCATCAGGTGGTCATCGAAGCGCTCGAGTTTGATGCCCAAAGAACAGACGGCTGAAATCAGCTCTCTGGTTCGTTTTTTTATTGAAGAGTGAAGTCATAACTGAAACCAACCCAGCTGCCTGCAACTAGGCAACTGCAAAACAAGGAGTATGAGATATGCGTGGAGGAATGAGAAGAGGCCGGCCAGGCTTAGTGGGAACAGTTGCCCGCACAGCAGTAATCGCCGGAACTGCAACCGCAGTAGCGGGTGGAGTTCGCAATCACCAGAACGAAAAAGCCGAGCAATCACAGCAAGCTCAGCAGCCACAAGAAGCACCTGCGGCACCTGCGCCAGAAGCGCCCGCAGCAATCGAGGGCGACACCATCACGCAGCTCAAGCAACTTGCAGAGCTGAAAGATCAGGGAATCCTGACTCAAGCCGAGTTCGATGCCCAAAAAGCAAAGCTGCTGGCCTAATTCAGCGAACGCTGTGTCTATGAGGCGAGTGAGCGGGAGCCTAATCGGGCTGCCCACTCCTCGTCGGTTACCGTCGCGGGATTCGTCGTTGCAATGAAGTCAAGAAGCACGTCGGCAAAATGGACGGGTTCTTCGTCCTGCGGAAAGTGACCCGAGCCCTCGAAAATCTCTAACCGGCTCCCAGGGATTGCTTTGTGGGTGTCGTAGGCGTGAGCGACCGGAATGATTGGGTCCTGATCTCCCCAGACAATGAGGGTGGGAAGCGTGGAGGCCAAGTACAGCTTGTCGGCAGCGCTCACGCGTTGGCCTTTATGGTCCACTACTGATTTGAGGGTATGCAAGAACGCGGTTCTTGCATCGGGGTCGATGAGCGAGCAGTAACTGCGCCATATCTCGAGCGCTGCGGGTGCCGGCTTGAGGCCGAATTTGCCGAAAATCCCAACGGCGGCATTCACCGCATCTCGATAGATAGGTTGAAAGGCCAGAGGCAACAGCAGGTCAACTCCGGGAAGGGTGAGTCCGCGCAGTAACGGCATGACCTCTTCTCCGAGTCCGCCTGCGCACACCAGACCGAGGCGCTCGCATCGCTCGGGGTACTGATAACAGAACTGCAGCGCAATGCCGCCGCCGAGCGATTGGCCGACGATGCTGACTCGTTGATGGCCGAGAGTTGAAAGTAGGTCGCGCAACATACTGGCCTGAGCGCCCAGGGAATAATCGCCCCGCGGCTTATCCGAGCGTCCATGGCCCGGTAGGTCCGGTGCCACATAGGTCACTTGCTTTGAGATCAGCGGAAGGATCGGTTTCCACATAGAGGAACTGCCTGCCATCCCGTGGACAAGCAGCACGACCGGCCCCTCGCCGCCAGTTCGGTAGGCGATTTCGTGTCCATGAACTTTCACCGTTTCGAGTGCCATGTGGGCATCCTCCTCATCGGCCGCCCAGCGTAGGCCTCCGGCAGTGATCAGGCGAGAAATGCGCCTAGAGAACTCCCGCTTCATGCACGCCGCCAAACAGGGAAATGTGGTCGGGACGGAGAGATTTGAACTCTCGACCCCCTGCTCCCAAAGCAGGTGCGCTACCAAGCTGCGCCACGTCCCGTACTCCCACCTTACAGCTTGCGAGGGTGGCCAAAGATTCCGGACTCGACTGCTGATGTCAGAGCAGTGCATCTCAGGCACTACGATCCACAGCCTGATGAAGTCAACAATCGAGCCCGCAGAGGGCAACAAGGTCAAAGTCATAGTCGAGTTCGATGAGGCCGAGTTTGAGCCCTCGGTAGCCGCAGCGTGGCGAGAGATCGCCAAAGAAGCGCGCGTGCCCGGATTTCGTCCGGGTAAGGCACCTCGCAGATTGCTCGAACAGCAAATCGGCACGGAGTACGCCCGGTCTGAAGCGCTCAAGCAGGCAGTGCCGGAGTTTTACAGCCAAGCAGTGATTGACGCCGATGTAGATGTGATTGCCGCCCCAGAACTCGAGATTACCGAAGGTGAAGAGTCTGGCGACGTAACCTTTGAGGCCGTAGTGGAGACTCGACCAACTGTTCAGGTTGCTGGCTATGACGGCCTGCGAATCGAGGTGCCACGAGCAACCGCAACCCAAGAAGAGGTGGACGAACAGATCGACCGCCTTCGCGGGCAGTACGGCGAATTAACCGAAGTGGAGCGCGCTGCTGCAGATACGGACTACGTCACAATCGATATCTCTGGAACCCAAGATGGAGAAGAGGTGGACGGCCTCTCAGCCGAGGACTACCTCTACCTTGTTGGGTCCGGGATGATCGCAACCGAGTTTGACGAGCATCTGATGGGTGCCAAGGCCGGAGATGAACTCAGCTTTGATGCTGATCATCCCGACCCAGAGGAAGAAAAAGTTCAGTTCCACCTCCTTGTCAAGAACGTCAAGGAGCGAGTACTTCCCGAGCTCACCGATGAGTGGGTAGCTGATGCAACCGAGTTTGAGTCAGTCCAAGAGCTTCGCGCTGACACCCAGAGCGGGCTCTCAGAAGCACGTGAAGAAGAAGCTCGCATTGCAGTTCGCACCAACATCGGTGTTGAACTCGCCAAGCTGGTTGACATTGATGCCCCGGATTCGCTCGTCAACTCCGAGGTGCAGGCCCGCTTGCAGAACCTTGCATACCAATTGCAAGGCCGGGGGATTCGCATTGAGGATTATCTGCAAATCACGGGGCGTGACCCAGAAGCATTTACCGCAGAGTTGAAAGAGTCTTCGGTTGAGGCAGTTAAGGTTGACCTGGCCCTTCGAGCGGTTGTTCTGGCCGAAGGCCTTGAGGTTTCTGACGAAGAGATGGACGAAGAGATTGAATCTCTTATCGGCCAAGCCGAGATCAGTTTGGACGATGCTCGCGAGGAACTGCGCATCGGAGGCCAACTCTCGGCGGTACGCTCTGATATCTCGAAGCGCAAAGCATTGGAGTGGCTCGTTGAGCGCAGCGAAGTGGTTGATGCAGATGGTGTTGCACTAGCCCCCGAGTTGCTTGCACTCCCCGAAGAAGACAATTCCGACCACGATCACGACCACGAGGGTCATGACCACGACCATGATCATGACCATGCCGGTCACGACCACGACTGACCACTCGGTCGAGGAGCACACAGATGACATCAGAAAACTTCCAACAACTCTTGAGCCCGCAGAACTACATGGTTCCAAATGTGATCGAGCAGACCAGTCGCGGCGAGCGCTACTCCGACTTGTTCTCGCGCCTCCTCAGAGAAAACATCATCTTTTTGGGCACTCCAATCGATGACACCATCGCAAATCTTGTTTGTGCGCAGTTGCTCTTCTTGGAATCAGAGAACCCCGATAAGGACATCAGTATTTACATCAACAGCCCCGGCGGAGATATCAACGCGTTGATGGCGATCTACGACACGATGCAATACATCCGTCCAGAGATCACCACATTATGCTTCGGTCAAGCTGCATCCGCTGCGGCGGTGCTGCTCGCAGCGGGAACACCAGGGAAGCGCATGGCGCTTCCAAACGCTCGTGTCCTGATTCACCAGCCGTACGCCCAAAGTGGTTACGCCCAAGTGTCTGACCTCGAGATTGCGGCCAACGAAATCCTTCGCCTGAAAGAAACACTCGAGCGTGTGCTGTCGCGCCATACCGGGCAGACCATTGAGAAGATTGCAAAAGACACTGATCGTGACTATGTGCTCACAGCGGCCGAGGCCAAGGAGTACGGAATCATCGATGAAGTCATCGAGGAACGTGCCCTTGTCGACAACTCTGGAGCAATCACTGCGGTCAGCTGACAGATCGGCAAGAATGGGCTATCGGAGTTTTTACTAAACCGGTAGCAGCACAATTGATCGTCAGAGACTGACCGAGGACAGAGGATTCAGAGTGGCCAAGTTTGGTGATGGGGGAGAACTCCTCAAATGCTCCTTCTGCGGTAAATCGCAGAAGCAAGTCAAGAAACTCATTGCTGGCCCCGGTGTGTATATCTGTGATGAGTGCATTGACTTATGCAATGAGATCATCGAGGAGGAACTTGCAGAAACTAGCGAACTCTCCCTTGATGAACTTCCAAAGCCGGTAGAGATCTTTGAGTTCCTCGAAGACTTCATCATTGGCCAAGACCAAGCGAAAAAGATTCTGGCAGTTGCGGTCTACAACCACTACAAGCGAGTTCAGCACGGTGCACGTCCCGGATCTGAAGATATCGAGTTGGCTAAATCCAACATCATGATGATCGGGCCAACGGGTTGCGGAAAGACGTTCCTGGCTCAGACGTTGGCCAAGATGTTGAATGTGCCCTTTGCCATTGCAGATGCCACGGCCCTGACCGAGGCCGGTTATGTGGGTGAAGATGTTGAGAACATTCTGCTCAAGTTGATTCAAGCTGCGGATTTTGATGTAAAGAAGGCCGAGACTGGCATCATTTATATCGACGAGATCGACAAGGTGGCCCGCAAGTCTGAGAACCCGTCCATCACCCGTGACGTATCGGGTGAAGGCGTTCAGCAGGCTCTTTTGAAGATCCTTGAAGGAACCACCGCTTCTGTTCCTCCACAGGGTGGCCGCAAGCATCCCCATCAGGAGTTCATCCAGATCGACACCACCAACATCTTGTTTATCTGCGGCGGCGCATTTGCTGGCCTCGACAAGATTATTGAGCAGCGCAGCAATCGTAAGGGGATTGGGTTTGGGGCCGAGATTCGCTCCGTTCGAGAGCGCTCCGAGAGCGACTTGTTCTCGAAGGTATTGCCCGAGGACCTACTGAAGTTTGGATTGATTCCCGAGTTTGTTGGCCGCCTTCCCGTAATCGGGGTTGTTGAGAGTCTCGACCGTGATGCGCTTATTCGCATTCTCGTCGAGCCAAAGAACGCGCTCGTCAAGCAGTATCAAAAGTTCTTTGAACTCGAAGATGCTGAACTGGAGTTCACCGAAGAGGCCCTGGTTGCGGTGGCGGAACTTGCGCTCGAACGAGGGACTGGCGCGCGTGGGTTGCGGTCGATCCTCGAAGAGGTCCTTCTGGGTGTGATGTATGAGTTGCCCTCCCGCACAGATGTGCATCGAGTTGTGATTGACGCCGATGTGGTAGCTCGCAAGAGTGAGCCGCAGTTGATCGCTCGATCGGCCAAACCACGCACTGCTCGTCCAAAGCGCGCAGCATCTTGATCTAGCGGCCAAACGTGGACATTATCGAGGCTCTGAGGTGGCACGACGCGCGACTTGACCATGAAACGCAGACGACCTCGATTGCTGCTGGACGAATAGCTGGACTCTCGTTGACTTCGATGCGCGAGTTGATGGCGCTGCTTGGTGACCCTCAGCGAGATGTCCCGGTCATTCACATTACGGGAACAAACGGAAAGGGAACCGTTGCTGCCATGGTGACCTCGCTGCTGCAGGCGCATGGGCTCACCGTGGGTACCTACACCAGCCCTCACCTTCGCAGAGTGAACGAGCGGATAAGCAGAAATGGTTCCGAGATCTCCGATACTGACCTTGCAGAAGTGCTCTCAGGGATTGCAGCTATCGAGCCACTCCTTGAAGTGCAGCCAAGTTGGTTCGAAGTGATTACCGCTGCAGCTTTTCGGTATTTCGCAGAGGCTCCGGTCGATGTAGCTGTCATCGAAGTGGGGCTGCTTGGCCGGCTTGATGCCACCAATGTTGTAGAGGCATCTGTGGCAGTGGTGACCTCGATTCAAGGAGATCACACGGACTTTAGCGAGGGGTGGCAACTCGCCGTTGCCGGGGAAAAGGCGGGGATCATCAAACCGCAAAGCAGCGCCGTAATCGGGCAAGTTGCCCCTGAACTCGTTCAGGTTTTCGCTGCCGAAGGACCCGAGTCTTTGGTGCAACTGGGAGTTGATTTTGCGGCGGTGAATGACCAAGTTGCCATCGGAGGACACCTAGTGGACTTCCAGGGTGTCTACGGCAGCTACGAGCAAGTGTTTCTGCCCGTGCATGGCTCACATCAGGTGGGCAATGCCTCGATTGCGACTGCCGCTGTGGAGTCATTCTTCGGCGTGGCACTTGACGAAGAGGTACTGAGCGAAGGTTTTGCAGCGCTCAGATTGCCCGGTCGATTCGAGGTGCTGCGTCACGGGCCGCTGGTCGTGGTGGACGGGGCGCATAACGCTGATGCTCTCCGCGCCGCAGCGACAACTCTGGATGAGGAATTCGCTCCAGCGGGAACCCGAATCATCGTGCTGGGAGCCCTCGCTGGGCGAGACCCTGACCGCGCGGTTGCTGCGGTGTCGGAGTTGCGACCCGATTTGATTGTCTGCACGAGTTTGGAGGGGAGTCGAGGCGTTGCAGGTGGAGTCCTCGCAGCAGCCTGCGATCGTCGCGGTATTGCAAGCGAGGTGGTGGCCGACCCCTCTTCGGCCGTGGCCCGCGCGCTTGCCCTTGCGGCCGAGGAAGATGTGGTGCTGATCACTGGATCTTTCCGTTTAGTTGAACCGGCGCGACTTGTGGTCGGCTCGTTCGACTCCATGAACTGAGGTGACGAAGCCAAGCGGTTCCGCCGGCACCTGTGGCGGTCAGTTCGCCTTGTCGTGCACTTACTGCGTAGCGTGAGAGATGTGAATCAGACATTTATCATGTGCAAACCCGATGCCGTTGAACGTGGGCTCGTCGGCGAGATCATCTCGCGGATCGAACACAAGGGGTTCAGAATCCTGCGAATCGATCTTCGTGTCCCCGACCGGCAACTCGCAGAGGCTCACTACGAGGAGCATGCCGACAAGCCGTTCTACGGCGAGCTGGTCGACTTTTTGACTCGCGGGCCCGTCGTGGCTCTTGTGGTTGAAGGCCCCGAGGATCAGACCTTTCAGCTGATGCGCACATTGATTGGCAAGACACAAGTTGCTGATGCGGAGCCAGGCTCAATCCGTGGCGACTTCGCAACCACCACAAACGAGAACTTGGTGCATGGTTCTGATGGCCACGAGGCTGCAGCCCGAGAGATTGCGCTCTGGTTCCCTTCCTGAGAACCCCTGAGGCTGTCCCGTTGGTCAGCCCGAGTTTCATTTGTTACAGTTGTGTTGCGAACTTTTCTGGGCGTTCAATCTGAGCACCTAGTTCTGTTCGTGAAACCGCCCAATTTTGCCCCTGTTCCATGCAGTGCGCAGGGGCTAGCGTGAGGACCCTTATGGCTCGGATGAATTCAAACTTTCTCGGCCGTGACATGGCAGTTGATCTCGGCACGGCCAACACCTTGGTCTATGTGCGTGGCGAAGGAATCGTGTTGTCTGAGCCGTCCGTGGTTGCTATCCGCGTAGCGGATGGCAAGGCAGTTGCCGTCGGGACTGAGGCCAAGCGGATGATTGGTCGCACACCAGCACATATTGCCGCCATTCGCCCCTTGAAAGACGGCGTGATCTCCGACTTTGAAGTTTGTGAAATCATGCTCCGATATTTCATTCAACGAGTACACAACAGCCGATTTTCGAAGCCGCGAATGATCATTTGCGTTCCCTCCGGCGTTACCGGTGTGGAGCAACGAGCGGTTCAAGATGCAGCGGAGTACGCAGGTGCACGCAAACCAGCGCACATCATCGAAGAGCCAATGGCCGCTGCAATCGGCTCCGGCCTGCCCGTTCAGGAGCCCACAGGAAACATGATTGTTGACATTGGTGGGGGTACCACCGAGGTTGCCGTGATCTCACTTGGCGGTGTGGTGACGAGTCAATCGGTTCGAGTTGGTGGCGACGAACTCGACGAATCCATTATTCAATACATCAAGAAGGAATACAGCTTGGCGCTTGGCGAACGAACGGCTGAAGTGGTCAAGATGGAACTCGGTTCGGCCTGGCCTCTGCGCCAAGAACTCCAAGCAGAGATTCGCGGCCGGGACCTCGTGACTGGCCTACCGAAGACGATCGTGACATCGACTAACGAAATTCGTGAGGCCATCGAAGAACCCGTCTCAAGCATCGTCGACGCGGTGAAAGTCACGTTAGATAAAACCCCGCCAGAACTTGCCGCCGACATCATGGAGCGTGGCATCATGCTCGCTGGCGGAGGGGCGCTCTTGAAGGGACTTGCCGAGCGGCTCGCCCAAGAGACTGGCATGCCAATCCAAGTCGCGCCGCGACCGCTCGAGGCTGTTGCACTGGGAGCAGGCCAAGCCCTCGAGGAGTTTGAAGCCCTGCGCGGTGTGCTCTTCTCCTCTAGTCGCGACTGAGTTCCGGACTCAAGTCCGTGCGCCCGCATTCGCAGCCAGGAAAGAACCGTCAGCGTTCGCGCTACGTGTTGGTCGTGATCACGCTGCTCACGATCACCATCATCACACTTGATGCTCGTGGGGTTCCGCTGATCTCTTCGGCTCGAGATAGCTCGCGAGACGCGCTCGCTCCCGTCCGGGGTGCTTCACGCTGGGTGACCACTCCGTTTCGAAACGCGTGGAACGGCATCACGGGATACGACGAACTTCGAGAAGAGAACGAACAACTTCGCCAGAGGCTTGATCAGCGGACTGCAAATTCCATGCGTGAGAAGAATGCTCAAGAGGAGCTTTCCAAGCTCAAGGAGCAACTCAACATCAGCTTCTTGGGGAGCACGCAGAGTCAGGTAGCGAGGGTGACTGCTGGCGCTTCATCAAATTTTGCTGACTACACCGTTGAACTCGATAAGGGCAGCGAGCTTGGACTTGCAGTGGGTAACCCCGTAGTCACCAAGGGTGGCCTCGTCGGCAGGATTGTGCGAGTGACCAAGAAACGATCAGTGGTGCAACTCATCACCGACCCGAATTTTTCTGTGGGGGTCACGGTCGGACCGGCTCAGAACCAAGGGGTTGGCCACGGAACCGGAACCAGGCGCAGGTTTATTGTTGACCGAGGTATTGACCTGAGCGATGAGGTGAGCACCAAAGACAGCGTGTTTGCTGGGGGTATCGAAAACTCCATCATGCCCCCTGACTTGTTCATCCCGATTGGAACCGTGGACAAAGTAACTCCCGACGAAGCGGCGCGGGTTCAGGTGCTTCAGGTGAACTACACCGTTGAGTTCGGCAGACTCGATGTGGTTCAGGTCATCAAATGGGTTCCGGCAAGCTGACCATGGCGAACTTCTCATGAACGCCGAATCCACGATGGTGCTCCGCTGGAGCCTGCTCATTGTTATCGCCTATCTGCTCCAAGTGGGGTTTCTGCAAGACATTCGCCCCTTTGGAGTGCATCCCGAGATCATGTTGCTTCTGGCCATCTGCGGTGGCCTCGTTGGAGGAAGCGCCCGCGGGGCAATCGTTGGATTCTGTGCAGGAATTCTCAACGACCTTCTGCTGAGCGGAAGTTTGGGAGTCTCGGCACTGTGTTTCGCTCTGGTTGGTTTTGCAGCAGGAGTTCTTGAGGACGCAGTCATTCGCTCCTCTCGGTTGATCTCCATGGCAATTGCGACGGTGGGTAGCGCAGTCGGGATCCTCATGTACGCATGCCTGAGCCAGTTGCTGGGAGCCCACTCATTATCCGACCCGCGGCTCTGGCTGATCATCAGTATCGTTTCGGTGGTGAACGGAGTTCTTTGCCTTGCAGCGCTGCCGTTATGTAGATGGGCCGAAGGTCTCGGTCTGAAGTCGCAGGCCTACTGACGTGACCGCTCTCATGAACCTTCTTCTGACTCCGCTTCGAGCATCTCATGGACACTGATTCCACACACGTTCGCTTGAGCGCCGTGGGGATCGTTGCGATCTCTCTGTTTTTGGCGCTGTTCATGAGGTTATGGTTCTTGCAGGGCATCGACCGGCAGGAATTCGAGGCAGCCTCGGTATCAAACCGGGTTCGCGTCATCCACGAGGAGGGGCCACGCGGTCGGATCCTTGACCGCAACGGCAAGATTTTGGTCGATAGTCAGACCTCGATTGTGGTGTCGATTGATCGTGAACCCTTGCGGAAAATGCAAGAGGCAGAGCGTCACGCCGTCTTTGTTTCGCTAGCGGACACTCTGCAGCAATTGGGTGTTCCTACCAAGCTGAGCCTCATCGAGAAGCGCTATGCAGACCTTCGTTACGCGCCTCAGGAATATGTGCCGATTGCAGATGACGTCGACCCGAGCGTCGAGATCTACTTGATGGAACGTGCTGAGCGCTACCCGGGAATTATTGTGGAGCGCAAAGCAATTCGGTCCTACCCCTACGGGAACCTTGCAGCGCACCTGCTTGGGTATGTGGGTGAGATCAACGAGCAAGAACTCCTCGAACGCGGCGATCAAGCCTCAGGGTCAAGTGGGTCCTCGGCAGCGGGCAGCACGAGCACTACCTCACCGACCGCGAACACCGAAGGGTCGACACCGCCTTCTTCGGTTGCGCCAAACTCAGCTACCGATACCGGCAAGCGGGTTGCGGATTATCGGCTCGGTGATTCGATCGGCAAAGGTGGTGTTGAGCGTTCCTACGAGTCCGACCTGCGCGCGGTGCCCGGGCAGCGGACCATCGAGGTGAACGCCAAAGGCGACCTTGTTGACGTGCTCTCACTGGATTCACCAGTGGAGGGGGACGATGTTTGGCTGACTATAGATATTGATCTGCAGGCTCATGCCGAACGCCTGCTCGCTGCAAAGATTCAAGACATGCGCGGCCGGCGCGATAAACAGAACAACCGACTGAACGCGCCGCAAGGTTCTGTCGTGATTGAAGACCCCCAGAACGGTCAGATTCTGGCAATGGCTTCCTATCCAGATTACGACCCGAGTGTCACCGTGAACGGAATCTCGCAGCAACAATGGGATGCGTTCAACGATCCCAATAGCGGGCTTCCCCTAGTCAACTGGGCGCTACAAGGAACCTACGCTCCCGGATCTACTTTCAAGCTGTTCACGGCGGTAGCAGGTTACGAGTCGGGGTATCTCCGAAATGGGACCGAGGTGGTGAACGATCCGGGGGTCTACACCATCGAGAACTGCAAGGGCGAGAAATGTGATGTTCGCAACGCGGGCTCGACACCTCATGGGACGGTGAACATGTCTTCTGCCCTCACCGTCTCCTCGGATGTGTATTTCTACAAACTCGCCGACAAGTTCTGGAATCTCACCGGGCAATATGGCCAGACGCCTATTCAAGATGCAGCTGCACAATTCGGCCTGGGAGCAAAGACAGGAATCCCACTCTCGGGAGAAAACCCAGGCAGGCTTCCAACTCCAGCAAGTCGAAAGGCAGCTTTCGAGGCGCGACCTGATCTCTTCATGACCGGTGACTGGCGCTCCGGAGACAACATCAATACTGCCATCGGCCAAGGCGATGTTCTGGCGACTCCACTCCAGATTGTGAATAGTTACGCTACTTTTGCGAACGGCGGCACCCGGTATCAGCCCCAGATCGTGAGCAAGGTGACCCGCCCGCGAGATATGACGCTGCCAGCTGATGACCCCGCAAACTACGATCTGATTCGACAAGTCGAGCCGGTAGTGCAGGGAACCGTTCCGATCCAGCCCGATCAGTACGCAAAGATCTACGACGGACTACTCGGCGTCACTCAGAGCGCGTTTGGAACTGCTTCTGCGTCATGGCAGGCTTCCAAGACAGCTTGGCCGATGGCCGGCAAGACGGGAACTGCGCAAGTGTCGAAGAAAGCCGATACTTCTTTGTTCGCAGCCTGGGGCCCAGCGGGAACGGGCGTGCCAGCTCAATATGCAATCGCCGTGGTCATCCCTGAAGCAGGTTTTGGTGGCGAGGTAGCTGCACCACTGGCATTTCGGATCATGGCGCCGCTGTCGTTCGGAAACCTTCTGCCGGCCTGCCCGAAGGCTGATCGCCGGGCCTGCGCCGCAGCCGCCCAAGAAGCTGTCGCGGCAAGCGGGAATGACGTTTCCTCAGGAGCGCCAGACTGATGCAACAAATTGGAGCCGACCGGCGAACTGCCTCTGGGTTTCGCGGAAGAGATGTGTCTTCCGCGTGGAGGCACGTAGACGTTGTGTTGCTCGCCGTGACCGGGCTGATCTTGGTTTGCGGTCTCGTGATGGTCTTCAGCGCCACTCGTCGATTCCCCGGAGGTACCGGAATTCTCCTACGCCAGGGACTTTTTGTTCTGGTTGGAGTCGCCGCAATGGCAGGAGTCTCGTTGGTGGATTACCGCCGCATCGCTGATTGGTGGCAGATCATCTATGGCTTATCCATGCTGGTACTCGCTGGGGTGCTCTCGCCATTGGGCTCACTTGGTGCATTCGGAACCAAGGGTTGGTACGCGTTCGGCCCGGTAGTTTTTCAGCCTGTCGAGATTGCAAAGCTCGGCACCGTCCTAGCCGTGGCTGCCTACTTAGGGTCCGTTGACCGAGTCGACCTTCGCCGCCTTGGTACCGCACTCATGCTTCTTGTTGTTCCGATGGGACTCACCATGTTGCAGCCCGATTTGGGGTCCGCCTTGGTGTTCATCGTGGTGGGGATCGGCATGTTGGTAGTCGGGGGAGTGCGACTTCGCCACCTGCTCCTGCTCGTCGTCCTTGGGCTTGTTGCAGTCTTTGCGATTTTACAAAGCAGTGCGCTCGATCAGTATCAAAAAGATCGCCTGACAGCATTTGCGAACCCTGATGGTGTTTCCGCCAAAGCGCGGTACAACATCGATCAAGCTCAAACAGCGATCTCCTCGGGCGGCCTCACGGGCTATGGCCTCGGAAAGGGTCCATCCACCCGATTGGGATATGTGCCAGCACAACAAACCGACTTCATCTTTACGGTGGCCGGCGAAGAGTTTGGGTTCGTTGGTTCCGGTCTGCTGCTGTTGCTGTTCGCGGTGTTGATTTGGCGTATATGGAGAGTGGCTCAATTAGCCGCCGATTCAATGGGAACCTTGTTATGCATCGGGGTCATGTCGATGTTCCTCTTCCATATTTTTGAAAATATCGGTATGAATCTTGGGATTATGCCCGTCACAGGCATCCCGTTGCCCTTGGTTTCTCAGGGCGGTTCTGCGGTAGTCGCCTCTTGTATTGCCTTGGGTTTGGTTCAGTCGGTACACATGCACCGTTATGCCTAACAGGGACTCACATGCCCCTTTGAGGAAATCTGATTGACATCTGGCACGGTGTTGTTGCTCTGGTGGCAGTAGGATAGAAGGATCATGTCCGCAGAACAGGTCGAATTCACTCAGAATTCAGTTGGTAACCCTACTTTTTCTCAGAGTGTCCTCTGCGCCCTTGCTCACTTGGTGTGTGCAGTGGTGCATGGGTTCTGTAAAAAAGTTCTGCGCAGCAAAACCGTATGCGGCAAATCAGGTGCCGTTACCGCAAGCGCTGCGTCTGGCTCTGGCCTGAACACAGATTTGGTACCTGCCTCGCATCCTCAAAGAACTCACGAGAACCATACGTTCGCGCCGATCGAGGCCGTGGTCCTGACAGATTCAGCAAGCTGCTTCCGCAGCCCAATGAGTCAAATTCTAATCAACGAACGACAGTCAGACGCACGGCATCAGGCCGTAGCGAATGCCGTCTCCAAACGTGAGCGCCACGGCGCCATGAGAGGAGTGTCCCATGTCGGACACCGAACCGAGTCCATCAGAGGCTTCAACTTCTGCCGCTTCCAGTGCAACTCCCGCTGGGCGCTCGCCGGAGCCTCCAGAACGATTGCCAGCAGCGGGGGCAACTGGAGCAACAGCCTCCGTTTCCCCGGCCACCAGTAGTTCTCACCGGGCAACTCAACCATCAGCTTCACCGGAAGCGGCCGGGGCTTCGGCGGCAAGCGCGCCAGATCTGGCGCCACGCAAACCGCAAATTGGCGATTCCATGCCTGCACCCAGATCCTCGGCACCGCCTACCCCAGCAGCTTCTTCTCCCTCAAGTGTGAGGGATCCGGGGGATGGCACCTCAGCAGCGCGCAAGCGCAAACGCCGCCGAGGCCGTGGTGGCAGTGGGAACTCTG
>JBAXCX010000059.1:0-17488 GCA_037141255.1 Actinomycetes bacterium | reverse complement strand
GCTCGCGGCGCCGGGTGGAACGCTGGCACTGTGGGTTGCCGTCTGGCGTTGGGATGCCGCTCGCTGGCGGCGACGTCATGTTTCGATGGTGCTTGATCTCACGCCTGAGCGGCTCACCGATCTAGTAGAGAAACTGCGCTCCGAAGGATTCTCGGTAGACCGATGGGTAGGTCAGCGATCGGCCGGCGGGGCTCGATTCGGGATCTCCTGCCGAGCTCGAGATCTGCGAAAGGTCAATGCTGCAATCGGTCAGCTTGGTCAGGAAGCCTTTGCCGCTGCCCCTCCGCGGCTTGCATAGACTCTTGTACGGTCTGGTCTGGCATTGCAGTTCGGGCCAAGTCCGCCGGCACACAAGATGACCGCCCCCAACCTAGAACGGTAATCAGACATGGCACTTTTCAAAGTTGGAATTCAGCTGCAGCCGCAGGCAACCACCATGAGTTCCCTGCTCGACACTGCACGCGCAGTCGAAGAAATCGGGGTCGACTCCGTGTGGACCTGGGACCATTTCTACCCGCTTTACGGAGACCCAGATGCAGCCCACTTCGAGGGCTACTCAGTGCTTGCCGCCATGGCAGCTCAAACATCTCGGGTGCAGCTCGGTGCGCTAGTGAGTTGTAACTCGTATCGAAACCCAAACCTGCATGCAGATATCGCCCGGACGATTGATCACATCTCGGGTGGGCGATTTGTGCTCGGAATCGGATCAGGCTGGTTCGAGCGCGACTACGAAGAATTCGGCTTTGAGTTCGGCACCGCCGCTTCGCGACTTGCCAATCTTGGCCGTGACTTACCCATCATCGTTGAGCGCGTTGCTCGGCTGAACCCGCCACCGATTGGCTCGCTACCAATCATGATCGGGGGGAGTGGGCGCAAGGTCACCCTGCGCCTGGTTGCGCAGTACGCAGACATGTGGAACAGCTTTGGCCCGCCGGAGAACTTTGCCGAACTCAACGCTGTACTCAATACATGGTGCGAGAAGGTTGATCGGGACCCAGCGAGCATCGAACGCACCGTTGCCATCAATGCCTCCGAGGTGGACAACTGGCAGGCTTTCGTGGAAGCCGGTGCGCAGCATCTGATTCTGATGAGTTCCGATCCGTTCGCAGTAGATGCCGCAGCCACTCTGGTTGAGTACGCCCGCAGCTAGCTCAAAGGAGCTAGTTGCCACTCCTGGTGCTCGTGCTGCTCGTGGTGCTCGTGGTGCTCGTGGTGCTCGCTGAACCCGAAACTGGAGCTGAGGTGGTAGACGCCGGGACGATGCTTGACAAATTGGCAGCTAGATCTGGGCAGCTTCCTGTGATTCCTTTCGTGGCGAGAACTCTGCGAACAGAGGCCAGAACCTGTTCCTTGTTGAGGCGTCCTGAGCGGATGGCTTCTAAAATTTGTGCGTGTACTTGTGGAACTGAATCTGCACCGGAAACAAGAGCAATGTCTGCCCCTGCGCTCAGCGCGAGTTCGGCTGCTTGGGCTTGAGTTCCAGCGCTCGCGACAGCTTTCATGCCGAGTTCGTCCGTAATGATGAGCCCATCGAAGCCTTCCTGCTCACGTAGTTCAGTGGTGAGTGCAGCACGAGAGAGTGAGGCAGGCTCGCCGGGAGCAGTGAGCCCAGGAATCTGCACATGACCCACCATGATTGCGGGAACTCGGCTAGCGATAGCCGAAGAAAAGGGAATCAAGTCCTTTGCCTTGAGCGCATCGAGAGCTGCAACCTTTCCTAGCATCACATGCGGGTCGGCCGAACCGCCGCCCATTCCCGGCCAGTGTTTGACCACTGGAATGAGTCCACCAGCAATCTCTGCATTGATGATTGCGTCAGTAAAACCGGTGACGATGGAAGGGTCTTTTCCGAACACTCGGGTGCCGAGTCCAGATCCGCTACCGACGTCTGCAACGGGTCCAAAAATCATGTTGAACCCAAGTTTGCGCATTCTGCTTGCGTAATCCGCCATAACGGTGCCGGCATCCGTGGTCGTGCCTTTGCCCACTGACTCCGCTGAGGGCAAAACGCCAAGAGCTGAACTCAGCCGCTGCACCGTTCCGCCTTCTTCATCGCTGGCCACAAACGCAGCAATGGGTGCCTGAGCAGTAGCAGCGGCCACTTCTTTGGCAATGTCTTTCGACTGCTTGCCCTTGAGACCGAATCCGCCTGCGGTCCCGGTAGTGAGCACTTCGGTCGCGATCTGGGGGGATGTCACCATCGCCATGATCATCTGTCCCGCCTGAGCGCTCGGTGGAAGCATCTCTGCACAATCGGGGGGCAAGGTGGTGGTCGTTGACACGACTGCTTTTTCCGCCTGCTTCTGGCCGAGATCACCGCTTGAGGTTCCCGTGCAGCTCGCGACAAGCAGGCCAAGAACCAACCCGGTAATGCACGGGTTGCACCTGAGGGGAGTACTACGTCGGCGCCAGTGCATCGGTGCGAGAATAGTGTCTGAGTCCTCGGTGGATGCGGCTTCTTTGGTTCAGCTCGGCAAGACTGAACTTGTAGCCCGCTCATTCCCGTTGCTCGCTTGGAGGCCAGCATGCCAACGACTGCTCAGAAGTTTCGCACCCGCTTCTCCGATCCCTATGCAGATCCGGCTGAGGATCGCTCTCGCTTGCGCTTCGCCGGCGGACTATTCGCCATGGGGGTGCTGCACTTTGTCATCCCGAAACAATTTGAAAAAGTTGTGCCGACCTGGTTTCCCAATCCAAAAGCCGCTGTTCTCTGGTCGGGCGTTGCGGAACTCGGCTCGGGGGCACTGCTCGCGCTGCCAAAGACTCGAAAAATAGGCGGCTGGCTAGCTACGGCCACGCTCGTTTCGGTTTACCCCGCCAATATCCAAATGGCCGTAGACGCAACTCGGGAGGGGTCAAAGCTCGCTGCCGCTGCAGCTTGGCTCCGTCTGCCCATGCAGTTTCCCATGATTGCGAAGGCGTATCGGTACACACGCTAGCTTTCCGAGATGGGTCTTTGATCGGCCATTAGGATGGAATCTTGCCGGAGAATCTTGAACAACCGCACTCGACAGCAGCCTTAACGAGCAGCTTTTCTGCACCGCTCCTCGAGCTTCTTGGGGCTACAGGAGATGTCGTTATTCTTCTGAATGATGACTTCAGTCCGAGGTGGGTCAGCGACACAGTCGAAAAATTCTCCGGTTGGACGCCCGATCAAGCAGTCGCAATGGAGTCAAGCACCCTTATTCACCCCCAAGACTTCAAGAATGCATTTGCGAATCTCAGCCGGCTACTTGACGGCGCTTCGCCAGAGACTTGCCGAACCAAGGTGCGTTTGCGTAGTGCTACGGGTGAGTGGGTCTGGACCGAGGTGACCGGCTTAGATCTGCGGCAGTTGACGGGAGTAAATGGAATTGTGCTGGTGGTCCGCGACGCGTCTGTTCAAGCGGATCGCGAGCGGGAACTCGCTGACCAGGCAAGTCGATTTGAGGCGCTCGTCAGAAACAGCAACGACTGCATCATCGTGTGTACGAAAGAACTCATCGTCACCTATGCGAGTCCCGCAATGTTTCGAATTCTGGGTTTCGAACCTAGCTTGGCAATCGGTCTGGAACTGGGTTCCTCTGTTCGCGAGCCCGATCTGAGCCGGCTTCGAGAGGCTTGCGCCAAAGTGATTGCTCACCCCGCGGAGATCCAGCGGGTTGAGGTAGAGGTTTCTCACGCTGATGGCAGGATTCGGCGCATCGAGAACGTGCTGATGAATTGTCTTGATGATCCGCTTGTGCGGGGAATCGTGACGAACTTTCGTGATGTCACGGACCAACGTCTTGCAATTGAAGTACTGGGGGAACGAGCAACCCAGGTGGAGGCCGCTGAGCAAGAAAGTCATCGGTTACTCGAAATTTTTGATGTCACCCCTGACCTCACCGTGTTGTCTGATGCTGAAGGTGCTGTGATTTATCTCAATAGGGCGGCCCGAACATTCTTTGGCGTTCCTCAAGCTGGGCTAGACCTCATGAATCGCAAGGAACTCGAAAAATTGGCCCGGTGGTTTGGCCCGATAACCGATGAGATGCTGCAGTCGCTTGCTACCGAGAAGAACTGGGCCGGCGAGATCGAGATTCGAAACCAAGACGGGCTTCTCGTGCCGATGCTGGTGCAGATGTTTGCTCACCTGAAGCCGAACTCGACGGAGGTTGATTTTTATTCCGGCATGGCGCGAGATATTCGTGAACGCAAGGAACTTCAGGCCTCCTTACAGACCCAAGCAACCCATGATCAACTAACAGGACTTCCGAACCGTCTGCTTCTGTTCGAGAAAATGCAGCGAGTGATGCATGGGATGAACCAGTCACCCGTGCCTTCGCGATCGGCGCTGCTCTTTATCGACATTGACCACTTCAAGAAATTCAACGACACACTCGGTCACGCAAAGGGCGACCGAGTTCTCCAGGAGGTGGCTAGTCGGTTGAGCGGGGCTGTTCGGCCAGGAGACACCGTGGCTCGTTTTGGCGGGGATGAGTTCATCGTGCTGTGCGAGCGACTTGATGCCGCGAGCGACGCAGTAGTAATCGCACACCGAATCAATGCCGCATGTGAAGAACAGATCGAAATCGATGGATCCGCGGTGACGGTCGGGGTGTCGATTGGGATCGCCGAGGTAGATCCCTCAGATCCCGATCCCTTGGCCGTCATTCGCGATGCCGATGCTGCGATGTATGAAGCAAAAGCTGGTGGGCGAGGCAGGTGGGTGATCTTCGACGGCAAGATGGCCGCTCGAGCCACCCGACGTCGTCGTATTGCATCCTGGATGCGAGAAACCCTCGAGGGCGAGGAGTTTGCTGTTCACTACCAGCCGGTGGTCTCGCTTGCCACGGGCGAATTGGTGGGGGTTGAGGCGCTGCTGCGTTGGGCGCATGATGGTCTCAGCATTGCTCCCGACGAATTCGTCCCGATCGCCGAGGAAAACGGGCTGATCATTCCGATTGGTGCCTGGGTCATGAACACAGCCTGCGCTCAGGTGGCTGCATGGCAGCAGCGCCCTAGATGGGCGGGACTGCGTCTTGCGGTCAACGTCTCTGGCCGCCAACTGCAAGACCCAGGCTTTAATATTTTTGCCGCAGATGTGGTCAGTAAGTTTGGATTAACCCCCGGCACGCTCTCGGTTGAGATCACGGAATCCGTTCTGCTCGATGATGCGGCTGCTTGGGGTGAGCGCCTTGAGCCGCTCAAGGATCTGGGCATCGAGATTTCGCTCGACGACTTTGGAACCGGCCATTCCTCGCTTACGTATTTGCGCAGATTTCCAGCCGACACGGTCAAGCTTGATCAATCCTTTGTGAACGGCATTGAGAACAACCTCGAGGACCAGGCAATTATCGCAGCGGTCATCAATCTCTGTTCTACGCTCGGATTGAACTGTGTGGCTGAGGGGGTGGAAACTTTTTCGCAGCTGGAATTGCTGAAGAATTTTGGCTGCGCCCTGGGTCAAGGTCATCTCTTTGCGCCCGCCTTAGACCCGCAGGAGTTCGAGGCCCAATTCCTGACCGAACCTGCCCCGAGTAGTGCTGCGAACTGAACCTCTCCGGGTTCTCTACGATGCAGGTTGTGACCACGACTGCATCAAATCCTTCCGAGAACACTTCGGCTACGCGTCAAGCGGGTAGCTCCGCATCGTCGAGCGGGCAATCGCCTGCTAGATCCACTGATGCAGAGAAGCTCGCTCCCTATGCGGGCTTTGGTGGCTCCGTTGGCGCCGTGTTTGCTACCTCGGAATCTTGGTGGCCACCCAAGGCAGCTGCCTCTGTCGGCTCACCAAACATCGTGGTCATGATGTGTGATGACTTGGGCTTTGCAGATCTTGGTTGCTACGGGTCCGAGATTCCCACTCCCAACATCGATCAGTTATCTGCCGAAGGGTTGCGCTACACCGACTATCACTCCACTCCGATGTGCTCACCGACCCGAGCCTCGCTGCTGACTGGTTTGGAACCGCACCGTGCTGGCATGGGCCATGTTGCGCATTCCGATCCGGGGTTCCCCGGCTACGCCATGGAACTCACACCGTTGGCGCCGACCATGGCAGAACTGCTGCGCTCGGGGGGATACCAAACGTTGATGGTTGGTAAGTGGCACCTGACAAAGGACAGCGAACAAAACGACGCTGGAGATCGATCCTCTTGGCCACTGCAGCGCGGTTTCGACCGCTACTACGGATTCTTGGACGGGTTCACCAATCTGCATCACCCGCACCGGTTAATTGAAGACAATCATGCCATTCGTGTTGATCAGTATCCGGAGGGATATTTTCTGACGGATGATCTCACTGATCGCGCCATCTCGATGATTCGTGAGTCAAAGGCCTCCGCTCCAGACAAGCCCTTCTTTTTGTATCACGCGCAAGGCGCCGTTCACGCCCCGCTGCATGCGAAACCAGAAGATATCGCTCGCCATGATGGGCGCTACGCGCAGGGCTGGGACGTGATTCGTCAGCAGCGCTATGAGCGTCAGATCGAGCTTGGAGTCATTGCACCAAACACGGAACTAGCTCCGCGCAATGACGAGTCTGGCGATGAAGTCGTTGCTTGGGACTCGCTCACTCCCGACCGGCAGGCGCTATTTGCCAAGTACATGTCGGTGTATGCGGCCATGGTGGACAACATCGATCAGAACGTCGGCCGCCTGCGAACAGCGCTCGAAGAGATGGGCGAATGGGAGAACACGCTGTTTGTGTTTACCTCGGACAATGGCGGATCGAGAGAAGGCGAGAGCGAGGGAACGAGTGCGTATCTCCGCTCGCTGCATTTTGGCCGCAGCGGCATCGAGGAGCCTTTCGAAGAGGACCTCGCCCGGATTGATCAGATGGGCGGTCCAACCACCTTGCCGCACTATCCGCGGGGCTGGGCGATGGTCTCGAACACGCCATTTCGCCTGTACAAAATCAACGCACACCGTGGGGGTCACTCGGTGCCGTTTGTGGTTTCCTGGCCAGAGGGTGGAATCCCCGAAGGTGAGCTTCGCGATCAGTTCGTCCATGTGTCGGATTTGCTGCCAACCATTTTGGAACTCACGGGAATCGAGCGACCGGCGACTTGGCTTGGCGAGCCGGTGCTTTCCCTAGACGGTGAAGACCTGAGCGCAACCCTATTCAACTCCCAAGCCCCAGGTCGCCAAGCCGATCTGATCATAGAGAATGAGGGCCATCGAGCCTTTCGCAGAGATGGTTGGGAAGCAGTCACTCGGCATGCCCCTCGCACCCCCTACTCCCAAGAGCTATGGGAACTCTTTGATATGGCAGCCGATCCCTCACAGGTGCACGACCTTGCTGCCGAGCACCCTGAGTTGTTGGCAGAACTGAAAGCTGCTTGGGATGAAGCTGCTTGGGCAAATCAGATCTTTCCCCTTGATGAGGGCACGGGTTACCGCTACTTGCTCAGGCCGCCGTGGACGCAGCGCTACGACACTGATGTGGTGATCTACCCCAACACGCCATCGCTTGACCGCTGGCGATCACAGCGCTTGATTCTCTGGCGTGATGTTGTGATCTCGGCATCAGTCACCATTCAGCCGGGCGATGCCGGGATGTTGGTGTCCCATGGGGATCAGGGTGGCGGATATTGCATGTTTATCGATGACACCGGTGAACTCGTTGCGGTGCATAACGGCTATGGCGTTGAGCGGGAGTTGCGGGGTCCGATTGTGGAGCCCGGGGCACATCAGCTCGAGTTGCGAATCACCTGCCCCGGCGACAATTTCTGGAACCTTGGCCTTGCCATAGACGGCACCGAGGTGGCCTCGGGTGAGGGCTATCGCCTGCTTATGGCAATGGCTCCGTTCCAAGGGATTGATATTGGGATCGATCGTCGCTCACCCGTGAGTTGGCCGTTGTTTCAACGCCACGGAGGGTTTGCCTTTACAGGGCAACTTCATCAGGTTGCGTATGCGCCTGGGCAGCAAGCCCCCGATAGCCCCGAGAACTATTTGGACATGCTTCGCGAATGGGGGCGGTCCTTCGAGTGACAGCTCCGAACGAATGCCTACGGCCAGGCCTAGTCAGCCGCCTGATTCAATCGCCGTTCGAACTTCCCGAGTGGGGCGTTCGATCAGGCGGGTACGTGGAATCTCTCCGAGGGATCGCCACGGTCCTGCACCAACGCGCCAGCGGGCGAGCCAGACAACGGTGACCGTCCCGAGCCAAGCCGAGGGCACGCTCATATCGGGTGAGGCCTCTTGGAGAGCGGCTGATCGCTGCGTGGCTCTGTCGTATCGGAGGATGCAAGAGTTGTTCGCAGCAGCTTGTTGTGCGGGCGTGCGCGCAGAACTTGGGTCGTAACGAGCGCCTTGGCCACCGCAGGTTTGAATCCGAGCACCGGGTTCACCGCTGAAGATGCGAAGTGAGATTGGCTCGGCCTGCACGTCGACGGTGATGCCATTTAAGCTGAGTGTGGACTGTACCGGTTGCCAGTCAGCAGTTGGAATCGAGACAAACACCGGTTCTTGCACGGGAACTACTACCCCTTCGGGTGGACTCTGCACGGGGTTTGGCGGGGGTAGCCGGGTGATCATCTGACGGTTGAGAAGCGTCTGCAGATCTAGGTTGGCGCTGCGCGGAATGGCTCGAAACGCCACATTTCGACCATCGCAAATCTGGCCTTGTAGGTTGAGATTTGCGAGTTCTGCCGTGCCAAGAAACCCTTGTAGTGAGTCCAGTAACGGACGAACGCTTGGGTCGCTGCGGTTGGGCGCCATGATGGCTATGAGGAACTCAATCTGAGCATCGGTGAACGTAATCCATCGGCATCTTGGTGCAGGGGTGTTACGTGAGGTGCCGGTGCCGCGTCGAGGTCGGCCCGTTGATCCGATCTGAGAGAGGATCGAGGTGACGATGTCTCCGCGTCCAATCAGTCGAGAACTTGCCGACCCTTGGCTCTCTGCCTGCGCAGGCAGACTCGTGCTCATGCCGAAACTGCAGAGCAGTGAACTCCCGAGCACGACAAGCATGACTGCGCGCTTTTTCTGTGGAGGTTGAGGTTTCATCAGGGTGACTCCGGATGGGTAGATGGTGGGCACGGGTCGGGCGATCCAGCGGGCAATACAACGAGATCAAGATGATCGAGTGAGTCCACAACCCACGAAGCACCGACTTCGCGAATGGATCCCGTGCCGTGCATCTCAGCAACGGCCTCGTCGACTACCTCCCCAGAGGAGTCAGCGACACGTATTCCGGGCGAGTATCCGCACCAAGAAAAACTGATGAGTCCCTGAGCTTGAGGTGCGACGGTAACCGCCCGGTAGCTGTAGCTCAGCCCCGTTGCGTTCGGGATGACCCGAGTGTGGTCGGTAGCAGGAATCACCACCAGCTGATTGAGAACGTCAACGGAGAGGGGGCTCAATGCAGGCACGAGTGCATCCCACTGTGCACGCAGGGGCGACTGTGGATCTGAGGCGGTATCTGGGTGAGCGGCGATGTCGGTGACGAGCTTGCTGTACTTCTGGAGCGCATTCGCCACGAGTAACCGTTCGGCCAGAGGTTCCGCGCTGGAGTGCCTAGTCGTGCCACTGCTTGCGCCAAAGCCGTCTGTGGTGGTGTTGTGAGCCGGCGTGTGCACTTCCGTTGCTGATTTTGCGGCAGTCTGAGTAGTTGAGGTGGGCGAATTGGGATCGATCCGATGGTTTGCCCTGAGCTGAACTGGCCGAGTTGGCAGGGTGGTGATTGCTTGAACTGCAACTGGTTCGCGGGCATTGCTGGAGTTGGTGCAACCAGTAAGCAGCGAAGCAATGAGCCCGGCGGTCAACAGAACCAGCAGAGAGCCTTGGAAATGTACATGTTTCTCTAGAACGGCGAAGTCTTCGCTCGGTTGCGCTCCCTTCGAGTTGGCTGGGTGGGTCATGGATGTGCTCCTGATCTGCGGCTCATCGGATCTTGTTGCGGGCAGGCCTGAGGCCAGTGCTGCGATTGTGTGAGAGTTATTCTTTCATCATCATATGTACTGAAACAACTTAATATGTAATAAAAAAGCAAAACTCGGCTTGTTTCGCTGACCACCGCTAGGGTTCGTGGCTGTTCTGCAGTCTGAAGGCAGGGGTTCTAAGGGGAGCTATGAGCGAATATGTCCTGACAATTGATCTGGGTACCTCGGGTCCAAAGACCGCCGTGTTTACCCTGGAGGGTGATTACCTCGATGGCGAGTTCGAACCCGTTGAGTTGAACCTCTCAGAACACGGTGGAGCAGAGCAGCGTCCCGCAGACTGGTGGGCAGGAGTCGTGGCTGGAATGAAGCGCCTACGTGAGCGAGGCGCTGTTCCAGAGCAAGGCCTTGCGGCGATCTCGGTGACTTCGCAATGGTCCGGCACCGTGGCAATCGATGCGCAAGGTGAGCCAGTCTGCGATTCGGTCATTTGGATGGATTCTCGTGGTGCGCCAGATATTGCCAAGCTTGCCGGCGGGCCAATCAGGGTGCAGGGCTATGACCCTCGCAAGCTTCGCCGTTGGATCAGCCTGACTGGTGGCGCGCCATCGCTCTCGGGTAAGGATCCGATTGCTCATATTCACTGGCTTCGGCGAACGAAGCCTGAACTGAATGAGCGCACAGCGATGTATCTGGAGCCGAAGGACTGGCTCAACTTGAAGCTCACTGGAGTGCGCGCTGCAACGTATGACTCCATCGTGATGACGTGGGTAACGGATAATCGAGACCTTGCAAACGTCACGTACAGCCCGGAGTTGTTGGCGTTAGCGGGCCTCAAGCGGGAGTGGATGCCAGACCTCGTCCCAGCAACCGCGGTACTTGGATTCTTAACTGAGGCTGCTGCCGAGGAACTTGGTGTGGCCGCGGGTGTGCCGGTGATTGGTGGCACACCCGATGTGCAGTCCGCCGCTGTAGGTTCCGGAGCAGTTCAAGACTATGAGGGGCATCTCTACTTGGGCACCTCTTCTTGGCTGTCATGTCACGTGCCCTTCAAGAAGACCGATGTGCTGCGGGGCGTGGCATCGCTGCCAAGTCCACTTCCGGGGCGATATTTCGTAGCGGATGAGCAAGAGACTGCTGGGGCATGTTTGAACTGGCTACGTGATCAGGTGCTCTTTCCTCAAGATGAACTCTCTGCCGAGATCGCCCCCGAGGACGTCTTTGCACGAATCGACCGCCTAGCGGCATCAACCGTGCCTGGCTCAAACGGTGTGATCTTTACGCCTTGGTTGAATGGCGAGCGCACCCCCGTTGACGATCACACCATCCGCGGAGGCTGGCACAACTTGTCGTTGCGAAACGACCGCGCCGATATGGTGCGCGCCGTGCTCGAGGGTGTGGCATTTAATTCGCGATGGCTGCTCGAAGCAGTAGAAAAGTTTACTGACCGGCCATTCCCATGGATCAACGTGGTGGGCGGCGGCGGCGTGTCACCCATTTGGGCTCAGATCCATGCTGATGTGATGAACCGGCCAATTCGCAGAGTTGAGCACCCGATTCGAGCCAACGCTCGTGGAGCGGCGCTGCTGGCCGGGGTAGCGCTCGGGGCAGTCGAGGTTGCCGATCTTGGGGCCAAGGTCAAAGTGATTGAGGTGCACTCTCCAAACCCAGCAAATCGAAAAGAGTACGACCGCCTCTATAAGGCGTTCCGCTCGATGTACAAGCAGAATCGCTCAATCCACCGCAAGCTGAACGCGCACTAGCGGGTGCTCTCCGGCGAGTCCTTATTCACGCGTTCGCCCGGATCAGTGCTCGCTAACGAATGCGCGGGGTGATGCGCTGACCTGATGAGAACATCCGTTGCCCCTCGGCAATGGACTCGTCATCGTTACCAAGGCCGATGAATGCCCAGCCTTGGGCCAGCGCCTGGCTGCGGGTGAGTTCAAGGCCTGCCCATAACGAGCGGAGCGTGCCTTGCACCGCCCGTTGCGGGGCCGAGGCGATAACGGTAGCAAGTGCCTGGGCCGTGCTCAGCAGTTCTTCTTGAGGAACCACCTCGGAGACCAATCCGATGCGTTCGGCGTGGGCTGCAGAAATACGTTCGTGGCTCCCCACAAGCGACATGCGAACGAGTTCGCCAAAGGGCATCTTGTGTAACAGGTGCAGCGGCTCAAACGTGGCAGTCATTCCGAAGGTCACGTGAGGGTCAAAGAATGTTGCGTGCTCGGCAGCGAGCAGAATGTCGCATTCGCCAAGCATGTAGAAAGCTCCGCCGCAGGCCATGCCGTTGACGGCGGCGATGACAGGCTTCCACAAGTCGTTTGTCTTCGGACCAAGTAACTCGCCAGGGTCATCAAAGTGAAATGGTGTAGATCCAAAACCGGCAATCCGGTCCTCTTCGTGATCCGCTACGGAGCGGGCACCGCCTTGGCCATCATCGATTTGTTCGGTGCGGTCAATGCCCGTGCAAAATGCGCGATCTCCAGCACCGGTGAGAACAATGCAACGAACCTCGTCGCGATGACGCAGGCTTCGCCAAAGGTGATGCAGTTCATGCACCATCTGCGCATTGAACGAGTTCAGAACTTCGGGGCGATTGAGCGTGACCGTAGCAACGCCTTGTTCGCTAAGTTCGACTGTGATGGTCTGTTCTCGTGAGCTGGTCTCATGTTCTGACATCACCTAGTTGTAGACCACTGACCGAGTCCATGTCACTTGGGCCGTCCTTTGAGCCGCTATTTGGACTGTGCCTTGCGCTGCCCATGAGAAGAGATTCACAAGCCAACTTCTTGACCTTTGAGCATTCAAGGAGCAAGGTAGCAGGGTAGTGAAATCGACCGCTTGAACTTGTTGGAGCGCGAACGACGGATGAGCATTCAGATGGACTCCACTGAGAGGTGGGAGACCAGAGTACGCCACCGGGTTCGACCGCAAACGCAACGAGGACAGGCGGTCGGTCTCGCGCTGAGAGGCGGAGCTGAGGCCAGTGAACACTGCTGCCAGGCTGCTACCAGCCCTTGAACTCAGTTGGTCGTTGCTCACGAAATGCAGTGAGTCCCTCGGCAAAGTCAGCCGAGGCGGTGAGCAAGTCCTGAGCCATGGCTTCTTCTTCAAACGCTGTCTGTCGGCTGGATTCAAAAGATCGGTTGATCAGCCACTTTGTTAAGCCGAGAGCCTTTGTTGGTGACGCAACAAGCCGGTCAGTGAGTGTGGTGACCTCTTCGTGTAGGTCTGCTGCGGGCACGACGCGATTAGCGATTCCCAATTGCGCACACCGCTCGGCTGGGACGTTGTCGGCTAGGAACATAAGTTCCTTGGCGATCTGTGGCCCAACGATGCGGGGAAGCAGGTAAGCCCCACCAGCATCAGGAAGGATGCCGCGCTTAACAAAGACTTCAACCAGCTTGGCGGTATCTGCCATGACGACTAAATCAGCGGCAAGCACAAGGTGCGCACCTCCGCCTGCAGCGGTTCCATTCACTGCAGCAACCACGGGCTTTTCGCAGTCCAGGATTGAGGCGACTAAACGTTGCCAGCCTCGCTTAATCATTCGCGAGGCGTCACCCATGGCGCGGTCCGGTGCCCCCTCCGGCCGAGGTGGAGTTGGCTTTTGTGCCCCACCCAGATGCGCCCCGGTACAGAAGTGGCGATCGCCAGCTGCGGTCAGGACCACCGCACGCACCCCAAGGTCGGCAGAGGCCCACTCAAACCAATCAGTGAGTTGGTCACGCATATATGCGGTGAGCGAATTTGCTTTGTCCGGAGCATTGATGGTGATGGTGGCAACCCCTGCCTCAGAGGTGTACAGCACGAGGTCGTCGGTGGGATTCTCGCCACTGGGGCTATCGGCAGTGGGATTGCTCATAAGTGGCTCCAGTTGGTTGTGCGCAGCTGCGCGAAGAAAGCGTGGTCAGAATAGTGCCGTGGCGCAGTTGAGTGCGCGTACCTTCTGTATCAGGGCGCTACAAGCGTTGCATCAGCGTTGCATCAGCGTTGCATCAGGATGCGTGGTTGAGTGCCGCTGCGTAAGCCGCCGCTGCCCGCGCAGGGCTCGAGGGGTCGGTGCTCAGAAAGTACGAGGGCTCGGTCATTTCGAGTTCAAGCAACAGTGGCTGGCCTTGAGGATCTTTCAGAACATCAACGCGTGCGTAGAGAACCGTGCTGCTGTTGAAACGGTCCGCGGTGATCCGAAGCACCTGCTCGGCAAGTTCACGTTCCGCTTGCGAGGGTTCCCGGGGGGCGATCTCCTCAACGGCGAACAGCCCGTCAACGTTGGCTTGGCCCTGTCTGAGCAAAGCGGACTTTCGGAACCCATGGCTGAACTCACCTGAGAAGAACACCATGCCGGTTTCGCCAAGTTGATCAACGGAGTCAATGTACGGCTGCACGATCACCTCTTGGCCTGCATCAAGGAGTCTCTCAACGTGCGCCGTGGCCGCGCGGCGCTGGGTTTGGGTGTAGCGAGCGGTGTTGCGCGACCCAGCGCCGATCGTGGGCTTGACTACAAAGCAGCCATCAATCGGAAAATCGTTGTCTTGTAGGGAGTTCCGAGCTGAAATAAACGTAGTCGGCACCACGGGCACGCCCGCCTGAGCAAGGTCAGCTAGGTAGTGCTTGTCGATGTTCCACCTGATTACCTCAATGGGGTTCAGTACTGCAGTGGCGAGCTGAATCCGTTCCAGAGTTGCCAAGAACTGTTCAGGCCGATCGCTGTAATCCCACGGGGAGCGGAGGATTGCGGCGCTGTACTGAGCCCAATCAACCTTCAGGGAATCCCAGATGGCGGGCTCGGCCTCGATGCCTTCTGACGCGAGTGCCTCGACGAGTACTTCAGCATCTTCATCGGTCTGCCAAGCGCCAGTTGAGGTAAGCAGCGCAATGCGCGTTCTCGGCACCAGCTAGTGCCCGGTCATGCGGGCAACCAGAGGTGCAAACTCCTTGGCAGAGGCCCCAGGAATCACGTGATACGAGTACCCCCAGCGCTCCCGACGAGCTTCAACCTGCTCGGCGAGTTGGTCAATGGTGCCCAACATCACCATCGGGGAGTCCAAGAGCGCAACGGGGTCGGCCTCGAACGCTGGAGCGAGTAGCTCTGCAGTCCCGGCAGCATCATCGGTCACGTTTGCAACAGCGAGCCAAGCGTTGAGTTCAAGATCTTCGAAGCGATCACCGGCACCTTGTTGAACCCATTTCACCTTCTGGTCAATGCGGTCAACCTGAGCGTCCCGCGCTGCGGCTGAATCGATTTCTCCAGAGTGTATCGACGGGTTGATACCCACGATGTCTGCGGTGGCACCTGCGTAGCGCAGCATGCGAGCAGCTCCCGCGCCAATGAGTAATGGGGGGCCCTCCGGGCGGTAAGGCTTGGGCGAGCCGTCGAGTTCGGTTATGGTGAAGTGCTCGCCGCTGAATGAAAATGCGCCGGGCGCAAACAGGCCTTTCAGGATCGTGATGACCTCGATCATGCGGTCCACGCGCACCTTGGGCGGGTCCATGGCAATACCAGAGGAGTTGTAGTCCGAGGCCATCCACCCGGCACCAAGTCCAAGTTCGAGTCTGCCCTCCGAAATCTGGTCGATGGAGGCGAGTTCGCGAGCGAGGACTACCGGATGCCGGTAATCGGCAGCGAGCACGAGCGGGCCGACTAGAAGTTCTGTTGTGACTGCAGCGGCTGAGGCCATCGCTGCAATGGGGCCAAACCCCTCCGTGAAATGATCAGGCACGAACAAGGTGCAGTAGCCGGCATCCTCAAGCCAGCGCACTGAGTCCGTCCAAGTCATGCCATCGAGCGGTCCATGAAGTTCTGCAGCGAAACGAAATGTACGAGGGTGAGCCATAAGCGGCAGGGTACCAACACTCGGTGTCTTCCTAAGAGTCGGGCGGGGAATTACTGCTACTCACAATTTCATTTTGCTGGACATTCTGCCGAGCCAGGCTGCTGTCAGCGTTCAATCTTTAGGCGAGGTTTCGGTTGGTAGTGAAACTCTCAAGGTTAGAATTGGGAGGATGAGTCATTTGAGGTCACAGTTTCGCTTCCTACAACTCGATATCGCTGAAATGACCAAGGGAAAAACGGCCAGACTGCTCCCAGTGCTGTGCAGCGAGAGCGCTGCGATACTGGCCTGGTATCGGTTGAACCGTGGGCTATTCCTCTGGCTGGGAAATGCCTGGAGGTCTGCCCGCCTCGTTTTGTCGCCGTTTATGCCGATTATCAGACTCTTCGTTAGCAGCGAACTCGACTACCGAGCAGAAATCGGACCCGGTCTGCGTTTGTTGCATCCCCAACTTGGGTACGTGGTAGGAGGTCGATGTCAGCTTGGTAGGAACGTGATTCTTGCCGGTGGGAATTGCATTGGGGATGGTGAAGTTGTGCTCGGAGACTTCGTTCAGCTCGGCGTTGGTTCCAGCGTGGTCGGCTCTGTGAGGGTCGGATCGAACGTCACTGTCGGGGCGGGAGCAGTAGTCACGCACGACTTTGCCGGCCCTGGCACCCTTGCCGGTGTTCCTGCGACACCAGTGCATGTTGGTCGATAAAGCGAGTTGAGAAGGTTGCAGCGGTGTCCATGGGCCCGGCAACGAGCCTGATGGGGCTGATCGCCAAAACCCTGCCGGCACCCTTTACCCCGCCAGGACCGAGCGAGTACCGAGCGAGTCCACTACGTTCTAAACGGAGCTTGCGGCTGCGCCGCCACCCGTGGGCAATTGGAAAGCGAGCAAGAAACCATCTGTTCCTCCCGCTGGGGGAGTGCTGGCAACCTTGCCCGTGGTAATCCCAGAGAGCACGAGCAGGCCACCTTCAGTGGTGGTCAGTCCAGTAGTTGCATCATCTGTAGCCGACCCCATTCGCATGACCCAGCGAACTTTGCCCGTCTCGGCATCGATCGAAGCTAAGAACGCATCGGTGCCTCCTCCGGGTCCGATCTCGGGGTTGAGTTCACCAACCCCGGTGCCTGCAGCACCGTCGGCTGCAGTTCCAGATGCTGCAGTTCCCTCGGCAGGAGTGCCCGCCGCGCCTTGGCTGCTGCGGGTGGTGCCTGCAACATAAATGTTTGTGCCATCTGCGGTGACTGCAGTGGCAACATCATCAAACTGAGAGCCAAGTTGTGTGGCCCAACGCACCGTACCGTCGCTGGCGAACGCAGTGACGATGGCGTCGGTGCTGCCCTTATTGGTCAGCGGTCCGGACTGATCAATGTCTCCATCTGTTGAGCCCACTGCGATGAACTGTTCGGTTCCTTGGCGGGCTTCACCGGCTGCAGCAACCGCTCGGAACTCTTCGGTTCCTGCTCCACCAAACTGCGTAATCCAACGCTGAACACCTTTACCGTCGATTCGCGAAATCCACGCGTCTCGAAGCCCCTTGGAGCGACCTTCAAGGTCTCCGTCCGTAAAGCCCACAAAGACTCCGTCTTGAGCTACGGCGCACACGCCGAGTGCAGCATCGTTCGCTGCGGTTCCAAACTGCCGAGCCCATAATGCGCTGCCGTCAGCCGCAATGCGGAAAGCTAGTGCGTCTCCGCCGCCGAGCCCCCGACCAGCAGGGTCTTCTGCGCCGGGCAAGTAGCCGTCGGTGGTTCCCGATGCGAATCCAGCTGCGCCCACCCCATTTTTCTGAATCGCTGCCGACGGAAGTGCAAGCC
>JBAXCX010000058.1:0-17742 GCA_037141255.1 Actinomycetes bacterium | reverse complement strand
GATGGCGCCGACTGCGATGGCGGTGGAGTTGGGACATCGTAGGGAACCGTGACGTCAACATAGATCGTTGAGGGCACAACTGGAACGGTGTTGCTCGAAGCCCCTGCTGCACTAATGGGCTGCGCTGCAGGAAGGTTTCCTACCTTGGAACCCTGGCCTGAGCTACTGGTTCCCAAGTTGACAGCTACCGCTGCGCCGGCCGCGGCAAAGGTCAACACAATGGCCGCAGTGCCTGCTGCGAGTTGTTTGAATGTTCGGGGGGTCTTGCTCATGGATATAACTCTAGAGATTCGACCTCTAGGGGAAGCCCTGTAAAGAGTAAGGATTTGGTGAAGATTCTGTGGCTTGAGCCCGAGGGTGTGCGACTGTATTCCGGTGCGCATTCTGGTGGTTGAGGACGACAAGTCAATCGCAGAGCCCCTCGTTGCTGGTTTGGAGCGCAATGGGTTTGAGGCAGTTCATGTGGTCACGGGGCGCAGCGCTCTCGCTGCGATGATGGGAATTGACCTCGTTCTACTTGATCTCGGCCTTCCCGACTTAGATGGAGCGGAAGTCTGCCGACGGCTTCGAGACCTCTCGTCAGTGCCCATCATTGTGGTCAGTGCAAGGTCTGAAGAGGTAGACCGAGTGCTGCTGTTAGAGATGGGAGCCGATGATTACGTGGTCAAACCATTTGGCCTTCGAGAGCTCATCGCTCGGATTCGGGCGGTATCGCGCCGATCTGGCATTTCCGACAACACACCGCAGCAACTGATCTCTGGCGATCTGATGGTTGACCTGCGGGCTCACGAGGTCACCATCAGCGGCGAGAGCATTGACCTCACGCCCAAAGAGTTTGACTTACTGGCCTACCTTGCGAGTGACCCGGGAGCGGCCCATTCCCGGCGCACCATTCTGGAAGAGGTTTGGGACGCCAACTGGTATGGGTCAGCGAAAACACTGGATGTTCATGTTGCATCGCTGAGACGCAAGCTTGGCCACCCTGAGTGGATCCAAGCAGTGCGAGGAGTGGGCTTCCGGCTCGTCACCGACGCTGAGCAATCATGACCCGCAGACTCATCCTGTCCTATGTACTCCTTGCCGCTTTTGTGCTGCTGGTGCTGGAATTACCCCTTGGGCTCACTTTTGCTGGCCGTGCCCAAGACCACCTGCTTGCCGAGGTTGAGCGCGACTCACGAGTCCTTTCGGGATTGGTCGAAGAGCGGGTAGAGAAAGGGGACGCACCTGCCGTCGCTGCAATCAGTCAGAGGTACGCCGATCAAACTGACGGGCGTGTTGTGGTGACGGACCCTCTCGGGGTGAGCCTGGTCGATACCGCCCGGCCTGACTCTGAGCCACGTGATTTCTCAACGCGACCCGAATTTGTTTCTGCGCTGAGCGGCACCCAAGCTTCCGGCATCCGCCGCTCGACCACGCTGGACGAGGAGCTGGCCTTTGTGGCCGTTCCGATCACTTCTGATGGTCGAGTCACCGGAGCAGTGCGAATCTCTTTTCCTACCGGACAGGTTCGAGAAGAGGTACGCAAGAATTGGCTTCGTCTCGGAGCGTTGTCGGCGCTGGTGCTCGCAGCAGCAGCATCGCTTGGCTGGTTGGTCGCGAGATGGGCAGTTAGCCCTGTGGCCGAACTTGAACATGGCGCCGAGTTGCTTGCAGCAGGAGATTTGAAGGGACGGGCCGAGGTAGATAGAGGCCCTCCAGAGCTACAGCATCTAGCCGAGACGTTTAACGATATGGCGGCGCGCCTCGAGCTCCTGATCGGTTCGCAGCAAGCCTTTGTGGCGGATGCCTCTCACCAACTGCGGACTCCGCTCACGGCGATGCGTCTGAGAATCGAGTCGCTTGAGGATGCCCTTGAGTTTCCTGTAGATGAAAAAGATCGGGCGGGGTTGCGGGCCGATGCCGAGGCAATTTCGTCTGAGGTGGAGCGTCTCACACACCTTGTGGATGGATTGCTGGCACTGGCTCGGAGTGAGTCGGATCTGGTCTTGGAATCGGTAGACGTTGCAGCCGTTGCTACGCAGGCGATCGACCGCTGGATGGCGCTAGCAGAGGAATCTGAAGTTCAGGTCGTGTTGAATTGCTCGACGCACTCGCAGGCTCGGGTGGTTCGCGGTGGACTCGAACAGATGCTGGACAATCTGTTAGATAACGCAATCGGCGTGGCGCCACCTCAGAGTGAAATTCTTGTGTCTGTGACCAATGAGTCTGGCGACGTGAAGATCAGCGTTCAAGACGAAGGACCCGGCATGACTGCTCAGGAGCAGTCCCGCGCAACCTCTAGATTTTGGCGGGCTCCAGGAGCCGAACCCGGGGGAAGCGGCCTTGGCCTCGCGATCGTGGCCGAACTCGTTGCAGCATCGGGCGGGTCAATGCGCTTGAGCGATCCAACCGATCACCGCGGACTCATCGTCAGCCTGAGCTTGCCTACGGTGCGATAACCGTGAGTTCGTAGACCACCGGGTCGGCAGGAGTGGCGCCGCCTTCGAGCACAACGGTGACGGTGGCTGATCCTACGCTCAAAGCCTTGCCGCCAGCATTCGTTGAATAGCTACCTTGGCTTCCACCATCTGAGGTGATCTCGACTACTGCTGCATCGCTGCTTGTAGCTACGAACCTGCCATCGCCAGGATCCCCAAGATCAAACACCACCGTGTCGCCAACTTTCAGATCTGCTGTGGTCTGCGTTGCGCTCAGCATGACTGGAGGAAGCACCTGCGAACCTGCAGCGTCCCCCTTGGTGCTAGTGGAGGTGGCAGTTGACGTCGTAGTCGAGGTTGACTCCTTGTCATCTGAGTCATTGTCGTTCTTGCTGCATGCCGCCGGTGCGAGCAGAAGCAGTGAAGCTGCGAGAGTTGCTGCGCACATTCGATTCAAAGTTTTCATGCTCGCCAGTCTATGCAGACCCCGAATCCCAACTTAGGGATCTCCTCCCCTACACTGCGGCGCCATGAATGCCGCTGTGAGTTCACCCCCCTTTCAACAAGTTGACCTTGTACTCCTGATTCTTCGCTTAGTTGCAGGACCAACCATTTTTTGGCACGGCTACAACAAGATGTTTCGCGGCGGAAAAATCGCCGGAACTGCAAGATGGTTCACCTCAATGGGAATGAGGCCGAACGGAACCGTTCATGCCTACGCCGCTTCACTCACCGAGATGGGGTGTGGCGTGCTGCTACTGTTTGGCTTTCTGACCCCTCTCGCTGCGGCTGGGGTGATCAGCCTGATGGTCGTTGCCGGGTGGACTGTCCACAAGCATGCCTTCCTCATTGCGAAGGACGGCTTCGAACACGTTTTTTTACTCGCCACCGTGTGTTTTGCCATTGGATCGCTCGGAGCCGGGAGATGGTCACTCGACCGGGCGTTCGGACTCAGTGAATATGTGGGCTACTTCTTGGGCTACGAATGGCTCGGCATGTTGATCACGCTTGTCGTAGGTATTGGGGCTGGAACCCTGCTGCTCCTAGCCTGCTATCGACCGCCAGCCAAAGAAGCCGAAAGCAACTCCTAGCGGAAGCGGTCACACGCTGCTTTGAGCGAAGCGGCGTTTTCGGGATCGAACATTGAATGCCCGGCATAGGTGTTCACAATCAGTTCAGCCTCGGGCCAAGCCTGATGCAAGTCCCAAGCCGAGCGCATTGGGCACACAACGTCGTAGCGGCCTTGCACGATGACCGCCGGGATATGCCGGATCAGGTCAAGACCGTCAAGTAACTGCGTCTCCGATTCAAAGAATCCCCCATTTACAAAATAGTGATTCTCAATTCGAGCAAAAGCTTCCGGCTGCAACATCGGCTGCGAAGCGCTGTCCTGCGGGTCGAGCATGCAAGTCGCTCGCTCCCAGTCCGACCAGGCAAGCGCGCAGGTCAGAAGCTCCTCTCGATTATCACCGAATAGTCGACGGTGATAGGCAGCTATCAGATCGCCCTGCTCAGCCACAGGGATCGGGGCCAAGAAGTTTTCCCACGCATCAGGAAATACGTGACTTGCTCCGTCTTGATAAAAGAAGTGAAGCTCAGAAGGACGCAGCATAAAAATGCCGCGTAGTACCAGTTCGGTGACCCGTTCAGGGTGAGTCTGCGCATAAGCCAGTGCCAGAGTTGAGCCCCAAGACCCCCCAAAAACCATCCAGTGGTCAATTCCTAAAAACTCCCGAACCGTCTCGATATCTGAAACCAAGTCCCAAGTGGTGTTGTGATCCACTGAGGCATACGGAGTGCTCTGGCCGCAGCCGCGCTGATCGATGAGGATGACGCGGTAGGCCTGAGGATCAAAGAATTGATACTGCTTGGGAGAGGACCCGCCTCCTGGCCCCCCGTGCAAGACCACGACTGCTTTGCCGGATGGATTTCCAGATTCATGTACCCGAATGCTGTGACCGCCCGAGACCTCGAGCATGTAGGACTGCCGGTGTTCTGCTGCCGGATACAAAGGAGGGGGATTTAAGGAACTCACCTGAGCATTATGGACCCAGTCGCCAAAGAAGTTCTCCAGTTCGGCAACGTTTCGTCCGACCAAATGAACACAGCCCTCATGAACAGAGCACCTCGGTCCCGGGGTTCGCGCCAGAAAGAGTTATGCATACTCAGCAGATTCAAGAACAACGATGGCTCTCGACCGCAGTGGCACAGTTCGCCGAGGCGCTTGCGAGTTTGACACCATCAGAGATCCTTCGTGACGGCCTTGACCTGATTCGTCAGGAGTGTCGCTCCGATCTAGTCACGCTGTCCTCAACTCGCAATCACGTCGTCACCAATCTCGGAGCCTCGCCGAGCTGGGCGGTTTTGGAATCCCCCGTATCTGCTGATTGGTTTCCTTGGGGGTTGGGCATGGTTCAACCGCAACGATTTCTCTTTCTGCAACGCGCCGAGTTGCTTCCCGCTGATCCCATGAACTCCAGAACACTTGGAGACCGTGGGGTGTGCTCAAGCCTCCACCTACCCATATTGGAACGGCAGCAGCCGATCGGCGCGTTGCAGATCTACTGGTCAACTCCTCGACAAGACTGGGATGATCATCAGGGACGAATACTTCGCAGCATTGGGCGGCTCCTGCTCCGAGGATCGATTCGGGCCCATTAGCCGCCGGCGAACATCATCATCCACTGCTCGGCGCTCTTTGGTTTGAACACCATGTTGCGCTCGCGGTTTTCACCCATGAGTTCCGTGGGTCGATCGGAATAGTTATGCCCGGGAAACAGGTACGCCTCTGACGGGACCTGCGAGAGCCGCTGCGTGAGGCTGTAGTACAACTCCTCCGGGTCACCCCCGGGCAAGTCAGTTCGACCACAACCATCCAAAAACAGCGTGTCGCCCGAAATCAAACAGCCGTTCACATAAAAGCATTGGCTCCCGGGGGTATGGCCGGGAGTATGAACAAGTTGAACCGGCAGATCGCCAATCATCACGGTATCTCCGGGTTGATGCAGTTCAAGGTCCTCAGCAGACAGGTCACTGGCCTTCAGAACCCACTCCCGCTCAGTGGCCTGAATATGAACCGGGATCTGAGTGAGTTCCAACAGCTTTGCGGCTCCTTCGATCTGGATACCCATGATCTCGCCTCCGCAATGATCAGCGTGATAATGCGTAATCAACGCGCCCGTCAGGCGCATGCCATCTGCCTTGGCTATCTCATTGAGTTCAGCCACCCCATAAGCAGGATCGACCACCATGCACTCCCCTGTGTCACGGTCACCAATCAGGTAAGCAAAGTTGGCCATCCCAATCGCGAGTTCATTGCGGGCCGCAAAATCGCGACCAGAGAGCAACTGCCGAAAATAGAAGCGGTTCAGATCGGGGTTCAGGGAGTCAGGGTTCTGGGAGTCAGTCACGACCGCGATGGTAGCGGCGGCGCTGGTTGCCTGACCCACTCATCAAGTGCCTCCCGATAGGTGGTGTCGTACTGGTCGTAGTCAGCGCGCAGAGCAGCCCCTGGCCAATGCCGAGGTAGGAGTTCCCGGGGTAAGAGCGGGTCAGCCAGAAAATGCCTAAGCACTGACGCGGATACCACAAAACCAGGAGCGAGTGCCGATGTATCTCGCTGCTGAAGCGGTGCCAGGAGCGTGTGCATCTTCTTTCTCAATTCGGTGGCTCGAGTAGCCCACTGCGAAAGGCTCCAGAGGTTTGCAGCAAACTCCTGTTCATTCTGCTCGAACGAGAACTCCGGCTCGGCTAGGAACCAGCGGCATTGTGCATCGGCCAACTGCCAGGGATGCTGTTGAGAACGCGAATCTAAGTTGTCTGGTCGTAGCCACAGACCCTCACGCTGCTCAGCGAATCGAAGCCTGATCAGAGCATCTCGCAGAGCCGCTCGATCAGTGGCAGAACGAGCGCCTTGCTCGACA
Source organism: Actinomycetes bacterium (assembly GCA_037141255.1). GTDB lineage: Bacteria > Actinomycetota > Acidimicrobiia > Acidimicrobiales > Microtrichaceae > IMCC26207. The sequence goes on along the minus strand of JBAXCX010000058.1, from coordinate 11,402 downwards.
ACTGCCAGTCTCCAGCGACCCGACCATTGCGAAGTGAGTGCTGATCGGGACTCTCCTTGACGCGACTGTCGAGTCAATAAATCACCCTGCAGGCGGTACCAGCCCTGGGCATCACGGCGGAGCTCACCCGAAGCAGCCATTCGACTCAGCGCTGTTCGCACTGAGCCCTCTGTGAATCCAAACATCTCGCCGGCTCGCACCAGGACTGCAACGGGGAGTCGTGGCGGTGTAGACCCCAACAGCATCGAGGCCAGCACCGATCTGGTTGTCAGTGCAGGGTCATTCTCTAAACCCAAGCTCACCATGGAAGCCATATTACATATTTGCCACAGGTATTGCATATCTGTAATATTGAAGAGGTGCCAGAGCTTCAACAGCGCGATTCCAACACGATGCTGCCCGTAGCGGAGTCACTTACTGACTCACTTCCAACGAGTCGACTTGGGCCAACGGGTCGACCACTTGGCGAATTGCGCGAAGAGCTCTACCGCATTCCCAATGCTGCGAATGCTGCGCATGTTTGTGGCCTCTGGGTGCAGTCAGTTGGCGTGTTAGCCGCAGCCGCATTGTGGGGCCACCCACTTGGATGGGTGTTGGCCTTTTTTCTTATGGGGCGAGCTTTTGCCCGGTTCGCGATCCTCGGCCACGAGGCGGCCCACCGCCTGCTCTTTTCAAATCGCAAACTCAATGACTGGGTCGGGGCTTGGCTGGTTGCCTACCCCGCTTTCGTACCGATTGATGCCTACCGTCGTGGCCACATGGCGCACCACAAAGAGGAGTTCGGTCCCAACGAGCCAGACGTTGCGCTCTACTCGGGCTATCCCATCTCCTCAGCTTCGTGGAATCGAAAAATGCGCCGTGATGCAGACGGCGAATCTGGCTGGAAGAACCTCAAGGGCCTGATGCTCGCTCTCAAGTCTCAAGGTGCTCGGCCGCTTGCTCTGCGAATTCTTAGTTGGCAGGCAGTGTTGTTCTTCGGGCTCTGGGCTGCGTTGGGTGACTGGTGGATCTACCCCGTGTTCTGGCTGCTGCCATGGATGACCATGTGGCGCGTCCTGAATCGACTGCGTGCCGTGGCCGAACACGGCGGACTGATCGCGTCGGCGGATCGACGCCTCACCACCCATCATGTTCGGCAGTCGCCCACTGCTCGTTTTTGGATGGTGCCGTTCAATACGGGTTGGCATCTGGCTCACCACGTCGACATCGGCGTTCCGTTTTCGCACCTACCAAAGCTTCAACGTGAACTCGAACAAGCAGGGTACTCAGCCCCTGAGTTGGAGTGGCCTAGCTACCGGGAACTCTGGCGACACGCCCGCAACTAGGCCGTTGCTTCGAGCGCTGCTTTGATAGCAGCAAGCGCAAGGTCAATCTCTTCTTGAGAGACAACAAGCGGCGGCATAAAGCGAATGATGTTCCCCCAGGTCCCTGCGTTCATCACTAGCAAGTTCCCGTGTGTGCGTGCGTGCGAAATGACCGCCGCAGTTCGAGCGGCCTCGGGTTGTGCAGTGTCTGCATTGCGGAATTCAAGCCCGACCATCAGACCAGGTCCTCGAACATCAGCAATCACTGCATGCTGCGATGCGAGTTCACTCAGCCCAGCGCGTAATTGCTCTCCGCGAGCAGTGACATGGTCAAGAAATCCGGGCTCGGTCAGCACATCAATGGTGGCAAGGGCTGCTGCGCAGCCAATCGGATTACCTCCGTAGGTTCCACCATGGGAGCCCACTGGCCACCGAGCCATCAGTTCCTTTGAGGCACCAATCGCAGCGAAAGGAAAGCCAGACGCAATACCTTTGGCCATGACGATGATGTCTGGCTGTAGCTCGCACTGTTCAACAGCAAACATGGTTCCCGTGCGAGCAAACCCTGACTGCACCTCGTCGGCAATAAACAAGATCCCATGTTCGGCGCAGATGGCGGCCACCTCTCGCATGAACCTTGGCGGCGCCTGCACATATCCGCCTTCACCGAGCACTGGCTCGATAATGACTGCGGCAGTTTCGGCGGGCGCAGTTTGACTAGCCAACAGGAATCGAAGTCCGCTAATCGCAGTATCGATTGCAAGGTCATCTGCCTGCTCAGTGCTCAGTTCTGGGTGAGCCCGTGCGGTGTCGAAGCACTGCGGAAACGGAGAGACGAACACCCCTGAGGGGAGCGGGGCGTGGCCTGCCCGATACCCCGTCTTTGAAGTCGTCATCGCCATTGCTAAGTGGGTTCGTCCATGAAAGCTTCCCTGAAACACGATGGTGTTTGGCCGACCAGTTGCCTGCTTGGCTAGCTTGATTGCACCTTCGGTTGCCTCGGCTCCGGAGTTAGCGAAGAAGAAGGTGTCGATTCCATCGGGCGTAATTTCGGCCAGGCGCTCAGCGAGCGGTTCGAGCAGATTATGTCGATAACAATTCACCTGAGCATGAATAAATCTGGCCGCCTGAGCCTGTATCGCCTGCACAACATGTGGATGGCAATGGCCAGTAGAAACCACAGCAATTCCCCCGGTGAAATCCAAGTACGTCTCGCCACCCGAGGTGGTCACCCAACAACCGCTGCCCTCCACCAGATCAAGATCAGTCACTTGAAACCAAACGGGCGCAAGATGCGTACTCATAGGAATCCTTCGCTTCGGTAAAGGGTGCTTCGGTAAAGGGTGCAGTTACCAAACTATGCCAACTAGGTTCTGTAGCTATGAGCACCGACTCCCCCGAGAAGACCAATCGCCCCTTGCGTATTGGTTTCCTCGGCCCGGCGGGGACATTTTCCGAGCAAGTCATCCAGAGGCAGCCAGACCTTGCTCAGGCTGAACTTGTGGCCTATCCCCTCATGACCGATGTGTTGTTTGCTGTGGCCGAAGGCGAAATTGATCAGGGAGTGGTTCCAGTCGAGAACGCCATCGAAGGAACCGTCAATGCCATCGTCGACACAATGGCCTTTGATGTCGACGTACTGATTCAGCGTGAGATGCTCGAACCCGTTTCTCTGAATTTGCTGGTTCAGCCCGGAGCGTCAATCACCCAAGTGACTCGTCTGATTTCGATTCCCGTTGCCTCATCTCAGTGCCGCAGTTGGCTGCGCGATCACCTTCCTTCCGTCGAGTATGTGGCCGCAAACTCCAATGCCCAAGCAGCCGAGTTGGCTGCGGAGGCAAGCGACCCGGCCGTTGCTGCGCTGGCGAATCTGCGGGCTGCCGAGTTATACGGACTCGAAGTTGCAGCGGCAGAGATCGAGGATCACCCCGAGAACTCCACGCGGTTTGTTCTGGTCTCTCGTTCCGGGGTGCCTGCTCCTACCGGCCAGGATAAAACCTCAATCGTGGTCTACCAGCGAGCCGATACCCCTGGTTCACTGCTGCGAATTCTGCAGGAGTTTGCGGCACGCTCCATTAACTTGTCGCTGCTGCTGTCACGGCCCACCAAGACTTCCCTTGGCGAGTATTGCTTCATGTTGGATCTTGAGGGCCACATTGCCGACCCGATTGTGGCTGATTGTTTGCGCAGCCTGCGCTCCCATCAGGCGAACGTAAAGTTCCTTGGTTCCTACCCTGCGGCGGGCACGGCGGCACCGGCAGCCCGTGAGCAGAGCAACTCAGATCTAGCCGAGGCTGAAACCTGGCTGGCTGCCTACCTCGCCCAAATCGACAGCTGAATTACTCGTTTTTTGCTTCGTCGTTATCTTGTTGGGATTCGACCACTTCGAGTTGCTCGGCAAGGTCTTTCACTCCGTACAGCGAAACCATCCTCGCAATGACGGTGGCCAGAAACACTTGCCCGCACATCGCTTCAATAACAGCTACCCGGCGAGCGAGATCACCGACTGGGGAAATATCGCCATACCCCAGCGTGGTCAGGGTGACGAAGCTGAAGTAGGAATAATCCGGTCGAGTTACAGGCTCGCCAAAGATCGGAGCACTCGAAAAAACATCGAGGGCGTGGTAGAGCGTCGAAAACGTGAGTCCCAGCAGGAAGTAGATGCATAACGCTCCCAGGAGAGTTTCTATATTCACATCTCGTTCTGCCATCACCCTGCGAACAACGAGGTACAAAATGACCCCAAAAATCATGATGGAGAACAACGAAAGCGCACCGACGACTACTTGGGAATCATCTCCTTCGTAAATCACTAAGGAAGTAATGGAAACTGCTACCAGGGTGATGAACGGAATCAGTATTCGGTTGCGTTGAGCCCCTTCCAATCGCGTGGAGTAATAGACCACCACGATGAGCGCAATCTGAATTCCTCCGATTGCGATGCGCGCCCAACGGTACTCAACGAAGCCATTCAACATGAACGCTGCGACTAAGAGTGTCAGCAGAGTGCCGAATCGATCATGCACGCGAGCATCGCGAAACTTGGAAACTCCGAAGTTTTTAAGGTCAGCCATTGCTCTCATCATTGCCCGAATTTGGCTGGGCCGACAGAGAAGGACCTGATTACAGAAGTTTCGGGTTTTTGAGTGGAGCCCGTGCTGGCTCTACTCTTGGAAGCGGAAGGATGGCAGAGCGGACGAATGCGACGGTCTTGAAAACCGTTGAGGCTTCACGGTCTCCGGGGGTTCGAATCCCCCTCCTTCCGCCATTGTGATGTCGCGAGACATCGGCAAGGACCGAACCTGCAGGGTTCGGTCCTTCGCCCCGCGACCTGACCCATTGGCGCCGGTAAGCTACGGATAACGTCGCTTACCGGCGCCAATGCGGAAGTAGGTGGTTCGCTACCGACTTATGTTCTGTGTTCGTGACGGCACGATCAGGGAACAGCTCCTACCTGAGGAATCAAGAATGGACCAAGCCGAACTCACTGAGGAACTACTCCTTGCGCTCACCGAACTTGGGGTTCCAGTCCATGCCGATGGCGAGGCACTGTTCGTAGACGGCGTACGGATTGCACCCACCCTTGTCGCTCGCGCTCATCCCACTCCAGCCGACCTGACCCAAGTACTGCATGAAAACCGCGGTCGCCTACCAGCCATGATTGTGTCGGATCGGGTGAGCGAAGCCGGTCGCGCCGTACTGCGTGATGCAGGCTGGGGATGGCTCGATCGACGAGGAGACCTGCGCCTGTGGGCTCCCGGAATTCGAATCGAGGCCACCGTGCCCGGGCAACACACGGTTCGTACCAAGCCGCTCAACATGTGGACTCCAGTCGGCCTCGAGATTGCACTAGCCGCCATGATCGATCCCGAGCAGGCCATTACTGCCCGAAAGCTCGCGCCAAAAATCAGTCGTAGCGCCGGAGCTATCCACGAGTTGCTAGGAAGGTTCACCGGGCAGGGACTGATCGGAAAGAGCACCCACCGTCCGCTTATGCCGGATCTGTTCTGGGAGACTGCCGCTCACTGGCCAGAGGAAGGCTGGATACCTCTTGCCGCAAGTGCCGATCAAGTAGGGACACTGCTTGGATCCAACCAAGTAGTGCGAGTCGATGAACGCGCAGCCACCATGGGCGGCGCAAAGATCACTGCTGCAGGAAACCTTCCAGCTCGGATGTACCTGACTTCGCCAACTGCCCTTCGTAGGGCACGCAGTCTCGTGGACCGCGAGCAACCCACCCGATCTTGGGTGCGACTTGCTCCAGTTACCTGGCTTCCAGACAACGAAAATTACCCGCCAACTGACACACAGCCTTGGCGAGTCGCACATCGAGTCCTCTGCGCACTCAGACTGGCTGCGGACCCTGCCCGAGGCCAAGAGATTGTTGAAGCCTGGGGCATTTTGAACGAAGCTGGCCCAACGTGAGCGAACTCCGCCCGATTCTGCTGTCGGGTCGACCTGGCGGCACCACCCATAGAGAGGTGGAACTGCTCGCTTCGCTTCCCAGCGAAATGAGGCTGATCGGTGGCCTTGCAGTTATGTGCCGAGTTGGCGTGCCGCATCGAACTACCGTCGACCTTGACGTCATTACTCGCGGCCTCGAGGACCACCATGAGTCAATCAGCCGCTTGGCCCTCACCAGCACAGGTGGGGGTCAGTACTCATTTGAGGGTGGCCTAGATCTTGACGTGGTAGCAGTGCAGGACATCACCGGCGAACGCTTGGCCGAGGCCAATGGCAGGCTCGTTGCAACCACAGTCGGATTGATTGTCATGAAGGCCACCGCTGTTCCGCTACGAGCCTCCTCCAAACCAGAGAAGCGTTCCTCTGATCTGTATGACATCGGCCGACTCCTGAGCGTGGGTCGCCCGAACCCAGCCGAGATCTCGGAGCTTCCAGCGGCGCTTCGACAAGTCACCTCCGAACGCCTGCACACCTGGTTCGTTGATGACTCGGGCCGGGATCGCACCTACCGCGAGGTCCGGCGCTTTGATGAGCCACCGTTAGACCTAGATGAAGTAGCCGATGCTGTTGAGGAGTTGTTCAACGCGAACGGCGCCTCTGCCTCAGGCAAGTAGACGAAACGGCGAGGCAGCTTCTAGGTCGAGTGCCAACTCCAACAACAATCGGTCTCTACCTACTGCACTCGTAAACATCACGCCGACTGGCAAGTTGGTGACGTCATCATGGCCGAGTGGTAACGAGATTGATGGCTCCCCCGTTGCGTTAGCAAGTGGCGTAAAACCCACCCAATCCTCGACTCGTGGAAACAGTTCTTCGAAGGGCAGTTTCATCGACAGTTGCCCAATGCTTGGAGCTACGGAGTTTGCCACCGGGGACATCACGAGGTCGAAGGAGCGATACGTCTGATCCTGAATTCTGGTGGAAGCACGCAACCGGCGAATAGCCCCCGGGGAGCGTCGCCAGTTCTGTTTGAACATGCGAGCAAGACCAAGCGTCAGATCAGACAGCTGGGACTTATCAAAGGCCTTGCCATAGAGCTGTGGTCCCGCAATCGAAACAGCAAAAGCAAGCGCAGCCCAGTAGTGCTTAAAGTCGGCCTCAAACTCCTCAAGGCCCGGCAGGGTCACTGGCTCTACTGAGTGACCGAGGCTCTGCAGCAATGCAGCCGCATCGGCTAGCGCTGTAGAAGTTGGCGCATCGATTGGTCGACCGTTTGGCGACTCTGCCACCAGCCCGATCCGAAGCTGGCGATCGGTCCCGTTTTGGACCAAACCCACGAGAGGCAATTTGGGGTTCGCGTAGCGGCGCTCAGCCTCAAAAAGGTACATCGCAGTGTCTCGAACAGTCCGAGTGAGTAGGCCTTCTCCCAAAATATCAACCGGTAAAAACTTTGCGTCAGGGCTGCTCACTAGGCGCCCCCGAGATGGCTTGAGCCCAACGAGGCCACAACACGCTGCTGGCAAACGGATTGACCCACCTCCGTCAACCCCGTGCGCAACCGGTACCACGCCTGAAGCGACGAGCGCTGCTGAGCCACTCGAGGATCCACCAGCGGTGTGATCCGGGTTCCAAGGGTTGCGCGTCGGCGCTGTGTCATCAGGAAACTCACCTGCAGGAATAAAGCCAAACTCGGGCAGTGAGCTCTTCCCCAAACAAACCAGCCCCATGTCCAGCATCTGCGCTACGACCGGAGCTGTGCGTCGAGCCGGAGGTGCAGAGGCCAGCGCAGCCGAACCATGCCGAGTGGGTAACCCTTCAACATCTTCATTGTCTTTGATGAAGGTTGGCACCCCGCCAAAGGGTCCCTTCACACTGCGTTCAGCGCGCTGCAGGGCGCGCTCGAAATCTCGTGTCACCACTGCAGCGAGCACAGGCTCAACAATCTCGGCGCGCGCAATAGCCGCAGCGATTACCTCAGTAGCACTCAGATCACCATTGCGGATAGCTGCGGCAGTACCAACACCGTCGAGTCTGGATAGTTCGTCTTGAAACGCATGAACGGGCGCGTTAACCATCCAATTTGGTTCCGGGGAAGCCCTCTAGTTCGCGCCAACGCTCGAGGTAGCCGACGTAGTCAAGCAAACTGCCCGTGTAGGTAAGGTTTCGACGCGCTTTGGGGTTCTGGCCCTGCTCGCTGTTGTAATACCCAGGGGTACAACTGATCGAATAGCCAGCAATCTGCATGGCTACATTGAGCAAGGTTCGATGCCACTCCTCTTCTGCTTCTGGAAGGGCTTCAATACTGCTGATGCCATCCTCGGTGCAGCGAGAGATCAACCAAGCTACGTGGTTCGCTGACTCCGATAAGAAGTGCAAGAAGTTGGTACCGAATCCCGCTTGCACGATGCTGATCATGAGCATGTTTGGAAACTCAGCGGCTAAGACCCCGTGCAACGTGTGCGCTCCGTCATGCCAGCGCTCGCTCATGGCGATGCCATCACGGCCCTTTGGGTCAAACCCCAATCGCTGATTCAGGTCGGTGGTCACCTCGAACCCGGATGCAAACACCAGCACATCTACTGGGTACTCCACGCCATCTACCACGAGCCCCGTGGGCGTGACTGATTCAACTCCTTGGCCGTCCGTATCAACAAGATGGACATTGGGAAGATTGAAGGCAGGCAGATATTCGTCATGGAAGCAGACCCGCTTGCAATGCTTTCCGTACCAAGGTTTCAGCTTGTCCGCAGTGTCAGGGTCATCTACGAGGGAATCCACACGCTGACGAAACCCTTCCATGGTGTCAAAGTCTGATTGTTCTAAGGCTTCGGCCTGCTCGGGTGTAGGTGCCACGGACTGGGTGTCTTCCCACATGACCTCAGTCCACCCGTCGCCAACCAAGTTCTTTTCGGGCTTCTTGCCAGTTACAACCTGAGTAAAATTGCGGATGCGTTCGGCCTGCCATCCAGGCTGAAGGCTTGAGTACCAGTCCGAATCAGTCGGGCCGTTGTTGCGTTCGCCAACAGCTGACGGAGTGCGTTGAAACACAAAGACTTCTTTGGCCGCTTCGGCCAGACGTGGAACCACCTGAACTGCTGTGGCACCCGTACCGATGATGCCAACCCGCTTGTCTTTCAGCTTGTCCATGGTTTCAGTTGGGCTACCACCAGTAAAGTTGTAGTCCCAGCGACTGGTGTGAAATGCACGCCCGGCAAAGGTCTCGATTCCTGAGATTCCGGGGAGTTTTGCCTTGCTCAGAATGCCGCCAGCGGTGACAAGGAACCGTGACGAGATGTGATCCCCGCGAGAGGTCACTACTTGCCATCGTGAGGTGGATTCATCCCAGTCAGCAGTGGATACTTCGGTTTGGAACAGTGCTCGCTGATACAAGTCGAACTGCTCGCCAATTCGTTGACAGTGAGCAAAGATCTCGGGTGCGCCGGCGTACTTCATTGTTGGCATATAGCCGGTCTCTTCCAGCAGAGGAAGGTAGGTATAGGACTCCACGTCGCACATGCATCCCGGGTAGCGATTCCAATACCAAGTACCACCAAAGTCGCCGGCCTTATCGATGATTCGAAAGTCGGTTATTCCCCGCTTCAGCAGATTGACAGCAGTCAGCATGCCTGCGAATCCAGCGCCGACGATGACCACCTCGGTGGTCTCAGTTACCGGCTCCCGGGTCAAGTTCGCGTCGGCATAGGGGTCACGGTCATAGGCCGAATAATCCCCTTTCAGTTCAACGAACTGCTCCATGCCATCAGACCGAAGGCGCTTGGATCGTTCTTGTTCGTAGCGCTCTCGGGCCGCTGCAAGCGGGAGCGAGTTTCCGGCATCATTCTGAGGCATGGTTGGGCTTTCTCAGTTTTTCTGGGGCAGGGGGAATGGAGAAGGGCAAGGCTAATCATCGTAAAGATACGGCCTAGGAGGAGTTCAACAACAAATGGAGGCTGCTCTCGGAGGAATAACCTCCACAGATTGTTCTCAGTAGACTCCGAGAAGTGAGCACCGGTGAGAAGCCCCTTCTAGATGCTGCGATCCGTGCTCTCGAACTCAACGGCTGGGATGCTTGTCAAATAAATGAGATTCTGGTGGATGCGCATGCATCGCGAAGTTCGCTCTATCACTTCTATGGAAGCCGCGAGGGTCTCCTTGCGGCCGCTACTGCCGAGCGGTACCGGCGACTGCTGCTGCAAGAAGACACTGCGTTAGTTGCAGAAGCGAGTGACTGTGAGACCACAGAGGAGTTCCTGGCGTTTGTAACTCAGCAAATCGTTCGAACCGTGACCGATCCCGACAGCATCAAAGCGCGCCAATCACGAGTCGCGATTGGCGCAGATGCCCTGATCCTTGAAGAACTTCGCGAGGATGTCGCTCAGAAGCAACAGTTGTTTCTTGATGTTATTGCCGAGATTGTTCGGGCGGGTCAGCAAAAAGGAATTATCCGACCAGATCTCGATGCAATGGCCTATGCCGCTTGGATGCACGGAACGCTGCTCGGCCGCACCCTTACAGAGGCAGTTTTCCCAGACACTGCTAGCTGGCTTGAAGTTGCAATCGAGGCAGTGGTCGCACCGCTGCGCCCGCACGAGACCACCCCACCCAAGTGACACCTAGCGCAGCACCTAGGTCGACTGGCTAAGCTGATTTTATGAGGATGCACCTACGCAAAACACTTCCGTTGCTCTTTGGTGCCCTACTCCTTGTAGCGATAGCCCCTGCGTGCAGCACCGAAGATGTTGAGTCAACAACGAGCACGACCTTTGGTCCTTCAGCTGAGACAGTGAAGATTGAGATGCCTTCGGTTGCCAAGACGCTGCACAAAGTCGGCAAGGACGACACCATTACCTATGGGGCCAACCAACTTGTCGGCCCGGCCACGGTTCTGGGTCAACCCGCAAGCGTTGAGATTCTCGGCAGCGTCAATTACATCAGCGGCTCCGGGCCCTTTACTGGATTTCTCACCGTAACCTGGGCTGACGGTTCCTCTGTGGGGTTCAGCATTTTGGGCCAAGCCAAACAATCGACCGACGGAAGCAGCACCATCGACTCAGCCATGACCTATATCGGCGGCTCAGGCAGCTACGTAGATTCCAAACTGGTTGGAGAATTTTCGGGTAGCCGCACTGCAGTGGTCGGAACTCCCATAACGATCGAACTCACCCTAGAGGTGCTGAGCTAGCCTGCAGACTGGATCGGTTAGAACGGCAGACGCGCAGCCTGTAGGCCCATCAGCTCGTCAAAAATCTTTCTGCATGTTGCCTCGTCGGCCGGTGAATTCGGGTCCTGTCGCAACGCCTCAAACGCAAGCGCTGGGTCCTGATTGAGAGCCGCGTCAACAATCAAATTCTGCAGTTCCACCTGAGTCGAGATCCAGCCCGCGAGTGGTTCCCCAACCGGGGCCATCGTGTCGGGATGGATCCCCTTTCCGTCGACTAGGGCACCCACCTCGACGATGGCACCCTCTGCAACATCGGGCAGATAACCCCTATTGGGAACATTCACCGCCAAGATCCGGGTGGGGTCATCCGTCCACATTGCGGCCACGATAGGGATTACCTCTTCATGTGAATGTCCCATTGCTTGCAGCGGTAACGGAACGCGGGTATTCGCCACCCAGGCCGCGGCTTTTTCAGCTCGCACAATAAGGGGTTCATGGAAATCCAACGGGGTGGGCATCCAGTCCGCTGCATC
>JBAXCX010000057.1:0-17804 GCA_037141255.1 Actinomycetes bacterium | reverse complement strand
CTCCGCTCGGTGGACTGAATCCTGTTTGCTAGCTCAATCGGAATTGAGTCTTGCGCATTCTCGATACGCAAGCCTGCGGCTGCTTAAAAACCAGAGATTGCCTCGGCCGTGGGCGCAGACCCTGCTTGACCAAGTTGCAGGCCTGCAAGAAAACACGACAGCGGAGCGTTACGACGCTCCCCACTTTGATGAGCAGCCCGACCAGCTAGGTCGAGCAGCGCATCGACCTGCTCTGAGCTGAGTGCAGCAGTATTGTTACTCGCAGCGAATGCAGCGATCCATGTGTGGTCAAACTCGTTCTCATCCATAGAGAATTTGTTAGCACGGCTACGGGTCACTCGTTGTGGCAGCGGGTCACGCGGTGCGGCAGTGAGTCCTTGGTGGCGCAGTCTGCGCCGGGATGACCCGCTGAGTACCATCGAGAACATGACTGCCGCGGTGATTCTCTCTGGTGGCCAGTCAAGCAGGTTCGGCAGCGAAAAGTCTCGAGCCCAGTTCGGTAATACCACGTTGCTAGAGCGAGCAATCACTGCTGCGAGCGCACTGGCGGAAGAGGTTTTGGTCATTGGGCCTTGGGCACCTGAAGGGACCAACTGCGTGGTTGAGCCAGAGCGCTTTGGTGGTCCTGTCAGGGCGCTGGCATTTGCGCTGACCCAAGTTTCTGCCGAGCAGGTTTTGGTCTTGGCTGGAGATCATCCGCTCTTGCAACCCAGCCTCTTGGCTGAACTCATTCGGCTTTGCGCCGAGGGGGACTCCGCTGCAGTGGTGCCCGTTACCGAGCACGGTCCTCAGCCACTCGTTGCCTGCTACGACCACAGCGTGTTGTCCGATGCCGAACTGATGCTTGACCAAGGCGAACGCAGCATGCGTGGATTGCTGGCACGGATCACTACGCACTACCTGCCCGAGCAGGAGTGGCGGACCTTCGATGCACACGGCTGGTCGTTTTTGGATGTGGACACCCCAAGCGATTTGGCGGAACTGCTGCGCCTAGTCCCTACGGGCTTCGAGGCCTAAGACCACAAAGGAATCAGGTGCAGATCACTGCCCTTGGCTACAGGTTCGGGACCTGGCGGGATGACCGCTAAGGCCTGTGCATGTGCAATCCCACCAAGAACGTGTGAGCCAAAGCCTCCGGTTGACACCCAGTCTCCTTGCGAGTCCTGCCGAGTACTCAGCATGTAGGTGAACTCACCGGCAAGTCGCGGAAGCTGCTCCCCTGCCACACCATGGATCATCGGCGGCAGGGCCGGTAACAGCCCCGAGATCTGCCGAATGGCCGGTCGAACGAACAACTCAAATGCCACCACCGATGACACCGGATTTCCGGGGAGGCCGAAGAGAATCGAATCTTGAATTCTGCCGAAGGCAATCGGCTTGGCTGGCCGAATCGCAATCTTCAAGAACTCAACATCAAAGCCTGCAACAGCCTGTCGCATCGAGTCGTATTCCCCACCCATCGAGACGCCACCAGAGCTCAGAATGAGTTGATGGGAGCCGGCTAGTTCCATCAAGAGAGTACGCAAACTCGCCGCATTGTCCATGCAGTGGTGCGTGGTGACTTCGCAACCCATTGAGCGTGCGAGTGCGGCCAACACGGTGCTGTTGGACTCAAAGATCTGCCCGGGCCCGAGTTGGCCCGCACCAGGTGGCAACAGTTCGTCGCCAGTAGACAACACAGCAACGCGTGGTCGCTCAATCACCATCAACTCGCTACGTCCAGCGCTGGCAGCTAGGCCTAAGTGGCCAGGGTTGAGCAGGGTCCCTGCGGCTACGAGCTCATCTCCTGTTCTGGCAGCCTCACCTGCTCTTCGAATATTTGCTCCAGGTGCAGGAGCGGCAGTGATGACAACGAACTCGCTCTGTGCGTCGGGGCTCTGCGCGTCGGGGCTCTGCGTATTGAGGGTCTGCGTCTCGGGAGTCTGCGCATCGGCAGTCTGCGCGTTCTCTGCCGGCTCGGTGTCTTCCACCCGCACCACGGTGTCAGCGCCTTGCACCATCACAGCGCCCGTCAGAATCCGCGCCGCTTCGGCAGTCCCGACTGTGCAGTCCGCAGGGTGGCCCGCAGAGGACACGCCCACCACACGCAAGGTGGCTGGCAGATTCGTAACGTCAGCTGCACGAACGGCGTAGCCATCCATGGCCGAGTTGTCGAAGGGTGGAAGGTCAACCGATGCAAGAATCGGCTCGGCTAGCACTGCGCCAACGCAGTCCCCAAGACCAAGATTTTGCGGCGGATTGGTCTGAACTACACCCAATACCTGTTGTTGAAGCTGGTCGAACTGGATCACCGAATATTCCTCAGAGATGCAGAACGAACAGGTATCACCTTCTTAGCTTGCCACTAACCGTGGTCATCATCAGCACTCTCGTCTGTCCCATCCTGAGCAGCATCTGCAGCTTGTTGCTGCGCTTCCACAATCGCGGCAACTGCTCGCTGAGTGGTTCTCTGCATATGTAAATCAGCCGCCGCCAAAATTGCGATGTTGACGGGGTTTCGGTATCCATAAAACAGGCCGGTGAGCATTCCGTGAATGGCCGAGGATTCAACCTGGTCAGCTAGGGGCGGAATCTCTGGCTGCTCAAGAGATGCGCGCTCAAGATTTGCTCGTTGCGAATCGGGCTGTTGTGAATCGGGCTGGCCTGCGTCCGGCCTTTGTGAGTCGGGCTGTTGCGATTCGGGCTGTTGCGAATCTGGCTGTTGCGAATCTGTCATCAGTGCATCCCCAAGTAGTGGATGAGGTCAAACTCTCGCAGCAGTTCGCCGAAAGCGGTTATGACTTGGATTGCGATGATGAGCAGGTAGAACGAACCCAGCGCGAATGCGATTGCTAAGCCAAGAAACTGTCGAAGCGGATCCAAGGAATCTTTTTGGAATCCCAGCCTGCTACCGCGTTCCTTGTCCCAGTACATGCGCCATTTGTTTCGGGCGTCAACCTCGGGGATTCCTGCACAGGCTCTCCTCCATGCTCGAATCAGCGCAAGCCAAGTCAAGTAGTAGGTGGCGAGGCCAAGTGTGAACAGAATCGTTCCCTCCCAGAGCAGAATTGGGTTGAGGTCTTGTCGACCGATGAGCATGCCGGACCAGACAATAAGGAATCGCAGGCCGCCACCGAGTGCGGCCGCTGCCCAGAACCAGAGCCAGAACACAATGGCACCCCAGCAGACAACGTAACGCTGATAGCGGATCAGTCGGGGTGACACCTCTTCGATTGGAACGCCATTCCTGATGAGATAGGCGGCATCGGCTCGAATGGTGAGATCCTTGATGAACGCTGAGCCAGCCGCGATCATGGCGGCCTCGCTCGGGGTTGGTTCTTCTCCTGCACGCACACTGCGATGAGCGCCGAGGCCAAGTGGGCTTGAAGATGTTCTCGGGAATCGTGGATCTTGCCAAGAGTCTTCCCAAGGGTCTCGCCAAGGATCTTGCGGATAGTTGCTCATGAGAGTCCTCCGAGGAACGCTTCGAGACCAAGGGTTTCTTTGGCGATGAGCCGAACATTGCGAGACAGATCATCAAGAGCAGACACGCGCACCTGAGATCCCAGAAGAAGTCGCCGCTTGTGATCCACCCAGACGCGACCCACGCTCAGATCGGCGTTGATTGCATTGACCTCGTTCAGTACTGCGCGAGTCACCGAGATCTCTTGAGCAAGCACCGAGGTGACGTCGTACATCAAGAAATCAACCTCGGGGGTTTGGCGAACGGTGACCGTTGTTCCCTCGATCTGCATGCGCCACTCAGACCCCTTTACCTTGGGGGCGAATTGGGCGAGGGCGTCCGCCAGACTTTCGGGTGCTTCAAATCGCGCATCGCCGTGAGCGACCACCGTGTGGGAGTCATCAACAACCAGGAGTCGGCCGGCCGGAGTTGTGGCAATCATTACCCGATCACCCGAGATATGGCGGAGCGACCGGCGTAGGTGCTCAATATCGAGCGTCGCCATGTGGTTTCCCGACAGGTCGCCAGTAGTCGCTGCGGGAATCCGAAAACTCGCCACCAGGCTCTGATGTTCTGTGGGGAGAAGATCGATCTGTATTCCAAAGTCGTCGAGGGCAATCTGGCCGAGGATTGGTTGAAACCGTTGGCTCCAGCGATCCCACCGAGTGCAGTTTCGAAGGATTGTTCGCAGATCATCGATTTCAACCTCACATCCGCCAACCGTGAGCGCGCTGCTATACCAGCGCGCTGTGCGCACTGGCGGAGCAGCTCGAAGCTCAAAAATTGCATCGGTAGTGGGCGTGCAAAGTTCCAGAGTCACAACCCCTCCTGTGCTGCGCTCATCTCGAATTCCCATTGCACAAACCCCCGAGGAGCGGGCTGCTTCGGAGGCGTAGGCAATGCAATTGCTCGGAATCCAAACAGCCTCGGTTAGGCCTTCTGCCCCTTCGCCGCCGTGCAACGTGACCGTGGTGGTGTTGGTGGCAATGGTCCACTCGCGGCGGCCACCGTAAAGCGAGAGCTGCACGCCGGGGTAGGCGCCACCATCGGAGTTGCGCAGCTCACTCAGGAAGTCGGCCACCCATCGCAGCTCTTCTTCACGAAGCATCGTGCAAGCTGCAGCAACCGACATCTGCCTCATGGGTTCGCTCCCAGTTCAAGGGCGAAGCTTTCGGCTAGATACTCGATGAGCAACTCCGAGTCGAGAAGATCCGGGAGGAACTCCTCGCCATCAAGTAACTCAGCTGCGGGCCGCCCGCTGCTGTTTGAGCGCTCCGGCGAAGGTGGTTGATCCACTCTCCTTCGGGGGTATTCGGTGGGGCATCTAGCTTCTGGGTTGGGAAGCAGATATCGGTAATCTTGGGTTGGCCTTGCAGGGTTCTCTCTCACACTGAGGATGAGTCAGAGCTCCGCACAATGTGACATTTTCCGTCAGATTTTTTATCGAATTTTCTGCGACCGTTGCTAGGCGTGATGTACGAGGTCTTGGTACGAACCCCCCGAGATCAATTCTTCTAGCAGGGCGCTTGCCGAGCGACCAGAATCCACCCAACGATGCACATCTTGCTCACTGACCTCGGTGAACTGCACAGCCGAAATGAGCTGGTTTTTCGTCAGGTCGCAATCAAGCCAGGGCTTGAGTGAATCACGGGTGACTCCGTCTTCTCGCCCGAGTATCAACGCTGCGACTTCGTCTATTGAGAGAGATCCGAGATCAAATCCCCTAAGTAGATCTGGGGTCAGCCCGTTTGAAATCGCCGCAGCAATAACCATTTCGGGAATCCCGACATCAGCCCATGCGGATACGAGGGCCTGGTGCTCCCGTTTTTTCGCTCTTCCCATAATTTCTTGAACGGCGCGTTGCCTCCTTTCCTCATCGGCGCTTTGTTGATCCAGGAGCAACAGTTGAGCCTCTTCTTCCTGACGCTTACGTTCAGCTTGCTCGCGCCGGGGCGCATCCAGATCCCAGGCCCTCTTTCTCTTAGCCGCAAGCTCCTGCGCCTCGAGGAGTCGACGGCTAGCAAACTCGTCAGGAGTCAGCTTTTCTTTGACAGCGCGCCCGGTGTCATACGGACCGATATTCCGCTCCCACCAAGCTAAGGCCGAAGCGCGATCAAGGCCTGCATATTTTGCATACAGGCGGGCCTTCTGATCCGGCATTCCATCAAGCGGTTCTGCATCTTGAGGCAACGATTCAACAGTGCTCATCCACTCATCTCCCTTAATTTCACCCTCGATTTCCCTGCCGAAATACTACCAGTTTGCTCCGACAGCGAACCGGTGAATTTGGCAGTTTTGGAGCTCTGATTTAGGCGGAAATCCAGAAACTCATGGGGAGGTTGTCAGACCCCCTTGGTACAATGTTTTTTGCAGGTTCAACTTGGCTTGCATCATCAAGAAGGCCCGAGAGTCCCGGCTCTATGACGGTCTGGCAACCCCCGAAAACGGGAAGGTGCCCCCGCCGGATTCGATGAGGAGAACAACATGACCAAACGTCCAGAAACTTTGACCGGCCCTGCCGGCGAGCTCTCGCATGCGCAGGCTCAGGTTGCGTTCAGCTCAGAGGGAGACAGCCCTGCGCTCCCGGCCATCTTGGTTGACTTAGACGGAGCGTCCGTCACGGTGCGCTACTTCGATAACAGCACAGACACGTTCTCGGTATTCAAGGCCGACCGTCTGGCGGCGGTGTTTGCCCGCGACGACTTGTGTCGCTTTCGTGAGCAGCCCTTCTTGTTGGTCAACCGTCACTATGGGGCGCTTGGAGTGGCCACCGGGCCGGCAACGGTGCCCTCTCGACTCGAGGTGTTGATGGTGTCACTGATTGAAGATGGTGCGGCGCTCGAGTTCATGAGCGATGATGAGTCGCAGCCAGGCTGGCATCTGTTCGCGATCGTCTCTGAAAGGGGCCGCACCAAGTCACGTAAGTGAGCCATTGTTTAAATCCCGGGCCATCTTGAATCTCGGGACTCCGGGTGCGCCGACTATGAGGTGGTCACACAGCTTGCGTCACCTTCACCAGAACCATCTGGACATTTGATGAACTGCAGGTCCGCTCCGGTCAGGGTTGCACCGGTCAGAACAGCACCATCGAGGTTGGCGTACCGAAGGTTTGCGTTTGTGAGATTTGCGTCTTTCAGATTTGCATCGGCCAGGACGGCTCCCGAGAGGTTCGCCCCAGTTAAGTTGGCACCCGTCAAGTTCACCCCGCTCATGCTTGCATCCGATAGAACAGCACCTGAAAGATCCGCCCCAGACAGGTCACACCCGTACAGCTCAGCGCCCGCCCCACGAGCCGTGCAGTCTGCAGCAACCTGATCATTGCCATCGTCGCTCATTGTGGTTGTCGATTCTCCGCTCGACTTGCTGC
The DNA here is from genome assembly GCA_037141255.1 of Actinomycetes bacterium. Classification (GTDB taxonomy): domain Bacteria; phylum Actinomycetota; class Acidimicrobiia; order Acidimicrobiales; family Microtrichaceae; genus IMCC26207. Next base: position 10,995 of record JBAXCX010000057.1, on the reverse strand, counting down.
TGTCGGATTTGTCACCTCCGCTACTACAGCCAGCGAAAAGCAGGCAAAGCACGGTTGAAAGAAGTACTACGAGCAGTGTTTTAGCTTTCATGGACGACCCCTTCTCCGTAGGACTTTCCATACTATCTCATCGTAGGAAGGGTCGGTATGGCGTTCAAAGGGCCTGTCGGTGCTCAAGAGTTGCCGATCACTTTCTGCAGCAGACGCCGCTTGTAACTCACTAGACTGCCGAGGTGGAAGAAGGGGAAGAGTTCGATCAGGATCTGCCGAACGCGCCTCGATCACGGGAACTGACCCGTCTCGCGGTGCTCCTCGGACTGATCTTTGCGATCCTTCTTGCTGCTCTCGGCTACTCCTGGGGAGTGAACAACCGGTCTGAAACTGCGAGCCTGCAGGCGACTTCAGAAAAGCCCTCAAGTCCGCGAACTTCCACCTCAGTCCCGCCAACAGAGTTGCCAACAACTATCAATGCGCCGACTAGCTCGCTACCTGCCAGCTCAAATTCGACAAGTTCAGGGACGAGCGCTGTTCCCAGCACAACTCTGCCAACGGCTGCAACCACGACCGTTTCTGTTGGAAAAAGCAAAGCTAGTCATGCAGCCACAACTGACTACGCGTTTCCAATCTCGCCTGCAACGAGCGCCAAATACGGAAGATCTCATCACGATTATCCGGCAGCAGACATCTTCGCCACTTGTGGAACTGATGTTGTGGCACCTCATGCTGGTGTCATTCAAGACGTGAGCTATGTCGACTCATGGAGTTCGAAGTCCAATACAGCTGAATCTCGGGGTGGACTCTCTTTCTCGATCGTCGGCGATGACGGCGTTCGCTACTACGGAAGCCACCTTCGCGAACTTGACCCCTTTGTCCAGCCCGGGAATTACGTTTCAACAGGTCAAAGAATCGGCGCCGTGGGTGATACCGGAAATGCAGCCGGGACTGGTTGCCACCTTCACTTTGGGATCTCAACACCCTGTGGGCCAGGAGATGTTCTGAGACGGCGAGGCGAGTTCTGGCCCCAGCCCTACCTGGACGCTTGGAAGAGCTCAGACCCAAAGTCGCCTAGCTCACTCACCGTCTCACAAACATGTTGAAGCCCTCACCGGACCAAATTGGAGCACCATCCAAATGAATACATGCCCTACCTGTAGCGCGCTCACGGCAACTAACCCATGCGATCGCTGCGGCGCTGGGACTTGCTGCTCCACATGTGGAATCTGGCTAGACGGACCTTTTTGCAGGTCTTGTGGAACGCCAGCGCCAAACTCGCAGTCCGCTTTGCAATCGCAAGGGCCTGTTGCGCAGGGTGGCGCTGCAGCGACTCCGCAATTGCCGCCGACATATGCACAGAATCCAGATTCGCAGTTCAGGTCGACACCTGCCCCGTCCGGGGAATGGTTAGATGCAGTCCCCCTTGAGCGACAGGATGATCACTTAGGTCAACCACTCACGTGGGCATTCAGATCCCTGAAACAAAATCTTGGGATTCTCTCGGTTATCACGCTTGTCGTGGTGGGAATCTACCTGGTAGCCGTTGTGATATTTATTGCCATACAAGCACTCGCAACGGCTCTTGGGGTGCCGTTGCTGTCGGTGCTTGCCACTCTGGTCTCGCTCCTGTTTGGATTCGTAGTGTTCTCACTTGAGTTCATGATCCTGTCGCGCACATGGTCGCTTGCCTCACGCGGGGTGCCCATCTCGCTGCAGGCTGTCCTTCAGCCTCAGGGCTTCCCCTCAATTCTGGGAGCCATGCTTCTTGTTGCTCCGCTCATGATTTTCCTAGGCCCGATTGCAGTCGGGTTCTGGATGACAACATTTCTTTTAGCTGCAGGAGACATGTTCCCTGCTGCAGAATCTGTGGGACGCATGCTATCCATCACGTGTTCGAGTGCTCGCCGATTTTTCCACACCGTTCTGATCGGTGTGTTCTCTTTGATTTGGGGCGCGTTTTTGACCCTTGGAGCCTTTTCAGTCTTCTCCTTGCTGAGCGCGTCTGCGGCTGCGGCCGCCTTGCGGGGCTCAGGCAGCTACGACGCATACGGTAATTACAGTTCAGGATCATTTCAGGGCCAGCAGTCTGGGATAGTCCTTATCCTCGTTATCGGAGCTGTCCTGATGGTATGGGTGGCGCTCTCGTTTGCGCTCATTCACCTCGTGGGGCTTTGGGTCGCAGCAAGGCTTCGTCTGGTAACCGGCCGACCCCTCGGATCACTGGCCCTCAGTGCTGATCAAATTCTGGAGGTCGCGGAATGAATCGATGCCCATCTTGTGATTCCGAAGTCACTGGACCCTTCTGTAGCAAGTGCGGGACTAAAAATCTTCAACCTGAACCAACCGTTTCTGTGCCAACCGTCCCCTCTACCGGGCCCTACGTTGTTCCTCCGTCGCAGCCACTAGCGCCCAACCTCGCACAAGGCAGCCAACCGAATTATGGTCCAGCAGCAGGCATGCCACCCTCGAGGAGTTCAAGCTCAAGTGGGAGAATCGCGGCGATCTCTGCGGCCGCCACTCTGGCAGTGATTGTGATTATCGGCGGGGCATTCCTTGTTGGACGATCGGGAGGAAGCTCCACAACGAAACCCTCTCTAGTGGCTCCCACTTCGGCCGCACCGGCATCTACCGACACAGTGCCTCCAGAAACCACAACGACCGCTGCGCCCGCGCCAGCACCAGCGCCAGCAGCAACAGCAGCGCCGATAGGCGACGTTCGCTCCGCAGCGCCGGACTTGTTCTGCCGAGACCTCAAGGCTCTGGGCTACTCATACTCAGCAGCTGTTGACTACTGGCGACTCTACGGCCAACCGAATCGCATGGACGAGGACAAGAATGGGATCCCTTGTGAGACTGTCTTCTCGCGTTCAGATGTGGTGGCCTATTGGCCATCAACGGTGTACAACAACTCAATCTCTTACGGACTCCCAAGCGGACTGCTCTGCCGAGATCTAGAGAGCCGTGGGGTTGGCGTCTATGACGCGTTGAGGTACTACATCTGGGAGGGCTACCCCTCACGGATGGATGCCGACAGCAATGGAATCCCTTGTGAGACTGTCTACCCTGATGCGGCTGAAGTCTGGCTCTACGAGTTCTAGCTGCTACTGGGAGCCTGGGACGTTTGCATGGATCGGGAGGGAGCAGGTTTGATTCCCGAGAGGTTGGAGCTAGGCGGCGACTGATTGGCGAGTTGGTTGTTCGAGCCTGGCCGCAAGGCCAGAAGATCGGGCGACCTCACGCTTAATCGCCTCGGTGATGGATTCTTCGGTCGCAACAATCGTGAGTTTCTCCTTAGCTCGAGTCACTGCGGTGTACAGCAGTTCTCGGGTCAGGATTCTTGACGGCGGTGGTGGCATGCTGACCACCACATGCTCAAACTCTGATCCTTGGCTTTTGTGAATACTCATGGCCCACTGAGTAGCTATCTGATCGAGTCGGGTGGCCTCAACCATCTGGTTGCCCTCGGCCCGCTCGAACCACACTTGGAACCGGTCATCCCGGTTGAGGTCTTCCTTGGCAATAGCCACACCAACATCACCGTTGAAGACACCATTGAGGTAGTCGTTTTTGGTCACCATGACCGGGCGGCCGGCGTACCAATCCGAATACCCTTTTAGGTCCTCGGAACGCAGATAGTTCTCTACTAGCTGATTCCAATGATCCACACCTGTTGGGCCTCGCCGCAGGGCGCTCAACACTTTGACGCTCAGAATCTCTTTGAGCGCCTCTTCAATCTCAGCATCTTCGCCCTGCGCTGCCTTCACAACCTTGGTGGCCGCATCTTTGAGGTCTTGCTCGGCCTGTACTTTTTCACCCTTCTGGTCCGGGTTCGTTGGATCTACCCAGATGACGTCCTCGTTCGCCCCCTTCAGAATCTCCATAGCCCCATCAGCATCGCCTTGTCGGATGCATTCAGCGAGTTTCAAAATCCCCGAATCCTTGCCCTGGCGGTGAACGGTGGTCAACACGCGGACGCTTTCAGCAATTGCTGCTGGTGGTGCTGTTCCGGCAACTGCGCCCCCACCGGAGCCGATTCCGACGATGTCACCCAGTACGGCACCTGCTTCGATGCTGGCCAACTGATAGGGGTCGCCCACGAGTACCACTTTGGCATCGGGGCGAATTGCTGCAAGCAGATGCGCCATGAGCGACAGCGACACCATCGAGACCTCATCGACAATCACAATGTCGTGCGGCAATGGGTTGCTGGGGTTATGACGAAATCCAGTGCCGGGGGACGCACCTAGCAGTCGGTGAATCGTGGATGCGTCAAGCTCACCGAGTTCCTTTGCAACTTCCGGATCGAGCGCGCCGCCCAAATTGCTGATCGCTTTACGAATCGCCTCGGTCATGCGCGCCGCTGCTTTACCCGTCGGCGCTGCAAGAGCAATTCTTTGAGTGGCTTGATTCGTGCTGTTGCTACCTGATCCTGCGGGGGGTTGCATGCTGCTGACGAGGCCAGCCAGGAATGTGGCAACAGTGGTGGTCTTGCCGGTTCCGGGGCCGCCCGAGATGACCACAAAGTTGCGGTGCACTCCGGCAAGTGAAGCCTCAAGTTGATCTTGGTCCACGGGCCTTTCACCGGCTGCCTTCTTAAAGAGTCGCTCAACCTCATCTGCAGCCGAGCGTTCAGAGGGCGACACAGCATCGGATGTCTGCTGTTCCTCTTCGACGGTTGCTGCTTGGCTGCGGTGCAACAGGTCTGCGGCAACGTAGCGCTCGAGTGACCAGAACCGGGTCAGGTACAAGCGGCCGTCCTCGATGACTAAGGGCTGCAGTTGCGTTGCAAGATCAATCGAACTGTCAGTAGCAGCGGAATTGCCCTTTGTGACAATTCGGACCAAGGGTGATTCCGCCACGTTCTTCAGCCAGGTTTTAGCATCAGGCCATTTGAGGTTGTCGAGTAGTTGTTGCTGGTTAAGCACGGGGTCGCCGGTGGAGTCCTGGTCCTGAGATAGGCCGGCGTCTTCCTCGCCTGCCAGCGCGCCTGCCGAGTCGACCTCATCATCAGTCAGTGGCCCTGAGGAGAAGTCTTGGTTGCCAACCACTGTTGAGGCAATCGTTCCGAGGTCGACACAGACATGGCCGTGCAGCGGCGCCCGCACAGCGAGTGCCGCTGCAATGATGACGTCTCGTGTCACCGCATCGCCTTGGCTAGCTGCGGCCCGCACGAAGGTCGTGACCGCCTGAACTTCGGTTGAGCCGAACACGCCAGCTGTTACGAACGCCTCAAGCTCGCTGACCTCGGCCGGAATAAACCTGGGTATTTTCATGAGGCCACCGCCTGAGTTTGACCACCTGCGAGCAGTGTGCTGAGTTCCTCGATGAGTTCCACCGGAGGCTGCCAGCAGAACACGCCTGAGCGCACGCCATCATGGGGTCCGCCTCTAACAACAGGGGTATCGGGGCCGACCATCCCTCGGACAAACAGATACCCAACGGGGCCGAGATGTAGCTCTGGGCGGTAATCGGGAAGCCTCCAGCGCAGGTATCGGTGCAGAGCCACGCTGTACAGCAGAGCCTGCAACGCATAATGCGTGTGCGTCATCACCTTGGGAAGCTTTGCTGGGTGGTAATCGAGGAGTGACCCGACTTGATCAGTGGGCGAGAGTTGATTGGTCTTGTAATCAACCACCGAATACTTCTGCTGACCGTCGACTGTGTACCGAAGCGTCAGATCGATTGAGCCGCTCAGATACCCCTGGAGCTTGATGTGACCCAGACCCGTTGCCAGCCGGTCGGCCCACTTTGCGAGGGGATCATCACTGTCGAGGTGTTTGCGAATCACCTTCCCGATCTGAGAGGCCGAGACAGGCTGTTGCTGTGCAAGTGCCAGGTTGAAATCCAACTCGTCGAGGTGGTCAGCTGCTTTGAGGGTGCTCAACGAGAGGTCACCAAACTGCGGGCCGAACGGGGTCCGCATGGTTTCGGCTAGCACCTGGGGCAGTTTCTCTAGTTGTTCCTCAGTCACCCGGTGATAGGTCAGTTTAAGAAGCTCTTGCTTGATCTCTTCCTCGAGATTCTCTGCAGCAAAGTCAAGGTTCTCGAACAGTTCGTGCACCAGATTTCCGAACGGAATTCCGCCACCAAGACCAAGATACGGCGATGGATTGCTCCACCCCTGCGCCTCGGCCTGTTGAACTGTGAGGGCGGCTGCAGCAAGATCGGCGGGTTTGTCTGAGTCACCTGATGGGCTCACCAGGAGTTCGTCTTGAGCGCGGCTGTCTTCGGAGCGGCTATCGGTTGGGTCGCCCTCTACATCCGCGTTCTTTGATGAACTGATCTTTTTTTGCAAGCTTGAATAAGACCAACGGAAGGTTTCACGGTCGAGTTCACGGTCAAGCGTGGCTGCGCTGAGGGAACGTCCATCTACGGTCGCTCCTTCGCCACCCTGACTGCCCGCACCGGATTGTGAAGGATCCGGGGCTTGCACCTCTACTACTTGCATGACACCCGATGCGAGGCTTTCAGCAAAGCGCGCTGCAAGGAGTTCAAGAGGCGGAGTAAGGCCAACATCAACTTTGGCGCCGGCGCTCAGCTCTGGATCGTTGTTAAATAACATGCGAGCAAGACCAGTCTTGAATGCACCGCTGTAGGCCATCGGAGCCCACCAGACCACCGACTGATGCACTGCTCGAGTCAGGGCCACGTAGGTCAAGCGGTGTTGATCGCCACAGTTTTGCCGAAGCGTTTCTTCGGTAGCAAGGGGCGCCATCATTGGCCGACCCTTCTTGGCATAGGCAGTTCCATCTTCTCCCTTGGTAGAGACATCAAGCACCCGACACTTCAGCTTTTTCGAGAAGAATGACAGCTCGCCTTTTGTCTCGACCCGATTACCGCCAGACCAGAGTTCTGGCAGCAGCACAATCGGGAATTCAAGGCCCTTCGAAGCGTGGATCGTCAGGATCTGAACGGCATCCGCCTCTGACTCAACCCGTCGTTGGGCAGCCTCTCCTGCAACCTCATCGCTCCCTGTTCCGAGTAGGCCATCGAGAATGGCGAGTGCCGAGGATGCACTCAGGCCGCGGCCCCGTTGCCTTGCCTCGGCGTGAATGAGTTCGGCAATGTGTTCAAGGTCGGTCAGGTTCCGCTCACCGGAATCGGCACTGAGGACTCGAGCAAGCAGAGTCTTGTGAACCCGTGAATCATCTGAATGAGCCCGAACTGCGCCAAAGAGCGCTGCCATGCCTTTGGATTGCATGAGTTCAGCCCAGTCCATGAGGGTTCTCTGAAGGTTGGCTAGGTCACTAGCCGCCTGGGAATCCTGGTCGCTAGCTGCGAGCGCCTCGGCTACTTGTTCAGCAGACCATCCGAAGAACCAAGTAAACGATGCAGCTGTGGCCCGGTTGGTAGCCGCAGGCCGATCAAGTGCATGAAACAGCGTGCGCCATTGGTCCGCAGCCTCAGAGCCGGCAACATTGTCTCCCATACGCAGGATTGCGGGAATGCCGAGTTCTTTCAGTGCCTCGGCAATCTGCGGGGCCCTACCCTTGCCGCCCACAAGCACTGCAATGTCCCCAGGGTTCACCTTGCGTGAACCGCCATCTTGCTCGATGACGCCCTCGGCAAGGAGTTCCGCAGCAACAGAAGCAAGATCAGCGGCGATGCGCTCGCGGACGGGATCTGATAGCAGCTTGCCGCTTTGGCTATCTCGTAAGCCCGAGGTCTCTGCATTGAAGATGCATCGCAGCACCAAACCTGGCAAAGGCTTAGCTTGCGCTGGCGATTGCCCAACCTCAGGAGAGAGAAGCTTCCGGCCGGCGTGGCGCGGTGATGACTCAACTTGCTGGTACTCGATCTCTGGTTCTCCAAAAAATTGATCTTTGGCCAGAGCGTTCATTGCGCTCACAGCAGCCTTATCGGAGCGCTGGTTCGTACCAAGGCGCTGAACCTTTGCGTCACGCGCAGCAGCAAGATAGGTATAGACATCACCCCCGCGGAACGAGTAGATGGCTTGTTTCGGGTCGCCAACGAGCACCAACGTGCACGGGTGAGCAGTGGGTGTTACCGAAACTCCCGCCGTTCCATGGCCGCTGCCGAACGCTGTGTTAAAGATCTCCCACTGAACGGGGTCAGTGTCTTGGAACTCGTCAATGAGCGCCACTTTGAACTTGGCTTGCAAATCCTTAACGAGCTGCGAATCGGCTCTGAGAGCGTCCCGCACAATGAGAAGCAGAGAGTCGAACGAGACCTGCCCCGTTTGGGCTAACCGACGAGCGAGTTCTTGCAGGGCGAGTTCGATGAGGTCTCTGCGGAGCAGGTCCTTGGCTTGGCCTGACTCAGCAGTAATCACGCATTCACCGAGTTGGCGCGCCTTGCGCACGTCCTTCATCAGGTCGCCGAGCTCCGGCAGTTCTGCAGGCGCATCTTCGGCCGAGTCGACTTCGCTAGAGGCGGCTCGCTTGCTTGCTTCGATGAAGAGCAAGTCGGCGCAAACTTGCTGGACCAGGCTGGCTTCATCGCCTGTAGGAACGGAATCAGTATTGAGGTCTGCGAGTATGCCCAAGGATTCACGAACCTGAGCACAGAATCCGTGAATGGTGTGAATCTGAGCAGTGTCGTAGTCGGCAACTGCCCGTTCGAGTCGTTCCCGCCGAACAGCAATCTGATCATTTTCGCAGTTTCCTAGATGCTCGAGGAGCGGATCATCGGTGTCTTTCTGCCCCAGTAAGCATCTTGCTAAGTATTCGGCCGATTCTGCTAGTCGCACTCGGATTCGATCCTTGAGCTCAGCGGTCGCTGCCCGGGTGAAGGTAACGAGCAGAACCTGCGAGATTGAGATCTCCTGTTCCGCTACAAACCTGACCGTCAGCGCCGCCAGAGCGAAGGTCTTGCCGGTTCCGGCGCTGGCCTCGAGCATGGTGGTCATACCCATGGGAAGAGCATCATCGATCTGGAACACCGGCCGGTCTTCAGGAGCCATCGAGACAGGTTCTGTTGAAGGGTTCTTGGGGTTACTCATTCGTCTTCCTCGATATCGTCTTCGCTCGGTTCTTCGGCAGTCTCAAGATTTTCTACCGTCAGTGCATCCTCGATAACCGACCAGAGGCGATTGGATTCAGTCGTAAAGTTGAACTCCCCAAACTGAGCAGCAAACAGCTCGTTGTAGCTCAACGACCCGAACGCCAACGAGTGATACGGGTCATCGCATTCCTTGGGAAACTTGCTGTAGGCGTCTCCGGGGGTGCCCCACACATCTTTGGGTTTCAGATTCTTGAAGAAGGCATACGAGGTTTGCTGAAAGAGAGGCAGCGGGTACCGCAAGCCATCCTTGTACTGCTCTAGAAGTTCCTTTAGAGCGCCGAGCGCTTCGGTTTGCCGATCCTTTGCAGTGGCCCCTCTGACAGACCAAGAGCGCCGCTCAACAGTTGTCTTGGCCTTTGACTCGGGCCGAGTAATGAGCACTCCACGCCAGTGCTGGCTTGGGTCTGTGGCTGTGAGGACAAGCAAATCAAGCGCTAGGCGGATCTGGTGTTTCGGTTTTGGTCGGCTATACAAAATGCGTAACGGACCGGGGCGATCGCCATCTAGGCAGTTGCCAACAGATCCAACGATGTGGGTGTCCTCGCTTAGCCTCAGGTCAATTGGGTGTGCATGCGGAGCTGGGCGCCTCACCCCAATGCTCTCAGCCTCGACAAGTAAATTGGACACATCTCCTGACAGCTCAGAAAGCTGAGGCATGGCCAGGCTCTCTGGTGGTAATAACCCGCGAGCAAGCAGGCTGTTATGAAGCGCCAACACCTGGGGCTGGGTGGGGCCCTCATCAGGAACAAAGCGAACAGAGTCCGCAGCCGGCATGGTCAGGCCTAACTCGAGTAGCGCCCGACCAACTTCTGATGCATCCAAACTTCCGAGCTTGATTGGCAATTCGCTACCCGAAGCCTCGGAAGCTTTGGGAATATAGACATTGAGCCGATTACGGAAAAAGGTTTTTACTGGAGCATCAAAGAAATAGCCGAGCTGAGTAAGTTCAACCGTGGCGGTGGCGGAATCATTAGCCGGTAGCGACTTTGACATGAAGACCTGATTGGATGCCGGCTGGTTCTGCTGGGAGTTCAACAGCGCCACTGCACCTTGGCATGCTGCGGGGTCAAAACTGATTGGCTGCTCGCCACCATCAAAGCTGAAGTTTTTGGGATCGAAGGCTTGCCGTGTGTGCGTAGTCATGACCGTGAACCCACCTGTATCGCTCTCGCCGTCGCCCTCGCCCTGCGATGGCTCGACTCCCTGCAGATCTTGCACCTCTCGTCCGGTGGTCTGTGCAATGACCTTGAGTAGGTCATCGAGCATCACCGACTCTGGCACTTTGTTGTTCGTGCGCACATCGCGTGAGGCGCAGGTGATGACAAGGTGGTCTTGGGCTGCAATGAGCGCTGCGAGCAGTTCAGCACGGGCCTCATTACGCGGGTCACGGTCACCGACTGCGGGCGCCGTGGGGATGAGGTCATCGCCGCTAGCTCTTGACCCCGGGAGTGCATCGGCATCTAGGCCAAGAATGCAGACCACGCGATGGGGAACTGCAGCGAGTTGGCCTGGAGTAGCTACCAGAATGGTTCCAACATCCATACGGGCTTTTGACTTGGCACCCTCAAGGCCCATCTTGAGCAAGGCACGCACATCAGCAAAGGTCAACAGCACCTGGCTCGCAGAATCCTCAGCGCTCTCAGAGTTCCCAGCGCTCTCAGAACCTCCAGCACCCTGAGAGTCCTGAACAAGATCGTTCAACATCGTGTCGAATTGCGATCGTTGCCAGTACTCAAATCTGGCCGGCGCAACCATCAGGTCGGCTGCTTTACGCAGAGCCTCACCCCATTGAGCGATGGTCTTTTTCTTATCGCTGCTGGAGTCAGGAAGCACCCGATCGTGGATGTGAGCAAGGGTACGTACAGCCTCGGCTAAACGCCCCGCCGTAGAAATTCCAGCGTCGTCGAGTGGCATCGGGGCAATGCCGCCAGTAGCCAAAGCAAACTTGCGAGCAGCAGAAACTCCTGCAGCCTCGGC
>JBAXCX010000056.1:0-18028 GCA_037141255.1 Actinomycetes bacterium | reverse complement strand
TCCTCCCGACTGGCAGAGGAGATGCGAAGCTACTCCTCCCGACTGGCAGAGGAGACGCGGAGTTGGGCATCATGTGAGGAACGAAATCTTTGTGCCGTTGTGGCAACTTCTGTCATCGGCCGTACAGTAATTCGGAGTACTCCTGCAGGCGGTTACGTATCTGCAGTTCCAGCGTGTTCATCTTTACTACTTTCAATTCCACAGGAAGTGCGAGTTGCCTCCTTCGGCAGCGAGTTCGACCCCGAGATACAAACCGAGGAGTCCCATGGCCGGTATAACGAGCAACCAGAATTTGCTTGACTGGATTGAAGAGTGGCGTGAGGTCTTTCAGCCTGATTCCGTGGAGTTCTGTGATGGAACTACCGAGGAGTACGACCGACTCTGCCAGCTTCTCGTGGACAACGGCACCTTTGAACGCCTCTCTGATGCTGCCCGGCCGAATAGCTACCTTGCCCTTTCAGACCCGAACGACGTAGCTCGCGTCGAGGACCGTACTTTTATTGCCGCCGAAAACGAGTCTGATGCGGGACCGACCAACAACTGGCGCCCACCGGCAGAACTCAAAGCAGAGATGCTCGATTTTTACCGCGGCTCCATGCGTGGGCGCAGGATGTACGTGGTTCCGTTCTCTATGGGTCCGCTCGGTTCTCCCATTGCGCATATCGGAGTGCAACTGACTGACTCTCCGTACGTTGCGGTCTCGATGAGCATCATGACGCGCATGGGCCAAGGGGCGCTTGACGTAATCGGCCAAACCGGCGCGTACGTTCCATGCGTGCACTCCGTTGGCTATCCGCTAGTTGACGAAGCGGGCACCGTGCGACCCGATGTTGCATGGCCTTGCGATGGTGACAATAAATACATCTCTCACTTCCCAGAAACCCGAGAGATCTGGTCGTATGGTTCGGGTTACGGCGGCAATGCACTGCTCGGCAAGAAGTGCTTCGCTTTGCGCATTGCTTCAACCATGGCTCGTGATGAGGGCTGGATGGCTGAGCACATGTTGATTCTGGGAATCACCTCGCCAGAAGGCCAGAAGAAGTACATCGCAGCAGCGTTCCCCTCTGCTTGCGGCAAGACCAACATGGCCATGCTGGTGCCTTCGCTTCCCGGTTGGAAGGTTGAGACCATTGGTGACGATATTGCTTGGATGAAGTTTGGCTCGGACGGTCAGTTGTACGCGATTAACCCAGAGGCTGGATTCTTTGGCGTTGCGCCAGGCACCTCTGATGAGACCAACAAGAACGCCATGGATACAATGTGGGGCAACTCCATCTTCACCAACGTGGCCAAGACTCCCGAGGGCGACGTCTGGTGGGAGGATATGACCGAGGAGCCACCACCCAACCTGACCGATTGGAAAGGTAATGCTTGGACTCCCGAGTCCGGCACGCCGGCTGCTCACCCCAATGCCCGATTCACCACGCCGGCCTCGCAATGCCCCTCAATTTCACCAGAATGGCAAGACCCAGCAGGAGTCCCCATCTCGGCGATCCTCTTCGGCGGGCGACGCGCCACAAATGTTCCGCTGGTCACTCAGGCCTTCGATTGGCAGCATGGAACCTTCCTCGGGTCAATCATGAGCTCCGAGAAGACCGCCGCAGCGGCCGGGACCGTAGGAGAGGTTCGTTTCGATCCCTTCGCCATGGTTCCGTTTATGGGATACGCAGTTGGCGACTACATCAAGCACTGGCTCGAGATTGGTGAGGCCACTGATGCCAACAAGTTGCCCAAGCTTTTCTGGGTCAACTGGTTCCGCAAATCAGATGATGGCACGTTCTTGTGGCCTGGGTTCGGCGAGAACAGCCGAGTGCTCAAGTGGGTACTTGAGCGCGTGGTCGGAACCGGTGAGGCCTCAGAAACCGCCATTGGTTATGTGCCCACACTGGACTCAATCGACACAGAAGGCCTTGAGATCGATCCGGTCACGATGCAGCAACTTCTGTTAGTAGATAACGATGCGTGGCGAGGTGAGGTTAAGTTGATCAATGAACACTTCGACTTTGTCGGCGATCAACTCCCGCAAGCCATGCGCGATGAGCTTGAGAACCTAGAGAAGCGACTCGCTGTCTGACCGCAACACAGGCGAGTGGCGCTCGCGGGCTTTCACTGCGAACCCCATGCGCCAATCAGGCCAACAACAGGGCTCGAATTCCGAGCCCCATGAGGAACAGCCCACCAAAGCCGTAGAGCAGGTATTGCCATGCCCTCACTTGAGTTCGGTACCCATACAGCAGCGCCACCGACACGATCGAGATGAAGCCGTAGAACGTATGCATGGCGGGAGCAGAGACCCCCTGAACCGCCATCATGTAGGAACCTAAGCCCACCTGAACAAAGATCGTCAACTCCATAAACACTACAAATCCCCAGAGCACCTTGACCCGAAGTGGTGGCCACCAGTGGGCGCCCAAGCACCAAAGGCCTGCAACAGCGTTGCCCAGAATCACCACCCAAGCCCAAGCTGCGTGCAGGTTGTGGATCACTCCTGATTCCACAAAGCGTCAAGGAACGGGGCACCCTCGGCGCGTAGTTTTCCCGACTCAATAAACCACTCCGTGCCGAATGCCTGTTCAAAAGATTCTGGTTCCATCGTAAGGAACCAGGAATCATCTGCTATCTGGCTGCGATGCGCCATCATCGCTTGACGCTTCATGTCAACCAAATCGGCCACGTTGATTGCGTGCGTGATTTCAGCTTCAGCTTTGCCGAACTCATCTAGTGAGCCGACAAATTCCTCTTCGGCACCGGTGCTGGTCTCATCCTCGGCAACCTCGAGTGCCGCCTCAAGCGCTGGTGGCACCTTGCCAGCCTCGGTAAATTGCGCCAGCATTCGCCGAAAATGATCACGGTTCATCGTGGTCTCAAAGACCCGAGGGGTCCCCGCCATCTCAGCGGCTCGAAGGCCCACCCGATGCACCATGATGTGATCTGGGTGACCATACCCGCCGTTGTTGTCATAGATCGTAAGAATCTGTGCATCCTCCTCGCGCAGAATGCTAGCTAGACGGCCTGCAGCGGCATCCACATCGGCGGTCCAGAACGAATACGGAGAGTCATTACTCGGCTCTCCCATCATTCCTGAATCCACATAGCCCAAGAACTCGACTCGCTGCACGCCCAAGATTTTCGCAGAGGCATAGCTCTCAGAAATTCGGCGCTCCCAAAGTGGCTCCCCATCTGCGAGGACACCGGGGGTTGGTTCGCCCCGCTCGCCACGAGTGGCAACCACGAGCACAACACGAATCCCCGCCGCCGCAGCTCGGACCATTACACCACCGGTACTGATGCATTCGTCATCAGGGTGGGCATGAAAACAAACGAGAGTGGTCACTGCCTCAACTTAGTTCGGGAGCGGACCCGGCTCGGATTCGGCGGCAGAGCGGGGCGAGGTGTTAGGCCACTGAGCCGTTCTGTCGAAGCTCCGCAATCGCGCTGGTCGACGCGCCAAGCCAGTCACCGAGAATTTCGTCGGTGTGTTGCCCCGGGTGAGACGGCGGACGCTGAATCTCGCCCGGTGTGCGATCAAACCGAGGAGCGGGGGCCGGCTGGGTGATTCCAGCTACCTCCACAAAAGTCTTGCGGTGAACATTGTGTGGGTGCTGTGCGGCCTCGTCCATGGTGAGTACGGGAGCAAAACAAATATCGGTGCCTTCGAGCAGAGCGCTCCACTCGTCACGAGACTTCGTGGCGAAGATTGCCGCTAGATGAGCCTTCATCTCGGGCCACTTTGCTTTATCCATCTGAGCAGGCAACACCTCGTCACGCTCAAGGTAGACCTGTTCAAGGTTGGTGTATTTCAACAACTCGGCATAGAACTGCGGCTCAATCGAGCCGATGGACACGAAGTTTCCATCGGCGCACTCGTACGTGTCATAGAAGTGTGTCGCGGTGTCTAACAAGTTTGTACCGCGCTCGTCGGACCACATTCCCATTGCCTTGAATCCCCAGACCATGGTCATCAGCGAAGCTGACCCGTCCACCATGGCGGCATCCACCACTTGACCTTCGCCGGAGCGTCCAGCCTCGAGTAAGGCGCAGACCAACCCAAACGCTAAGAGCATGCCTCCCCCGCCGAAGTCTCCAACGAGGTTAATCGGCGGCGTTGGTTTTTCGCCTTCTCGGCCAAGGTGCGCCAGCACTCCAGCGAGTGCGATGTAGTTGATGTCGTGCCCGGCAGTGCTGGCATACGGGCCTTCTTGGCCCCATCCAGTCATGCGGCCATAGACCAACTTCGGATTCAACTCCTTGCACACCTCGGGTCCAAATCCCAGACGCTCTGCGACGCCGGGTCGAAATCCTTCCATGAGCGCGTCAGCCTGGCCAACAAGGTCGAGCAGGGTCTTGAGTCCGCCGG
The DNA here is from genome assembly GCA_037141255.1 of Actinomycetes bacterium. Taxonomy (GTDB): domain Bacteria; phylum Actinomycetota; class Acidimicrobiia; order Acidimicrobiales; family Microtrichaceae; genus IMCC26207. The sequence goes on along the minus strand of JBAXCX010000056.1, from coordinate 13,671 downwards.
GGGACTTCAGGTCGAGCGCAATCGAGCGGCGGCCACGATTGAAAATATCTGAAGGGGGTGCAGCGGGGTCGCCACCGTTGGCTTGGGCTGAGCGATCAACGCGAATCACGTCTGCTCCAAGATCGGACAGCATCATTGCTGCGAAGGGTGCTGGTCCGATACCAGCCACTTCAACGATTTTTAAACCAGATAATGGGCCCATTCATGCTCCTTTATAGGGCGTGTTGCCCGAATGAAGTTGGTGCGAAGGTTCACAGTGTGGCGCGTGAGGTACTCACCATGATGCCCTCAATGATGTGACCCCAATACTCGACGGGCATATCGTGGCCCATTCCTTCAAGCAGCCTGAACTCTGCGGCGGGGATCAACTCGGCGGTTCGCAAACCCCCAGAGACATTGACGAGCGGGTCAGAATCGCCGTGCATTACCACTGTTGGCACAGAGAGCGCAGCTAGTCCCGCTGCTCGAGAACCAGAGGCGAAGATCGCAACGAGTTGCCGTGCCGTGCCTTGCGGGTCATACGCCCGGTCCACGGCAACCGCTGCCCGCTCGGTGGCACGAGCGGTATCGAACAATCTAGGGGTCCCGATCACGCGAGAAACTTGAACACTGCTTTGAATTCTTTCTTCACGACTGCTCTGAGGAACCATGGTGGACAACAATGAAGTGAGCGTCTCTGGATCAGGGGCACCCACCTCAATTTCACCCGTAGTTGACATGAGCGAGGTCAGGCTCCGGACGCGCTCTGGGTATTCGATCGCCATCGCTTGCGAAATCATCCCGCCCATCGACGCACCAAAAATGTCTGCCCGTTCAATCTCAAGCGAGTCAAGCAGCCCCATTCCATCGGCTGCCATATCTGACAAGGTGTAGGGCGCGTCGACTGGTTCCCCTGAGCTCACAGCGAGCAGCGCTGTCATGGGGTCCGCCGGCTGATCGTGCAGGTGAGTCGAGAGCCCTACATCGCGATTGTCATAGCGGATCACATGTTGATTGTTCGCCGCGAGCCGTTCGCAGAACTCATCGTCATAGACCAGACATTGCGCACCGAGTCCAGAGACCATCAGCACACTCCGATGCAGCGGGTCTCCAAAGCTGTCGAAGTACAACTCAATTCCATTTGCTTGCGTTGTTGGCATCCGTAGAGCTTTCTTCTAGTTGACCGTCTGGTCAAGTGCCACGAAGGTAGGCGGTTTGAGCGCTTCACTCTGGCATTGCGTACGCGCTGCCAAGAGATGACCACAGGGGCAGCAATGCGGCGTGGCGATGGATACCCGAGATCTGGGGGCAGTGAATGGTTGCCATTGTGGCTGCGGGTTCTGTGGCGGGCCGCTTCTCTGACTAGGTTTTGCAGCGTGCAACCTTGATGCGAGTACTTGCCAAGGATATGAGGAACATCTCGATGACCGAGCAGAAGCAGCCTGACATCCGAGTCGATGCGCTCACCGGAGCCACCACCGTGATTGTCGGGTCGCGTCAAAGCCGGCCAAACCTGCCTCAAACTAGTTGCCCATTTTGCCCCGGCGGACTTGAAGCACCCGATCCCTATGAGGTTCGCTGGTTCGCAAATCGATGGCCAGCGCTTCCGCGAGATTGCTGCGAACTTGTGCTCTACACCCCAGACCACTCCGCGGTGTTCTGGTCTCTAGGAATCTCGGGTGCGAGGAAGGTGGTCGACCTCTGGGCTGAGCGAACTGCCGCGCTGGGGGCTCGGCCCGATGTTGATTATGTGCTGATTTTTGAAAACCGCGGCCCCGAAGTTGGTGCAACAATTGCACACCCTCATGGCCAGATTTATGCCTTTGCAGAGGTGCCGCCCGAGCCACGCAGAGAACTCCTCGAAGGCGTGCTCGAGCCTGCGGAGATTGCCGAGAATCTGGTGATCTCGCGCTCTGGGGACTGGTTGGCATGGGTTCCAGAGGCCGCAAGCTACCCCTATGAGTTGCGAGTAGCCCCAACTACTTTGGTGGGATCGCTTACCGACTCGAACTGTGACCGGACCTCTTTGGCGGCAGTACTGATTGACGCTTTAGCGCGACTCGATCAGATCTTCTCGCAGCCGATGCCGTACATGATGTGGATCCACCAGCGGCCAACCGATGGCGGGGACTGGCCAGGTAGTCGCGTGCACCTCCACATCACTCCCCTGCTGCGCAGCGCTCAAACTCAACGCTTCGTAGCCGCAGCCGAGCTTGCCTCAGGGATTACGTTCAACCCCGTTCAGCCCCTAGATGCTGCAGCACAGCTGCGAGCTTGTGCTGGTTGCGACGGTGCGGAAGGTCATGGGTGAACAAAAAAGCAGTTTTACCGCGCAGTTTTCGAGTGGTTGCGCCTGGGCGCGTCAACCTGATTGGAGATCACACGGATTACATGGGTGGTCTTGCGTTTCCAATGGCGATCAATTTGGCTACCACGATCACCGGCATTCGCAGCGGGCCAAAAATCGAACTGCACTCAGATCAGATTCCCGGGGAGCTGCAGATCTCTTTGCCGGTCACCGAGCCGCAACTCGTTCGGCCCAGCTGGGGTCGCTACGTTGCTGGTGTTGCAGCCGAACTTGGCAGCACCGAGGGGTTCGTCGGCAGGGTCAGTTCAACGCTTCCCCATGGCAGCGGACTGTCATCGAGCGCGGCACTTGAGGTTGCGACTGCACTCGCATTAGGAGACACAGGACCGCCGCTCGAGGTTGCACTGCGGTGCCAAGCAGCAGAGCAGGCAGCTACGGGGGTCCCCTGCGGAATCATGGATCAGCTAGCCATCATCTCTGCTCAGGCCGGCCATGGGATGCTGATCGATTTTGCCAGCCAGAGCGTCACTGCATTGCCCATTCCTGAAGCAGCACAGTTCTGGGTCATCCATTCCGGCGAGGGGCGACAACTGGTCGGGTCACCCTACGTTGAACGCAGAGTCCAGGCTGAGTCTGCAGCCGCCGTGCTCGGTCCGCTGCCGCAGGCTGACCTCAGCAGCATCAATGCACTCTCTGATCAGGCGCTTCGACATCGCGCTCGTCACGTGCAGACCGAGTGCACCCGAGTGACCGAGTTCGCGGCGGCTCTGCTGCATTCAGATTTGGAGCAATGTGGGGAACTCATGCTGGAAAGTCACGCGTCGTTGCGAGATGACTATGAAGTCTCTACGGATGCGTTGAACTCGCTCGTAGAGAAACTTCGCACTACCTCTGGCGTGTACGGCGCACGCCTAACGGGAGCTGGGTTCGGAGGCTGCGTGGTCGCACTCGCTGACCCCGAGGTGACCCTTGAAGGCTGGAGGGTCATGCCGAGTAACGGCGCCCGCATGGAATGGCTCGAAGCTTAAGCAAGAACGAATAAAGCTCCGCACGCAGCGAGCGGGGCCCTCTGGCATACCTAGACCGTTGGTGGCGTTTGCTGGCTCAAAAGCGCAGCCTTTTGGGATTCGAACTCGGTCTGGGTGATGTGGCCTGCGTCACGCAGCGAAGCAAGCTTGGCAATCTCATCAGCAACAGACACCGTTGCGGCCGGGCTTCTCACTCGATCAAACTTCCGGTTCTCGTTATCTTCCATCTGTTGATACAACTCCTGCTGCACAGAGATGGGTTTGCGAACGTCTTCGAAGGTCTGCACACCATGTTCGCCTGCAGACTCAATGGTGAGGGTTCCTGCCCCCACCATGCGGTCAATGATTCCTTGATTAAAGAACACGGTATTGATTCGTTCCAAGGGAATCTCGATTCCACGCTTCGAGATGATGCCTTCTCGGTAGATGCAGCGATCAGTGGTCACCACGAAGTTGGTCGAGATCCAAGCAATCCAGCGCTGCAGAAAATAGAGCAGCGACCCAATCACAAACAGCGCCGCCATACCCGAGGCAAAGTTGCCCATCGTCCCAGTTGGGGCCCATCCGAATTTAACGAATCCGCCAAACAGAATCGCAACCACCAGAATCACGACGCCCTTGGCAAGCATGATCCAGTGCGGATGTAGGTCCAGCACAATTTTTTCTTCTCGATGCAGATTGTCTTGGCTAAATGGCACCCCTGCAGGTTATCCCCGATGAGCGCTGTGGAAGTGCTGTCGGGGCGACGAGCCCGGACGGAGCGTCCCATCACGCTGCTACCGTCAGTCCCGTGAGTCGCGAGCCATGAGCAAACTGCCGAGCACAGCGCCCTCTGGCCTGTCTGAAAAAGAGTCCGCTACGGTCGCGCGCTTGGTGCGCGGCCTCAACCAGCCGCAGCACCAAGCGGTGGTCTCAGATGCCTCCCCCTTGCGCATTCTTGCCGGGGCAGGCTCTGGCAAAACACGCGTGCTCACGCACCGCATTGCCTACCGCTCGGCCATCGGCACCCTCGATCCCAACCGAGTTCTTGCGGTGACCTTCACCCGAAAAGCTGCGGGAGAACTTCGTGAGCGGCTAGGCCGCTTAGGCCTCAACGGAGGCATCAACGCTGGCACCTTTCACTCCATTGCCTATGCACAGCTTCGTCAACGCTGGGAGGAGCGCGGAGTTCGTCCGCCAGAACTGCTTGAGCGCAAGGTGGGATTTGTTGCGCGCCTGATGTCGGCCAAAGATCGCAATACGCCACTTGATGTGGTGGCAGAAATCGAATGGGCTGCGGCACGTCGAATCACTCCAGAGCGCTACGAGGCCGCTGCGGCAACTGCTCGCCGCCGACCACCCCTAGCTTTGGGCACCGTCGCTGGAATCTACGAGCGCTTTATGGCTGAAAAACTCCGGAAGCGGTTAGTAGATTTCGATGACCTGCTTCGCCTCGCCGCACGTGACCTTGCAGCCGATCCGGTCTATGCCGCGGCGCGCCATTGGAGGTTTCGGCACCTCTTCGTCGACGAGTTCCAAGATGTCAACCCGCTTCAGCACGAACTCTTGAGGGCCTGGCTCGGGCCCGAATCAGACCTCTGCGCGGTAGGCGATCCAAACCAGGCGATCTACGCGTGGAACGGTGCAGATGCGCGCTACCTGACTGAGTTTGATCACTACTTTCCAAACAGTTCCACGGTCACCCTCGAGGACAACTACCGATCCACACCACAGGTGTTGACCGTTGCAAACGCGGTTCTCGATGCCGGCCACAGCGTCCCGATCAAGCTGCGATCACATCGCCCCGACGGGCTCATTCCCGTCGTGAGAGAGTACCCAGACGCTACCTCCGAAGCGCAAGCAACAGCGCGATCTGCTCGGGATCACCATTCGCCGGGCACTCCGTGGAGTAGCCAATGCGTGCTGGTGCGCACCAATGCACAAGCCGCTCTGATGTCTGAGGCATTCACGAGTGCTCGCATTCCCCACCGAGTCAGAGGCGGCGGAGACCTGCTTGAACAGCCCGAGGTGCGCCAAGCAATCAACGGATTCCGGCGTGCTTCTACCCTTCAGGTAGCACTCGGAGATTTAGAAGATGAGATTCGCCGTTTAGCGCCTCATCTCGCAAGCGAGTCAGCCGCCACACCTCCCGTTGCGGCAGCATCGCCGACACCGCTTCCCGTTGGCGATCTTGCTGAGGAACGTGCAGCAAATATGTCTGAACTCGTCCGACTCGGGCGCGAGTACTCGGTGCTTGATCCAACCGGCGGTATTGCAGGGTTTTTAGGTTGGCTGACATCTGCGTTGCGCGGCGAGGACCGCTCCGGTGGCGATGCCGTCGAGATTGTCACCTTTCATGCCGCAAAGGGTTTGGAATGGTCGGTGGTGCATGTAGCTGGCCTCGAGGAGGGGTTCGTCCCGATTCATCACGCCAAAGAGTCCCCCGATGACCTCGATGAGGAGCGGCGCCTGTTATACGTGGCGCTCACTCGTGCCCGTGATGAACTGATCTGTTCATGGGCCAAAACCCGCATCTTCGGCTCGCGTACAGCCAATCGCCAGCCTTCACCTTGGCTCAGCATTATTGCCAACACAGTGGGAGCAAGTCCTGCCGAAGTTCCGCGCAAAGATGGAGTCGCTCGAGCCAAAGCCGCACGAGCCAAGCTGAAGAAGCCATCCTCGGAACTTGAAGACAGTCAGGTTGAACTGTTTGAAGCGCTCCGCTCTTGGCGCAAAGCACAGGCCAAAGAAGCAGATGTTGCTGCCTTTGTCATCTTTAGCGATGCAACACTCAGGGTAGTGGCACAGGCTCGCCCAAGAAGCCGATCCGAACTCCTCAACATCAACGGAATCGGCGCGGTCAAGGCGCAACGATTTGGCGAGGACCTACTCCGCGTCGTTGCAGAGCATGACTAGTCAGGGTTCGTACAAGTTCGCTAGCAATCTTTGTTTCTCGATTCGAGCAATGCCTTGAACTTCTCGGTGTCGAAGGCGATAAAGAGCCCGCCGGCCTCGGCGGTGAGTTCGCCCTCGGCATGCAGAGTCGCCCGTGCATAGATTTTTCTACCCTCGCTGCGATCAAGCCACCCCTCAAACACAAGGGGCACCTGCAGCGGCGTCGGTCTGCGATAGTCGATGCCTAAGTGCGCAGTCATGCCTTGTTCGCCAGAAAGCGACTGGGCCGAACCCAGAACTTCGTCAAATACCGCAGCGATATAACCGCCGTGAACGCAGCCGGGTGGCCCCTCATATGCCGAGCCGAACGTGACTCGACCAAGCACTTTGTCAACGGCGTACTCAAGTTCCACCGGAGGAGAGAGCGGGTTCGCCAGGCCAATAAACGGACTGTGATCAAAAAAGGCGTACCACTCTGGGTCGCCAGGCAGCAGGCCTCCCGCAACCATCTTCCCGTGCTCAACCAACTCCTCGGCAAGCTCCTCTTTCCACTCAGCGCCATCGGGGTGAACCCCGGCAACCTCTTGGCCAGCGTTGGCTGATTCGGCAAACCCTCGGTAGCTCTGCCCCGCGGGGAACGTGCGCAGACGCGTAGCGAGCGCCTCGAGTTCAATAGCTGAACCTGCGAGTTCAACCTCGGTCGCAGTTGTGGAAACCAACAGTTCGATCACTTCTCGAATTGCAGCGGCTAAGCGCCGTTCCTCTTTGCGTCGAGGAGTGAGCTTAAGTGCCTTGAGACCCGAGATTCTGAGGCTCATCCCTGCGGGCTCATCTTCTTCGCTCACTGATTGATCCTCGAAGCCAGGCTGGGCTGTGGCACGTTCGGGGGAACTCATAGGTCAAAGACTCCCATGACTGGAGCATGGTCAGAGGGTTTGGTCCCCTTGCGCGCATTGCGATCGATGAGATCGGCCGAACACCTCTGTGCGAGTGGCGGGGTAGATAACAAGAAATCGATGCGCACACCTCGTCGCTTATGGAAGTCACCGTTTCGATAATCCCAGAACGAATAGATCTGTTCCTGCGGATAGCGATCGCGAAGCGTATCTGTCAGACCCCAATCCTTGACTCGCTGCAGCGCGTCTCGTTCAGGCTGGCTCACATGTGTTCCGCCTTCAAAGGCAGCAGGACTCCAAACATCGCGATCCTCGGGTGCAACGTTCCAGTCCCCCATGATGACAAGTTGCTCAGTGGTTGAGTGATGTAAGTCAAGATGGGCGCGCAGCCTGCCAAGCCAGTCCAGCTTGTAGGTGTAGTGATCGTTGGTCAGTTCCCTGCCGTTTGGTACATAGACCGAACACACACGCACCCCGGCGCAGGTCGCCCAGACAATTCGGGCATCCACATCGGCGTCGCGGCCGTCGGCAAAACCGAAGAGCGGATCTGCAAGGCCAACTTTGGACAAAATGGCCACACCATTCCATCGGCCTTGACCAAAGTGAACACTCTCGTAGCCCATTTGCAGGAATTCCATTGAGGGGAACTGCGCATCAGTCATCTTGGTTTCTTGCATGCACAAGACATCGGGCTGCACATCGGCCAGCCACTCCGTGACCCGTTCCATTCGCGCATTCAGTGAGTTGACATTCCAAGTTGCGAGTAGCACCCCATGAATCTAGGCGTTCCCTGATCCGTCGATGGCACTCAAGGGAGCGGCACCTGTGAGGGTCAGCCTGCCGGTAGTCTCAGGGCCGTGGCCGACGATATTTCCCCCGATCCTCTTGGACCCAACGCATGGTTGGTTGAAGAGATGTATGAACAGTTCAGCGATGACCCCGACTCTGTTAGCGAGACGTGGCGGGAATTCTTTCAGGGCTACAAGCCCCAACATCAGAAGTCTGGTGGGCCTGCAGAAGGCGCTCGCCCGGCTGTCACGTCACGAACTTCACCACCACTAGTCACCGACACCGCAATTCCGCCACCAACCCCCGAGGGTCTCAACGTTGCAACACAAGCCACTCCCGCGGCAGCTACAGCGGCACCCACAACTGAAACAGCTGTCGAGTCAGGAGACGCTGCACTCGGAGAACCCATTCGTGGGGTCGGTGCGCGCATCGTCGCCAACATGCAGGCCAGTCTGTCGGTGCCTACCGCAACTTCATACCGCGAGGTACCAGCAAAACTTCTCGAAGTGAACCGAATCGTCATCAATGGCTACCTCGGGCGAACTCGCGGCGGCAAAGTCAGCTTCACACACCTGATTGGCTACGCGCTGGTTCGCGCCATTGCAGATCACCTTCCGCAGATGAACGCCGCCTACCTTGAAGGCCCTGATGGCGCACCGCGAATTATCCGTCATCAACACATCGGTTTAGGTATCGCCATCGACATGGAGAAGCGGGATGGTTCTCGCGCCTTGGTGGTGCCATGTATCCGTAACGCCGACGAGATGGACTTTGCTCAGTTCACCGCCGTCTACGACGAACTCATCCGAAAAGCCAAGACCAACAAACTCACCGTCGAAGATTTTTCGGGAGTCACTGTCACACTGACTAATCCCGGCACCATCGGCACTGAGCGTTCGGTGCCACGGTTAATGCCGGGGCAGGGAACCATCGTGGGGGCTGGTTCGCTTGACTATCCAACTGGATTTGCTGGAGCAGACCCGCACACTATTGCGGAGCTCGGGATCTCTAAGGTCATCACACTCTCTTCTACCTATGACCATCGGATCATTCAGGGTGCCGAGTCCGGGCTGATGCTCAAGAAGGTCCATGAGCTGATGCTCGGCGGCGACGACTTCTACGAGGATATATTTCGCTCTGTCGGCGTCCCCTATGAGGCCGTTCGCTGGCGACAAGACGTCAATCCTGCCGACCACGAGTCATCTCAGATTGAAAAGCAGATGCAGGTCTCAACTCTGATCAACATGTACCGGGTTCGTGGTCACCTCATTGCAGATCTAGACCCGCTCTCCGCGAAGCAGCCAGAGATGCATGCGGAACTCGATCCCGCAACCTATGGACTCACCATTTGGGATCTTGACCGCGAGTTTCTCACTGGTGGAGACGTCGGGATCTATGCGCCCGTCGGCGGAATTCGCAAGCGAGCCCTTGGAGACTTGTTGCACGTCCTCCGAGACGCATACTGCCGCACGGTGGGCATCGAGTTCATGCACATCCAAGATCCAGCCGAGAAACGTTGGATTCAGGAGCAAGTCGAGGGGGCACCCACAAAGCTGCCCGTAGAAGATCAGCGACACATTCTGAGCAGGCTCAATGCAGCTGAGGCTATCGAGAAGTTCCTTGCCACCAAGTATTTGGGTCAAAAGCGTTTTGGACTCGAGGGCGCCGAGTCGCTCATTCCGATTTTGGATGCCATCCTCGAAGAGGCCGCCGATCAGGGATTGGACTCCGCCGTATTGGGGATGTCTCACCGAGGCCGCCTCAACGTGTTGGCCAACATCATCGGCAAGTCCTACTCGCAACTCTTTCGCGAGTTTGAGGGTTACGTAGACCCAGCATCGATTCAGGGATCTGGAGACGTGAAGTACCACCTCGGCGCCGAGGGAACATTCGTAGCCCGCTCGGGCGTGGAACTCCCCGTCGGGTTGGCAGCAAATCCATCTCACCTTGAAGCAGTCAACCCTGTGGTTGAGGGGATGACTCGGGCTCGGATGGACGCCATCCCTCACGATCGCGAACGTCGATTCCCCGTCCTACCAATTCTGATGCACGGCGATGCCGCCTTTGCAGGGCAGGGTGTCGTCGCAGAGACGCTCAACTTGTCGCTCATCAAGGGCTACCGAGTGGGCGGCACGATTCACGTCATTGTGAATAATCAACTCGGTTTTACTACGCCTCCCGAATCAGCGCGTTCCTCCGAGTACTGCACTGACATCGCGAAGGCTGTTCAAGCACCCATTATCCATGTGAATGGCGATGACCCCGAGGCTTGCGTTCGGGTGGCTCGCCTGGCGTTCGCCTACCGCCAACGATTCCACAAAGACGTAGTGATCGATATGGTCTGTTACCGCCGGCACGGCCACAACGAGGGCGACGATCCGAGCTATACGCAACCCTTGATGTATCGCACCATTAGCAATCTTCGCAACGTGCGCATGCGATATGTCGAGACCTTGGTTCGTCGCGGCGACTTTACCTTGGAAGAGGCCGAAAAAGCCTTGGCAGATTTTCAAGGGCGCCTTCAGGCTGCACTCGATGAGACTCGACAGGGTGCGCCGGAAGAGGAGTACCTTGCCTCTCCGCACCCGCCAAACAAGGGCGTGCTGCCACATGCAGCAACCGCAGCCTCTCCTGAAGAACTCGATGCGGTCTATCAGGTTCTTCGTTTTGCGCCGGAAGAGTTCTTCGTGCACACCAAGCTTGCCAAGCAATTCGCTACTCGGGACGCAATGCTCACGTCGGGTGAGGTGGACTGGGCGCTCGCAGAATCACTGGCCTTTGGAACATTGCTCAACGAGGGCACCTCGGTTCGCCTCGCTGGCCAAGACTCGCGGCGCGGCACCTTCTCGAATCGCCACTCCACACTCTTCTGCCACGAGACGGGTGCCGAGTTCACTCCCCTTGCAGAGTTGGCGAATCCCCCGTTCACGCAGCTGTGGATCTACGACTCCCTCCTCAGTGAGTACGCCGCACTTGGATTTGAATACGGATACACCGTTCAGAATCCGGCGGTTCTCGTGATGTGGGAGGCCCAGTTCGGGGACTTTGCCAATGGTGCGCAGATCATCATTGATCAATACATCGTTGCTGCAGAAGACAAATGGGGCCAGACCTCGGGTCTCGTCATGCTGCTCCCCCACGGTTATGAAGGCCAAGGCCCTGAACACTCCTCGAGTCGCATCGAGCGCTTCCTGACACTCTGCGCAGAAGACAACATTCAGGTTTGTCAACCAACAACCGCTGCTCAGTACTTCCACTTGCTTCGTCGTCAGGTGAAACGATCCGTTCGCAAGCCACTCATCATTAGTACTCCTAAATCCGGTCTCCGCGATAAGCGTTGGAGATCGAGTGTGCACTCCCTTACCCACGGCACCTTCGAGGAACTGATTGGTGATGCATCTCCCGACCTTGACCCAGCCGCAGTAACGCGGGTCGTTCTTGCCTCAGGCAAAGTTGGCCAAGAGGCCATCACGCGACGTGATGAACTTGGGGTTCACACCGCAGTCGCACGAGTGGAGCAGTTGTACCCATGGCCCTACGATGCAGTTGCCAAAGAACTTGAGCGCTTCCCGAACGTCACGGAACTTGTTTGGCTGCAAGAGGAGCCAGAGAACATGGGCCCGTGGAATTTCGTGAAGGGCCATTTGTATGAGGCGCTCGGTGACCGCTTTGAAATTCGGCGCGTGAGTCGTGCGGATGAGGGAAGCCCAGCCACGGGGAGCCACGCAATCCACGCGCAGGAACAAGACATGATTCTGAATGCTGCCTTTGCACCGCTCCCACCAAAAGATAACGGCCGCCGCTTCCACTAGCGAAGTTAAGAGTTCGGTTCTTCGCCGTGGCCAAGGTGGAAGCCAAGAAGCAATTCGAGTTCAGCTAAGGCCACGGACGGGTCGATAACTTTGATTGTTGTCATGCCAAGTTTGCGTGCCGGTTTCAGGTTGATCCCTAGGTCATCTAAGAACACCACCTGGTCTGGCTCTACGCGCATCCGTTCCAATGCAATCTCGTAGAACCTCGATTCTGGTTTGCGGCAACCCGCCGTTGAAGACTCAATAACTGCGTCAAATAAGGGAAGTAGAGCAGCGAAACTTCCTCCCGAGGACCAATGCGGACTCGCTGCCACAAAATTATTCGTGAGCAGCGCCGTTCCCAACTGCTCCTGACAGCGCCGAACCGCCTGGACCATTTCAGGACGAATCTCTCCGCTCAAACAACTCAATACCTGCAACCCATCCACTGCGTACCCAAGCGCTGCAGCCTCGAACTCAAACTCGCGAACGAATGTTTCGATGCTCAACTCGCCGCGTTCAAGGCGCGCCCAAGCGTTCGAGTTTGGATTCTGCGAGTTAATGCTTCGAAGGGTTCCCACGGGCAGATTGTTTCGAGTTTCATAAGCGAGAAACGCGTCGAACGGACTCGACAAAATCACTCCGCCAAAATCAAAAAACACAGCTTTGAACATCCGCAGAACTCTAGAAGGTATATACCCCCTAGGGGTACTGAGTTTGTGCAGCGAACTTTCTGCGTGCGAAATCAAAAAATCATTCGCGCGAACAACCTTGCAGAATTGCGCGGTTTTGTTCGCGAACTCTGGTTCACTAATGACTCGGGATGGCAAACACACACTTGGTCGTAGACGGCTCGAACATTGCAACGGAAGGTCGTACTGCGCCTTCCCTCGCGCAGCTTGACCAAGCCGTTCGCGACTTCACGCTCGAGCATCACTTCGACAACGTGGTCGTGGTGGTGGACGCAACCTTCGCACATCGTATCGATGCGTCCGAACGCGAGGTTTACGAAGAAGGTGTACTCGCAGGAGAGTTGTTGACTCCTCCGGCTGGTGCAGTTGGTCGCGGCGACGCATTTGTTTTGCAAATAGCTGAACGCTCTGGCGCCACCATATTGTCAAACGATTCGTTCCAAGAGTTCCATGCAACCTACGACTGGCTGTTCTCTGACGGACGGCTCTGGGGAGGCAAGCCCGTTCCAGGAGTGGGATGGGTTTTCGTGCCTCGGGTTCCCGTTCGCGGCCCCGTGAGTCGGCGAGCCGTCCGAGACAAGCAGCGCGATGACAGCGCACCACCAAACTCAGGGAGTTCTGCAAAAACGAAATCCGCTCCTTCGGCAACCCGTCAGGCAGCGAGTCAGTCGACGGCTGCAGGAAGGGCTGCAGGAACGGCAGCACGCAAGAGGCCTTCAGCTAGTTCAAAGGGAGCGGCTCCGGCAACCGGCCAAGCTAACGCGACCAAGAAGGCAGCATCCAAGGCCACCTTGGCCGACCTTGGTCAGAATACGGCTCCGGCAAGGTCTCGAAATAAGGCCTCCACCCCGATTAACACCCCGGGGAACTTTTTGAAATTCGTCACCGCCTGCCAAGTGGGGGCAATCGTGACGGCAACTGTTACCGACTTCTCCTCGCACGGCGCATACGTCGACGTGGAGGGAGCTCGTTGCTACATCTCACTCAAGTCCATGGGCGAACCGGCCCCCCGAAGTGCCAAGGAGATCTTGGTCATGGGAGAGGTTCGCTCTTTTATCGTGCAGGGATTCGATACGCCACGACGTGGTATCGACCTTGCACTTCCCGGCTTCGAACAACTCGAGGTCGGCTCGCAGTCCCAGAAGCCGCCGCAACGACCTTCGGGTTCGCGTGGCGGTTCCAGGGGCAGCACAAAACAACCATTGCTCCCCAAGGAGCCGGCCGAGGAGGCACAAGTGGCAGTGAAAAAAGCAGCAAAGAAGGCACCAGCTAAGAAGGCGCCAGCACGCAAGGCACCAGCTAAGAAGGCGCCAG
>JBAXCX010000055.1:0-18065 GCA_037141255.1 Actinomycetes bacterium | reverse complement strand
AAGCGCAAATGTGATCTTCTCTGGCACAACCTTTAACGGGACAGTCAACCTGACCTCCCTGGGATTTGGAGTGCAGTCCTTCGTCGGGAGCGTGGCCTGCGAGGTAGTCAGCGGTTCGTTCAACGGCACACCGCTTACTGGCATCCTGTCATTCGACGGGCGGATCCTATCGAGCAACTACAGCGGGATCTCGATCGTCCTCAACGCACCTGCGTAACCGAAATCGATCTTTAAAGAGGACCGGCTGGCACCTTGGGTGTCAGCCGGTCTTTCTTTTTGTCTGCATTCGGTATTGATCAGATCTCATTGAACAGATCGGAACAGATCCCTAGCCATACCGCGGGGCATTCAACGAATACCGGTGGTCGCTCAGGGTGCTGCGGTTATCCACCCTGCTCGGAGCGCGACTTGGGCGGCGGCTTCACGCATCGCTGGTTCGTGCGCCCAGTAGTTGTAATCGACATGACGTCTTGAACACCAAGCAAACTGTCGCAGCTCACTGCAGTCGGCGATGACCTGGAAAATGCTGAGCGGCCAGACCCCAGAACATGTGCCGTCGAACTCGCCACACCAACTCACAGTTCGGCTCACAAGCCCCGCCGGAACGTAAGGAACTCTCGGGCCCAAAAGTCCGTGACCTGAAGGAACCTGCACTCTGTCTGCTCGCGCCCAAGGCCCCCGGGTGAATCTAGGATCGCCAAACAACTGAAGCGTATCGATCCGCCCTTGGGTCGCCTCCGAAACCTGACGAAGGCCCAGAGCGATTGAGTCAGCACCCATCGAGGTACCCACCGCGGCCAACCTGCTGTTGGGGCAACTTGCTGCAATCTGCTCAAATACCGAAACTGCTTCTGCTGCGCCAACTCGGCGTGACTCGTTATAGCCACCGAGGATCGCATAATCCTCGGGGCTGGCCGCTCTTGTGTCCACGCCAACAACCCGGTCAAAACCGACTGCTGGGTAGCCGCCAGAGTCGAGTACAGCGTCACCGTTGAGATCGCCAAGTTCCAAGATACGAAGGCTGCGACCCGGCGCAACGATAGCCAATTGCTTGCGGAAGTTCCGGTTGATTGAGACAGCCTCCCAGCTTGCAACATCTTGTGAGCTTCCACGTGCAGTGACGAGCACTACATCGGCGCATGGTGCGGCTGGGACAGCGAATGGGCCGCTTGGGGCTGCCGGGGTGCAGGCTGTTGCGGCAGCCGCAATCACGACGGCAACCGCCATGAGAGCCTTCGCAGGGCGAAGGATTCCGCCCTGATCGCGTTTCTTATTCAGTCCCGCTAAATCCCGCCGCATAAGGTGATCGCCCATCTATAAGGAAGTCTTCGGAGAGTACCGAACGAATCCATGAGGGTCAACCATCGGCTTGACTAGCAATGCTGCTTTAGGGACGCTGCTGAGGAGACAGCGCCCGATCCATCAGGCCGTTACCCACCACCGGTTGACCATGACCTGGAAGCAGGTGACCAACAGGCAGCATTCGTAGATGCTCCTCTGTGAGCGCTGCCGACTCGGGGTCGCATACCTCGGGCGTAAACCAGGCCCTGCCTTTTCGAGACAGCACTGCGTCGCCCGAGAGCAGCACCCCAGTTGTTGGGTTCCAGAGCGCCAAAGAATCGTCAGTGTGACCGGGCACTTGAATCACCTGCCAAGCAGGTGCGCCGGGAACTTCATCGCCGTGAGCGAGCCAATGGTCTGCACCGTTCGGGAACCGTGCTGTTCCCCCACCCACCCCAGTATGGCGACCCGTTCGGGCGATCTCGAAAACCGAACCAAAGTCCCAGGGCTGCTCCCGCAGAATCGATCGAACTTTGGCTATCTCGGGTAGTCCCGGGCCGCGTGGAGTCTCGCCTGCGAGGTAGTCCCTAATCCGTCGAGGCAGACAAACCTGTGCCCCGAACGCATGCAGGTCTGGCAGGCCACCCACATGGTCAACATGACCGTGCGTGGCAACCACCACCGGGGCTGGCCCACCTGCCGCCTGAATCATCGCAATCGCAGCAGCAGTAGTCGAGGGCAAACCCGGATCAACGATGAGCGCCCGGCCATCTCCCCCGTCGTGCACGAGGTAACAATTGAAAATCCATCGCGACAGGACGGTGACGCCTACCTCGGCTAATTCCGTAACGCGTACTGACATCATCTCAGTCTTCCACGCATGGTCTCACCGCTTCGCGTCCGGAGCGGTTTTTCGACACATACTGTCGATTTTGCGCTCCAGACGCGAGAGTACTCAGGATCAACAACCGATTTCTACGTTGTACAAGGCCCAATCAGACCCGCCTGGCACTCGAGTTACCCCTACGCCGTCTACACAACCGGCTGCCACCATCCGCTTTAGAGTTTCAGGTTCGTTTGATCGGCGGTATTTCAGCCCATAACTAGGAAATGCCACTACGTGCTCAACGCTGCGAGTACGTAAGAACGCCGAGTAGTCAGAAAGCGAAGCAAACGCGCCTCGATGCAACCCCTCGGGGAAGAACTCTGCGTCCAACACGCCCCCGTTGCGAGCCACGGCGTACAACGCGTACTTGCCATCAAATCCACTCAGGACCCGATACGTGTCGCCACTGGTGACTTGCCCTGACTCGGCAAAAGCATCCGCGCTCGGGGCCGCATCTCGGCGGAGTGCACCCCAAGCAAAGTCCATGCCAAAGGGTTGGTACATCGGAATCTGCGCTGCAACAAAGATCAGGCTCAGCAGAGCGGGAACCCAAGGCAAAACTCTGAGCCGCTTCTGATACTGCAGCCCCACCATCATCATGGGAATCAACACCACAAGCAGGCGCACCGAGACTGTCTGCAGCAAAGCTGCCATCTGAACCAGCGGTGTGGTCTCTGCAATCACCGGAGACTGAAAGACCGCCCAGACAGCGGGCAGGCAGATCGCCACCGTCAGCAGCCACCACCCGATGAGCGGCCTACGCCGCTGGGGTTGTTCGAAGGGAAGCCAAACTGCGATGACCACCACCGCTATCGGCAGGGTGACGGCTGGATGCATGATTTGTGCAGCGCTAGCTAGAACCACTGCTGCAAGCACTTTGCCGCGCCTCCACATGCCCATCGCAAAGGTGAAACACGCGATCGACCAAAGAAACGGCAGTTGACCAAGGAACGGTGAGATGACCAGGGCTGGGTTGGCTAGAACCGCCACCGCCCACCAAGCTTTACGTAGCGAGGGAAAGGTCCAAAAGGTGGCACCAATCGTTGAAACCAAGCCAATGACCAACCACAAACTCACGGCCCGATCGCCCAGAAGCGGCCAGACAAGCGCCGCGCTCAACCACGGGATTGATGCGTAGGGAAAGGTCAACGCTTGACCGTTTGCCAGCACCCCGATGTGCATGGGTAGGCCGCTTCCACCCCAGATTTGCTGAGAGATCCACCACACATGAACGTTGTTGCTGAGTGAGTCGTGGCTGATGAACACCGGCCGCAGCAGAATCAACACCAGGCCCACAAGCCACGCAGCCGACACCACCACCAAGGTTGCGAGCCCAAATTGTTCCAGCCACCTAGGGCTTGGCATGCAGGCACTACCTCTAGTCTCGGTCAGCGCAGTAGTTACTAGCTTGGAGTCTTCTCCGGAACTTGCTTGGGTTACTGCGTCGATCATGCGAGTTAGGACATCTTCCCTAGAAAGGACAGGCACACGTGGGCAGTGACTCAACCGAACCCACAGACGCACTGCCCACGGAGACTGCCCGGCCACAAGCTCGATTCAGCATGGTTTGCACAGGTTACGGCCTTGGTGCGGTGTGTATGCCCATTCTGGTTCTGGGCACTCCCCCAACATTGCGCGAACTCGTAACCACCGCTGCTGCGATCTCTCTTGCTGCGCTCCTGACTGCGATCTTTCGACGGTACGTAGCCACAGGACTTCTGCTGGGAACACTTGGCGTTGGCCTAGTAGCCCTTGCGGCGGTGCTGTATACCGTCACGCCTGCAGGCCTTGCAACAGCCATTATTGCCCTCATCCTTGGAGCCGGGGTGGGCTTGGCTGCGGGTGCCCCGTTGGGCTGGGGAGAGCGGACTCAGTTCGACTGGATTGCCGGCCTGATTGCAGCTGCGCTCACGATTTTGGGGCTTCAGTGGTTCGCACCCGAGGCTCGTTGGACGCTGTGGGTAGCTGTGGCAATCAGCGCTGTGCCGGTAGTTGCCCGAGCAGTGAGCAGGCTCGGCAATCGCGATGCGCCAGCCGCAGCGCAGTCCCGGCACAAGCTGCAGCGACTCTTGCTAGGCCTTGCCGTCTGCGGAGCACTCGCATTGATGGCTTGGACTGCCGCAAATGACCCGCAGTTATCTTGGTTTGGTCCCGTGGTCTCGAATGGCGATCGCGCCCAAGGCCAAGTAGCGCTCACCTTCGATGATGGCCCAAATGACCCGTACTCACTTCAGGTGGCCCAGATTCTGGAGAGCCGAGGCCTGCGAGGCACATTCTTTATGGTGGGCAAAGCGGTTGACGCTCATCCTGAGGTTGCCCGCGAGCTAGCTCAGCGAGGCCACTTAGTCGGGAACCATTCGTACCATCACGACTACTGGCGATGGCTTGATCCTCGCTACCCAGAACTCGATCGGACTCAACGAGCAATCTCGACACAGGTAGGCCTCTGCCCTCGCTTCTACCGTCCTCCTCACGGTCAGCGCACACCGTTTATCTCGGCGCAGGTGGCCCGCGACGGAATGCAAACCATTACATGGGACGTCTCAGCCGGTGACTGGTCGACTACCGACGGGGCCCTCGTCGCTCGCCGAATTCTGAGGCGCGTACACCCAGGATCAATCATCTTGTTGCACGACGGCCTCGACGGCATCTCCGGTGCAAACCGACAGGTGGTCGTCGATGCGTTGCCGGTCATACTGGATGGGCTCGCCGAACGAGGTTTGAAGCCGGTCCGTGTTGACCGCTTACTCGGTACCAAGTCGTACCTCACAACCTGCTGACCCGCTGACTCGCCGACTCGCCGACCTACGAACTTGCTACACCGCTGACGCTCGCTAGTTCGAGGAGCGGCGTTGCAGAACTCGACCGAGAACAATGAACGGCGCAACCGCCAATCCCAGCAGCGCAGAACACTTCAGCACAGGTGGTAGCAGGCTTGGCACCTTGTGTGACTTGGGCCTGCGCAGCGTGACCCGAAATGCTGCCAGAACCATTGCCGCTAGGTCGATTACCACATCTTTCATGCGCGTCCGGGAGCGGAAAATCGGAACCGGGACCAAGACGTCGTTACTGATGCGAAAGCCCAACCGGGCCATCACGATTGCTACTTCTACCGTCTCAGAGTACTTGTAGCCCTGATAATAATTCAGGGCCTCAGCCAGCGCCCCAAGGCGGAAAATCCTATACCCGGACTCAACGTCATACATGCGAACCCCACCGGACCACATCGTGGCCCAGGTACTCATGACCCAATTACCGATCTGCTTATAAGGCGGATAGGTGGACAAGTCTCTTCGCACGATGAGCGCATCAAGGCCTTGTTCGATCACCGTGGTTCTGAGGTCATCAAGAACGGCGAGTTCGTGCTGGCCGTCAGCATCCACGGTGTAGATCAGGTCATCCTCGTGGAGTTCGCCCTCGCTGAGGCGGCGGCGGAGATCAGTAAAGGCTAGGTAGTAGGCCTCGCTCATCCCTTGATTGACCTCGTGCACCAACATGCGCGCTGCAGGATGCTCGGGCAGAAAAAGGTTGATCTCGGCTCGGGTCTGGTCAGTGGATCCGTCGTCGACCACAACGAGTTCATCTACGTACCCGTAGAGCTTGCCTAGAACATCGCGAACGGTGGGCTCTTCGTTGTAAGCAGGCACTACTGCAATTCGACGAGGCTCGGTAGCAGGAGTCATGAGTCAGCCTGCTTGGGGTGAGCGGTTCGCAATGTACCAATCCAGCGAGCGCTGCATGCCTTCTACGATGTCGACTTCGGGAACCCAGCCCAACACCTCTCGTCCGGCAGTGTTCAGCACGGTTCGATTAGCCAGATCGCCCGGTCGGGATGGGCCAAAGCTCACCTCAATATCGCCAACCATCTTTGCCGTGAGTTCGGCCACCTCGCGAATCGTGACTGCCCCTGGACCATCCAAATTGAATACCTGGTTCTCGGCTTCTGGGCGCAGAGCGAGCACATGTGCGCGGGCCAAGTCTTCTACGTACACAAAATTTCGGGACTGCATGCCATCACCATCGATCGTGATTGACTCGCCGCTCAAGGCTTTTCGGAAGAATGCAGACATCACCGTGCTTTCGCGCATGTGCGGCCCATATGGAATGCCGTAACGCAACACGGTATACGGCCGGCCATAGAGCGTGTGGTAATCACGACAAGCAAACTCAGCGGCAATCTTGGTAGTCACGTACAGGTGTCGATCGGTGTCGGGACTAAACGAGGTGTGCTCGTCAACTACGTCTTGCGTTGTTGCGCCGTAAACCCAGACGGTAGAAGCAAGCACCACTCGTCCAGCATCGCTGAGTCGGTTCGCCTCTAAAACATTGACCGTGCCTTGGATATTGACTGCAACCGCTGCTGCAGGAGCTGCGAACACGTCATTCACGTCAGCCATTGCTGCAAGGTGAAATGTTGCCTCCGTGCCCTCAACAGCAGGAAGCAGGGAGTCAATGTCAAGAATGTCAACCTCGTGAAACTCAACATCATCTCGGTTTGGTTTGCGAGTGTCGAGTACCCGAACCTCGTAGCCCTCCGCAAGGAGCGCATCAACGACATTGTTTCCAATAAAGCCTGAACCACCCGTAACCGCAACCACAGAACTCACGGGACAAGTACCGCCTGAAGTGCGTCCACGACCATGTCGGCCTGCTCGTCAGTCATGACTGCCGAAACGGGCAAACAGATATGGCGAGCACAAAGTTCTTCGGCCCCCGGCAGTGACCCTTCGGCCCACGGAGCGAACACCGACTGCAGATGCAGCGGCGCTTCGTACACCTCTCCGGACAATCCGATCTCATACTCGCCTCGGAGCCGCTTCTTGACCGTTGTGCGGTCCGCACTTGAGGGAAGAAACGCTATGTATTTGTAATAGTTGCAGAACGAATTTGGGGGAATCACCAACGGGGTGACAGGGCCGTCAGCAAGAGCTTCGTCATAGCGATGAGCAATATGGCGACGGTGAGCTACGAACTCATCAAGGCGCCGCAGTTGCGACAAGGTGATCGCAGCGTGTGGCTCACTCATGCGCCAGTTGTAACCAAGTCGGGTGTGGTCGTTTGTCAAAAATGACGCCTTGCCCTGATCCCGGTACACCAGCGCTTCTTCGGCAATGGCATCGTCAGCGGTCACGATCATGCCGCCCTCACCACCGGCGAGCACCTTGGTTGGATAGAACGAAAAGGAGCCAGCCACACCGAAGGTTCCGGCCATTTGCCCATCTAGGGAACTGCCATGCGCATGCGCAGCGTCTTCCATCAACCAGAGCCCGTTCTCGGAGCAAATACGTTGCAACTCGAGCACGCTCGGGGCCACAAAGCCTCCGATATGAACGGTGATCACGCCCACCGTGTCGGGTCCAATTGCTGCTTCCACAGCAGCTGGATCAATTGCCATGGTGGCGGGATCGCAATCAATAAATCGAATTCGGGCCCCGGCGGACACTGCCGCAGCGGCGGTGGCGAAAAAGCTGTTCGCTTGCACCAGCACTTCTTTCCCGGCGCAGTTCAGAACCCGCAGAGGGATTTCTAGAGCGCTTGTGCCCGAACTCACTGCAATGGCGTGCGGCGAAGCGTGCGCAACGGCGAATTCAGCCTCAAGTTCTTTACCAATCGCCCCAAGGGTTAACTGCCCGCTCTGCAAGCACTCATCGATCTGCCGCAGGATTTCCCGACGATCCTTCTCGGGGAAATAGATCTTGGCTGGGGGTACGCGCATCTCGTTGATACCTTCCGGTAGGTGGCTTTCATGCGAATAGTAAAGTTGCGTGAGGCTACTACAGCCGCTTCCGCTGGCGATCAACTGTGCATGCCAGGATGCCCTCATTGCAATCTCAGTGGCAGCAACAAACCAACTATCCTCTGAGTCAATGGCGAGTCGCAAGCCGGTCTGTCAAAAGTGCCTGACACGATGGGCCGCCGCGGCCGTTGTAGCTGCGCTGTTGCTTGGCGTAGTCACCTTCGAAGTCTCGAAGCGCAAGTCAAACCATCGAGTGACTGTTCAAGCCCTCTGGTACGGCACATCCTCAGAGGGCCAGATAGTCAGCGGCGTGACGCCTGTTGAGATCACTGCAGTTGCAGACGATCCAGACAGTCCGCTTGCGGTGGACCTTCGCGGCCTTCAAGCCGAGGGGGCCGGACCGATGTGGACTGCAGCTACCTCGGTGGCAGCCGTTCAGGCAGTACTTGAGTCGGGCATAGATCCACGTATCGGGCAACTGCAGTACTCCCTCAACGAAGAGATCGATGGGCCATCGGCTGGCGCCCTCATGACCGTTGGGTCGCTTGCAGCAATCGCCGGCGTTGCAATCTCGGATTCGATCACGATGACAGGCACGGTGTTACCCGATGGTTCAGTCGGCGGTGTGGCTGGCATCCCAGCCAAGATCCGAGCTGCAGCAGAAGCGGGGTTCACTCAGGTCTTGATTCCGATTGGCTCCGAGGTGTCGGTAGACCCGAGCACCAAACTCGCTGTGGACACCATCGACCAAGGAAAGTCGCTCGGCGTCACAGTTACCCCTGTAAGGAGTATCCCCGAGGCCTACTCCATCCTGACCGGGAAGGCCCTAGAGAAGTCAGTAGCCGCTCCTCGACCGATCGACTCAGGAATTCTGCAACTCCTGAGGACCCGCAGCGAAGGGCTCATCCTCTCAGCTCAAGCCGTCCAGAATTCTCTGCAACCGGCATTGGGTTCTGAGTCGTCGGGATCTGAGTCCGACACGACCACACCTGCGACGGCAGCCGAGCCACCCGCACTTGCAGAATCCCCCTCGGTTGCAGAGTCACCCGCACTTGCAGAGTCACCCGCACTTGCAGAGTCCCCTTCGGTTGCAGAGTTAATTGATGCTGCAGAAACGGCACTTGCTCAGAAGGATCCGGTCCTAGCTTTTGCCGCCGCTGCCGAAGCTTCGCTAGCAGCACGCCGACAGACAGTCTCAGCCGCTTTCGCAGCCCAGAGCGACAAACCACTCGTTGAACTCACCGCTCAGGTTGCGCTCGAGGCAGAGGAATCCCGAGTCCTGATCAACGCCGAGATTCGCCGCACAGCAGAATTTCCGGTGACCAAGATTGCGCAGCTCCCAGCCCTTGGCGCCACATTGGCCTGGGGAGATTTTGCACTGTCCTCAATCAACGTTGTTCAGGATCGCCTCAAGGCCGTGACCACGTTCGCTGAACTTGTAGAGATTGCGCAGTTTCTAGAGGTGGCTCAATTTGAAGCAGAGACCTACATGACAGCCGATGCCGAGACATTGCAGTACTTGGGCATACGGCCAATGTCAGATACGAAGGCCACCGTCGGCCTACTCAATGCCTATGTAGACCTTCTCAACTACGCCGCCACCTCGAACCGCATCTACGCCGAAAGTCTGGGTCTAGACAACAGCAGCAGTCCCTACCTGACAGATCTCATCAGCGAATCAGCTAGCCAAGCAACGATCGACGCTCCGGAAACCTTCAAGCTCCGAGGGCCGACTGCTCAGGTTTCGCGTCGCCTAGGAGTGGCAATGCTGAGCTTTGTCGAGACCACACAATTGGTCAACAACCTGACTGCTCAAGCATCCGCTACTGGGGATGACCCGCCGAACCTGCTGCCCATCAAGGATCCAGAACAGGTGCAATCCGAGGCAGAGGCCGCTAATCAAATCGCCAAGGGTCAGGTTCGCAAGATTCACGCAGCCGACCTAGACCCCTCTGCGATTCAGTGGCACAGCCAATGGGGTGCCGACCTTGCATTTGGCCGCTTACCGCAGACGAGTGATGAGCAGAAACTGCACGGGGTGGTCTTCCAATGGTTCGCAGTGCTGCAGAGTCGACTACTCGTCGCACTCGATGGATTACAGGTCAAGAATTGATCGGTCCACCCGCGTCTGGGGCGCTTTTTCGACACATAGTGTCGATTTTGCGCTCCAGACGCGAGCGGCAGTAACAATGAGGCGGTGCCGAGACTTACTACCATTCTGCTTCTACTGGGACTGCTAGCAGCAGGGTCTAGTGCTTGCTCCAGTGGAGAGGCTGACAGTGCGCCTGCCACCACCGAGAGCGGCAACACCGAGGCTACGCAAGCCGAAGTCATGGCCTCTGACATCCCCGTGGCCTACACACCCACTGGCGGGTACGGCCAGAACTTTCCGGACCCGGTGCTCGCCACATGCACAGAACCCCTCGCTGAAGGTGCACCTGACATGCGGGGAATGTGGCAGGCCGTGGCCGCCGAAAAGGATGGGGTTCCCCTGCCCCCGGATAGCAACGCTCTCAGCACATTTCAGCGGATCGAGCAGTGTGGCGATCGAGTGACCATCACGGCGGGAGGCATTGTCCACGACATGCGCGCTGACGGGACTGAGAAAAACGGCGTGCACGACGTGGCTGAGTTCGACTACTCGACACCTGTGAACGTGGTGGCGAGCTTTGAAAACGGAGTACACGTTCTTCGCCCCATCGGAACACCACTTGAAGTGACGCGTGAACGCAGCGGCGAGCAACTCATCTGGAACTACCTCGGCACCAAGATCACCCTTGACCGGATCGGCGAAGCAGATGCTCCTCCTCCCTCGATGAGCACCGAATCAACTCCTACTACCCTGCCAACTTCCGCGGGTAGCGGCCCGAACTAGCAACTAGCCTCAACAGATGCCTGCGATCCTGGTACGAGAGTTGGTCAAGACTTTCGGACCTACACGGGCTCTCGATGGACTCGACCTCACCGTGCAAACCGGTGAGGTACACGGATTCCTCGGGCCCAACGGCTCAGGCAAAAGCACCACCCTTCGGATCCTTCTTGGGCTCGCCCGCTCCGACAGCGGCACAGCCGAATTACTCGGTGCCGACCCCCGCAAACATGCCGTTGAACTGCACCGACGCCTGGCCTATGTGCCGGGCGACGTGGCGCTCTGGCCGAATCTGTCGGGCGGCGAGATCATTGACCTCTTAGGCCGCATGCGAGGCGGACTGAATCAGCAGCGACGATCCTCCCTACTCGAGCGCTTCCAACTTGATCCCACCAAAAAGGGGCGGTCGTACTCCAAAGGAAACCGGCAAAAGGTAGCCCTTGTAGCTGCGCTGGCCTCTGACGTTGAACTGCTCCTGCTCGACGAGCCAACCTCGGGTCTAGACCCGCTCATGGAGGCGAGTTTTCGGGCTTGCCTGATGGAGGAGACTGACCAGGGGCGCACCGTGCTGCTCTCTAGTCACATCTTGGCCGAGGTGGAAGCCGTCTGCGAACGAGTCACCATCATCCGGTCTGGGCGCACGGTGCAGACGGGAGCGTTAGCCGAACTTCGCCAATTGTCACGCACGTTTCTGAGTCTGCAGCTTGCTGGACCTGCGCCCGAGGGCCTTGGAAAGATTCCTGGAGTACATGCCGTGCAGATCGAGTCCCTACCGAGAGGGTTGGCGGGTGCAGACCATGCAGCAACTCAACTAAACCTCCAAGTTGAGCAGTCGGCCCTTGACGAGGTCCTGCGGCAGGTCACACAGGTGGGTGTCATCAGTCTGAACAGCCAACCCCCAACCCTTGAGGAACTCTTCCTTCGCTTCTACGCTGACCCTGCAATCGGCAGCCTCACCGAGACTGCCACCAACGCACAAACCAACGCACAAACCAACGCACAAACCAACGAACAAACCAACACGGCGCCATGACCCGATCCGGGAGCGGATTCTCGGGCACACTCGGCTTGCTTCGCTTGGCCCTACGTCGAGACAGAGTTCTGCTGCCCGCTTGGATTTCGGTATTCGCCGTTACTGCAGCCGTTTCGGCCAAAGCAACGGCCGATCTGTACCCCACCATTGCCTCAAGGAGCGCCGCCGCGGGCGCAATCAACAGCTCCTCAGCCCTCATTGCCATCTACGGAAGGGTCTACGACCCGGCTTCCCTAGGCGCAGTCTCGATGATCAAAATGGGCGGGATTGGAGGTGTCTGCGTAGCACTCTTATCGATTATTTTGATGACTCGCCATACACGCGCCGAGGAGGAGTCCGGCCGGGTGGAGTTGCTCGGCGCAACCGCGGTCGGCCGCCTTGCCCCACTGGGCTCAGCAATGGCTGTGATCCTTTTGGCCAATCTGGTGCTGGCCTTGGCGACTGCAGGCTTGTTGGCTGCCGTTGGCCTTTCAGCTGCAGGGTCTGTCGCGTTCGGGATGTCATGGGCCGGAGCTGGACTGGCCTTTGGTGCCATCGCTGCGGTCTGTGCCCAGGTGTCGAGCACCGCCCGAGCAGCCACTGCTCTGGCCTCGGCAGTCCTAGCTGGCTCGTATGCGCTTCGAGCGCTTGGGGATTCGGTCTTTGGGTCGCCACTCGGACCGGGCTGGCCAAGCTGGATCTCTCCAATCGGCTGGGCCCAACAGGTCCGTCCGTTCGCAGGCAATCAGTGGTCTGTGCTGGTACTGAGCCTTTGTTTTTCGGTGGCGCTCGCGACGGGAGCCCTTGCACTCGCTGATCGCAGAGACCTTGGGGCCGGTCTGCTGCAAACTCGCGCTGGCCCAACTATCGCCGCCGCAAGATTGCGATCCCCCCTGGCGCTGGCCTGGCGCCTGCAGCGTGGCGCCTTTGCGGGGTGGCTGCTTGCTTTTGTCCTGTTCGGCATGATGATTGGTGGCATTGCCTCAAGCGTCGGGGACTTCCTCAACAACCCGAGTGCTCGTGATTTCATTACCAAGCTGGGTGGAGAAAAGGGGCTCATCGACGCGTTCTTGGCGATCGAGCTGAGCTTTACTGGAATCATCGCAAGCGCTTTCGGAGTTCAAGTGGTGATGCGGCTAGCAGCCGAGGAACGTGAGGGCCGAGCAGAAGCAGTGCTTGCTACTTCCGTGAGCCGAACTCGGTGGGCGATGGGTCACATCTGGATTGCTATGTTTGGCACTGCGGCGCTGCTCCTAGCCCTTGGCGGCGCTGCCGGTCTGACCCGTGCCTTGCAAGTTGGAGACGCGAACGAACTGGCCCGATTGGTACTCGCTTCGATGGCACAACTCCCAGCGGCTTGGGTCCTGAGCGCCATCACCGTTGCCCTTTTTGGCATTCGTCTGAGACTGGCCATGCTGGGGTGGGTCGCCTTCGCTGGCTTCATTCTACTGGCCGAACTTGGCCCCCTACTCAACCTGCCTCAGTGGGTCTTGGACCTCTCACCATTTGCGCACGTGCCCCGACTCCCCGGAGTGGCCGTCACACCCACGCCGTTTGCGCTCCTCACGGCCGCCGCTGTTTTGCTCCTCGCGATGGGCCTGCTCCGCCTGCAGCGCCGTGACATTGCGTAGCCGGCACACTGTCCGGTCCGAGCAACCTCTAGCCTGAGCCGGGTGCCAAGTTAGCCATGTTGAGACGCAGGCTCCGGAGTGGAGTTTCGAAAGGCAAGGGACTACGAATGACATACCATGGTCTTCAAGGCGAGCAACTCGAAGAGTTCACCGCACGTCGGGAAGCAATCGCCGCACAGCACCTCAAGGCCTCTGGTTCACGCCCAACTACGAGCGCCCGCGGCATTCACCACGTGGCGCTGATTTCCTCCGATGTGGAACAGACCGTCAGATTTTATGATGGCCTCTTGGGGTTTCCGCTAGTCGAAATGTTTGAGAACCGTGACTATCGGGGCTCGACTCACTTCTTCTTCGACATCGGCCTTGGCAATAACCTTGCGTTTTTTGACCTTCCGGGAGTCGAGCTCGGCCCGTATTTAGAGGTGCTAGGCGGTCTGCATCACATCGCCATCTCGATGGAGCCCGCTCAGTGGGAAGCAGCCCGTGAACGACTGGACAAAGCCGGGGTGAGCTACGACCATCAGTCGGGAACCTCGCTGTACTTTCTTGGGCCCGACGGCGAACGCCTCGAACTGATCAGCGATCCGCTCGGCTGGATGTATGGAAACGCGATCGGCTGACCCCTCCCCGTGCGCGTCTGGAGCGGTTTTTCGACACATAGTGTCGATTTTGCGCTGCAGACGCGATGAACGGTGCGCGTGCGATAGTGAGGGGCATCTCGAAGCTGGACGAACCATCAGAAGGACACCATGACTTATCGCGTCATCCAATGGAGTACCGGCAATGTAGGCCACCATGCCACTCGCCTGATTGCGAACCATCCTGATCTAGAGCTTGTAGGACTCTGGGTTCACAGCCCTGACAAAGTCGGCAAGGATGCCGGTGAGCTTGTGGGGATTGAGCCGCTTGGAGTTGCGGCCACCAATGACGTTGATGAATTGCTCAGTCTGGGTGCCGACTGCGTGTGTTACACCGCAACTGCGGATTTGCGACCCACCGAGGCAATTAATGACATGGCACGCATTTTGGCCAGTGGCACGAACCTGGTGAGTTCCTCGGTGGTTCCGCTGATCTACCCTGGCCACCTTGCTCTCGACATGCGTCGCCCCCTTGAGGATGCCTGCATTGAGGGCGGCACCTCTTGCTTCACCTCTGGCATTGACCCCGGGTTTGCCAACGACCTCTTGCCCCTTGTGCTCACAGGTACCTGCGAATACGTAGACACCGTGCGAGTCATGGAGATCGTCAACTACGACACCTACGCTCAGCCCGAGGTGCTCTTTGGCACGATGGGATTCGGTCAGTCACTTGACGACACGCCACTGCTATTGACGCCCGGTGTTTTGAGTTTTGCATGGGGCGGGGTGGTCAAAGCCATTGCAGCAGGTTTGGGCGTTGAGGTCACCGAACTGCGAGAGGTACACGAACGAGTCCCCGCAACACAACGCCTCGACCTTGGTTTTGGAGCCATTGAGGTTGGTACCACTGCCGGTATCCGCTTTGAGGTTCAGGGCATCGTCAACGGCGAGGCGAAGATTGTCTTGGAACATGTCACCCGGCTCCACGATGACATCGCACCTGACTGGCCACAACCTGCCGGGCTTTCCGGCTACCGCGTCATTGTGACTGGTAACCCCAACTACACCTTGGACTTGCAGATGATGGGCGACGACGGAGATCACAACACTGCTGGACTCGTCGGAACTGCCGGACGAATCGTCAACGCTATTCCTGCAGTCTGTGCAGCCAAGCCTGGGTTGCTGTCAGTACTCGACCTACCGCTGGTCTCGGGTCAAGGCACCATGCGGCCCTAACTACATGCGCTCGTACATGCAGGCGCTCTTGCATGCATGCGCCCTTACATGCATGCGCTCTTGGAGTCCTTGGTGGACTCCACTTGCTACCGCTTGAGCACTGCAGATCGCAGAACCTTGTCAGTCAGTGCTACCCATTGCTTCTGGTCAGCCAGTGTGCCGGCGAGAAGGTCCATGTTGACCGAGCCTGTTGACCATGAATCAAACAGGGCCATGAGGGCTTGAGGGTCAACCTTCGCATCGATCAGGCCTCGCTGTTGGACCAACTTAATGCTCTTCACTCCGCGATCGATGTGAAGCATGTTCTCCTGCGCCAAGGCAGCGGCCAGTTGTGGCCTACGCCGAGCTGAACCCAGTACTTCAACGCGCGTCCAGCGTGCCGCAAGGCCGCTCGCATTCCCATCGGACCCACAGAACGAGAGCATCGCCGCTAGGACTTCATCGACCGTGTTCGCCGACTCAAGCGAGGAGCTAAACACAGAGAGTTCCCCGCTTAAACACTCTCGATACTGCTCGACTCGAACAGCTTTAATTAACCCGTCTCGACTATTAAAGTGCGAATAAATTGTGCCAACAGAGACTCCTGCAATGCGAGCAACGTCTACCA
This sequence comes from Actinomycetes bacterium, assembly GCA_037141255.1. Lineage (GTDB taxonomy): Bacteria > Actinomycetota > Acidimicrobiia > Acidimicrobiales > Microtrichaceae > IMCC26207. Next base: position 2,228 of record JBAXCX010000055.1, on the reverse strand, counting down.
CCCTGAGCTCGGCTTCCCCGTGGAGGTTCAGGATTGCAATGCCTGCCAGCAGGACGCTATGGGCCGTATCTGAATTAGTTGGTTCTGGAACTTTATTCTCCACGAAACAATGTTTGCAGAAAAAGCGGTGCTCGACATATTAAAAACTTTTTACTTCATTGCCAGCAAATAAATATATTGCTACTAAGACGACATGAATTGATGAGAGTGAAGCCTGAGGTCTGTAAGTCAGCGAATTTGAAATGGCCGCATTCGTTTTGCCTTCTCCACAATCCCCGTCTTACCGTCACTGAATGGTTTGGATCTTTTTTGTGGTCATCGCTCTGGTTCTCATCGGTGTCTTTCTCGTGCGGCCACGCGTCAGCAAGCACTACAAGGGCGACTTTCAGGGAATCAAGGTAGAAGCAATTCTTGCACCCATCATCACTCTGACTGTCTTTCTCGGTGCGATTGTCATCGCTCAGTCAACCCAGACATTCCAGCGCGCAAACCAACAGTCAAACGTCGAGGCCGGAGCAGTCGAACAGATGTACAAGAATGCCGCTCTCCTCCCCGATGGTCGCGGGGAACCGCTTCAGGCAGCATCAGTGTGTTACGCCCGAGCAGTAGTGGCCTTCGATTGGCCAGCAATGCGTTCCTTGAAGAGCGCACCGCAGGTTGACGCTTGGGAGCAAACCTTTGACCATGAAATTCCAAAAATCTTGGATGGTCCCTCGCCGGTAGTCGGTCAATTGGTAGGGCTCAACCGTCTGCAGACCGAGGCGAGAAACTCCCGCAACTACGACGCTGCGCCGCACCTGCCGCTGCTCACCCTGATTTTGATGATCGGCGCTGTTCTCTGCGTGGTCCTAGCAGTCAGTTCCTTCGCTGTACCGGATATGAGCAGACGAATCCTTATTCCTCTAGCAATGATTTTTGCCCTGCTACTCGGCAGCACTGTGTTTTTAGTTGAGCAACTCGAAGAACCGTTTACGGGAATTTTACGAGTCAACTCTGAGTCAATGGCAAATACGGCAACAAAAATCGGACTGGCCTACGAAGCCGATTACCCAGGTGAAAGTCTTCCGTGTGACTCTCGAGGTGCCCCAAAAAGCTAGACAGCCGGCCTGGCCAAGTCCCTGCGAAAGGCACTGCGAACAGCACCACCCCAGCATCACGCATACTTAGTGTTCGCAGTGGCCATCTGCGACCTGTCTACGCACACCAAGTCCGTGCGCACTATCTGAAATGGAGTCTCAGATGTCCCCCACAAGTCCCAGCAGCATCACCGGCAAAACAGCGCTCGTCACCGGCGGAGGTAGCGGTATCGGCTTCGGTGCCGCCACTCGCATGGTCGAAGATGGAGCGCATGTCACCATCTGCGGTCGCAACGAAGAGCGCCTGATCGCCGCAGTTGAGACTCTGACTCCCCTAGTGGGACCGGGTGGTTCTATTCGCCATATTGCGGCAGATATAACTGTTGATGAGCAGATTGCCGCAGCTGTGGCCTTCGCGGCCGAACCAACCGGCGGCCTAGCAATCTTGTTTGCGAACGCAGGCGGGTCAATGCACATGGGGCCATTTGCAGATGCCGACGCAGACGCCTTGCGCGCCACCGTTGATGTCAACCTGGTCGGCACCATGCTTTCAATCAAATGCGCCGTTCCAGCAATGCGAGCCAACGGCGGTGGATCAATCATCGGAATGTCTTCGGGGGCGGGAGCGTTCCCGCACCGCTTCTTGTGGGCCTACGGCGCATCAAAGGCCGGAATCGACATGCTCTGCAAGAGCGCCGCGGATGAACTTGGCGTAGACGGAATCAGGGTCAATAGCGTGCAACCCGGCATCGTTGACGATGAACTCATGGAGTTCATCACTGCTGGCGGCGCACTACTAGACAACTACATCGCCAATATGCCGATTGCCCGCGTTGGCACGGTAGAAGACATTGCCGAGGCCGTCCGCTTCTTAGCTGGACCCGAATCCTCTTGGATCACCGGGGTCAACCTGCCGATTGACGGCGGGCATCACCTGCGTGCCGGCGCAAACTACGAACTGCTCTTCGGCTAGGCCCGCCCACTGCCCCACCAATTACCCGACCCACTGCCCGACTCACTGCCCCACCTGATTACCTCAACGGCGCACTGCTGCGATATCAGGCGGTCATTGAGCTGCTGGGCTCTGCAAGTCTCGAACTACCTCGGCAAAGTTCTCGGGGTCGGGAGCGCGGTTATTAACCAAGCTCACAG
>JBAXCX010000054.1:0-18290 GCA_037141255.1 Actinomycetes bacterium | reverse complement strand
AACAGCGAGCGGTGTACGCGGTATGCGCTTGCGGGCCGATGATTCTGTAGTTGGAGCCGATTCCATTGCTGCAGCCTCGGTGCTGGGCGAAGCAGGCTCTGATGAGGATCCGGAACCCTTACTGCCGCTTCGACTGCTGACCATTACGGATGCCGGGTACGGAAAGCGAACTGAAATTGAAGAGTTCACGAGGCAGCGTCGTGGTGGCCTCGGGGTGCGTGCCCACCGCATGCACGCCGCACGTGGGCGAGTAGTTACCGGATTTTTGGTCGGGGAAGATGATCACCTGTTGATGATTAACGACGGGGGAGTGGTGATTCGAACCAAAGTTTCGAGCATTTCAGTGCAAGGCAGAACAGCCTCAGGGGTTCGAGTGATGAATCTTGACGACGACAGCAAAGTTGCCGCTGTTGCCCGAGTCCTGACTGGTCCAGATTCTGATGAGGACGAGGCTGTTGTTGACGAGGGTTTGGTTATTGGGGTTGAAACAACTCCCGAAACTGAGTCTGATCAACAAGCTCCTTCGTGATCACGTCAAGGTCACCTTTGGTCGAGACCAGATCAGAGCGTGGATCGGTTCTGCCTCTGATCTTGGTGATCTGCAGCGTGTGTGTGGTGTGCGGGCTGGGACTTGTTCGGGTCGGCGATGCCGCTGCCAAACGAGCTAGGGCTGACGCCGTCGCAGATGTTGCAGCGCTTGCAGGAGTCGCTGGCGGCCAACGAGGTGCCGAGGAGGTTATTGCTTCAGCGCGGGCTGGGTTGGTGAGCTTTCGCCAAGACAGTGCCGAGGTCGTTCATGTGACGGTGATGGTTGCTGGAGTGACCGCTTTCGCGACGGCTGCAGCGATCGGTGAGGAGATCCCTTCCGCAGGATCGACCCTCGGTAGGATGAGACCGTGACTGATACTTCCCAGGGGCAGAAACCTCGAACGCTGAAGCAGGATCCCGCCGCAACTCCGGCTGAGAGTGGGTCAGATCATCGGCGGCTTGGATATCGCCGGCAACGCTTTGAGGCACGCAAAGTACGTCGGTTGGTTCGTCACGTGGACCCTTGGTCAATGCTGAAACTTTCCATTTTGGTTTCGTTGTGCCTGTGGTTCATGCTGATGATTGCGGCAGTCATTTTGTGGACTGTGGCAAGCAACGCTGGAACTATTGCCAGCATCGAAAACTTTGTGAACTCCTCACTCTCGCTTCAGGATTGGTCTCTCGATGGGGAGTTTATCTTTCGCCAGTTTGGTCTTGTCAGCCTGCTGTGGTGTCTTGGATTAGCGGCAGCGGTGGTGATTTCTACGCTGATTTTCAATCTCATTAGTGACATCATCGGCGGGGTTTGGATCTCGGTCATTGAAGAGGAAACGGCTCGGCCAGTTCGCGAATCGAACCAGTAGTAGTACCTCCGCTAGTGTGACCGTCTCTGTGAGATTCTGATTGAATCTGACATCGCAGAGGGGCTATAGCTCAGTTGGTTAGAGCGCACCCCTGATAAGGGTGAGGTCGCTGGTTCGACTCCAGCTAGCCCCACGCAGTTTGAGTGGTACCGCTGAGGAGGAAGAGTATGCGTGGTCTTCAACGAGCAGTGCTAGCGCTGGGATTGGGGCTACTAGTCAGCATGGTGGTTCGTTTTTTGGGTGGCGATGCTACCCCGCCGTCTACTGGTGGGTGGCGTGAACTCGAGGGTCCAGAACTCAGATGACTGCTCAGAGAATCGCCGTGATCGGTGCTGGAATACTTGGCGCCCGCATCACCCGTGAACTGCTTGGCCCAAGAGCATTCGGTCGTGAGCAGACAGTGGGTGTTACCACGTTGAGTCGGCGACCTGACCGATTGACGGTGCTTCGCAAGTCATTTGGCAATGAGGTGCAGATGCTGAGCGACGCAACGGGCAGCGCTCGACTTGATGCTGATGTAACGACGGTCATTGTTGCTCGTGCCGCCGGTGAGCAACTCGAAGTTGCTCGTGAACAACTTATGGCTGGCCGCGATGTGATCACCACAACTGATGACGCCGATGAGGTAAGAGAGCTTTTGGAGTTGGGACCACTCGCTGAATCTCTCGGGCGAACCTTGGTGGTTGGTGCAGCTTTGGCACCTGGCTTGTCCTGTTTATTGGCGAGTCATGCATCCGAGTTGTTGGATCGAGTGGATGAGATCCACATCGCGCGCCACGGTGCAGCTGGACCGGCTTGCGCTGCGCAACGCTTGCGGGCACTTCGAGGCACCGCAACGGACTGGCGTGATGGTGCGTGGGTGAAGCGACCAGGATTTTCTGGGCGCGAACTCTGCTGGTTTCCCGATCCCATCGGGGCGCGAGATTGTTATCGAGCTGCTCTGGCTGACCCGCTGTTGTTAGTACCTGCGTTTCCAGAAGTGATCCGGGTGACGGCACGCCTCGCTGCTACCCGTCGCGATCGAGCGCTCGCTCCGTTTCCTGTTTGGTTTCCTGCACCCACCGAGGGTGGAATCGGAGCAGTGCGAGTAGAGCTTCGCGGGGAACGAGATGGCCGACGTGAGTGGGTGGTCTATGGGGTTCTTGATCGTCCCGCAGTCGCCGCTGCTGCTACAGCGGCAGTTACCGCACTTTGGGTTGCGGCTGGCGGCGCTGCTACTGGCGCAAGTGGTCTCGCTGCTTTAGGTGCTACGAGTGAATTACTTGTCGAGTTAGCCCTCCGTGGGGTGCGTGCTGCTGTGTTTGAAGGCTCGCAAGGGTCTTTAGCCGCACAAAACGGATAACAATCCTCGTCAGAAGCTCAGGTTTCGGTCCGTTCGGCCGATATATCTCACCAAGAGTGATATTGCCCCCACTTTACGTTGGTTTTCGGGCATGTCAGAAAGTTTCTGGGAATTTCTTGGAAAATCGCTAAAGTTCCGCGCGCCTTTGCGCCGATACCCCTTGTGCCGACGTTCGGCACGAAGGAGATTCAGTCATGGGCGAAACATTGACTCAGCAGCAGATCACGGCGCTGATTGAAGAACACTTGCCGCTAGTAAGTCATGTGGTGTTTCAAGTAGCAGTCAACTTCCCTCGGCACGTTGAGCGCGAAGAACTTGCTCGCGCCGGTGCACTTGGGTTGGTTGAAGCCGCCAAACGCTACGACGAATCACGCGGCGTTCCCTTTAACCGCTTTGCTGCTCAACGGATACGTGGAGCGATTATTGACGCAGTGCGTGCAGCTGATTGGGCCCCTCGTTCAGTTCGTGCCCTAGCGCGCAGCTTGGATCAGGCCGAACTTGATCTAGCTAATCGCCTTGGACGTGCGCCATCGCTTGCCGAGACGGCAAAAGAACTTGGGATCTCGCGGGCAGAACTTGATCGTCTGCGTGACCGTATGTTCCGCTCGGTGGTTTTGGCCTTTGATTCCCTGCTTGGAACCTCACCCGACGAGGAACTCACGCTGGTTGACATACTGAGCGACAGCTCAGCAGTTGAACCTTCTGAGGAACTCGAAGCACGTGAGCTTCGTGCGTATCTTCGTGACGCGGTGCATCTGCTGCCCGAGCGTCATCGCATGGTGGTTGTCGGGTACTTCATCGAGGAGCGCACCTCTAGTGAACTAGCCGCATTTATGGGCGTCACCGAGTCTCGTGTTTCCCAGATGCGTAGCGAGGCACTTGCCATGCTCAAAGATGGCATCCAAGCTCAGTACTCAGAGGGCGAGAGCGGAGACACGGGCCTTGTTGCACGTCGTCGAGCACAATATGCATCGTCGATCTCATCTGCTTCGGGTTGGGGAGAGCGCATCTCCGTTGTTGACGAGGACGCCAATCTGATCCTTGCCTAGTTGCAGTTGGTCTGCCTCAGGGGCGAAGCAGATCAACGATTTGTTCATGGAGTAATCCGTTTGAGGCAATTGCGGAGTAGACCCCCGTAATGCTTCGGTCGTCGGTTCCGTCCATGTTGAAGGAACGAGAGCCATTTCTGGCTGTCAGCACACCGCCAGCTTCGGGGATGATGACGGTAAGGGGAGCAATGTCCCACCAGGAAAAGGCAGGATCCATCATGGCCTCAATACGTCCAGTTGCAACGAGGGCGTAGCCGTAAGCATCCCCCCATGTTCGAAGGTGTGCGCCTGCAGCAGAGACTTTGCTGAACATCTCGGCAGTCCACATATAAAACTCGGTGCATGCCACGTAGCTGCCCTCGAGTTGGTCGCGGGCAGAGACTCGACACGGAACGCCGTTCATGAAACATCCGAGACCTCGGGCTGCATAGATTGTTTCACCGAGTGCCGGAAGATTGATAACGCCAATTGCTGGGCCGTGTTCGTCCTCGAGGTACAACAAATTTGAGTAGGTACCAACTCCGTGTGTAAAGGCCTTGGTCCCGTCGATCGGGTCGATCACCCAGCCACGTCCAGAACTGCCTACACGCGCTGCCTCTTCTTCTCCTTGGATCCCGTCGAGAGGAAATGCATCCGAGATGAGTTCTCGTAGCAAACGCTCCGCAGCCCGATCCGCTTGGGTGACTGGGGTTCCATCTCCTTTGGCATCGATTGCAAGTTCGGGATGATTGAACCATTCCAGCGTGAGCGCACCTGCCTGCTGAGTCCATCCAACGGCGGTTTGAAGTAGTTCTGCATCAACAGCAGGCATAGTGAAACTCTCTCGGTAGGGGATCTCTTGGTTGTCTGAATACCGTATAGGTCACGAACGGCTGCCGAGACTGCCATGATGCTAGGTACCGAGTGCGTTCCTATGAGGTACGTGCAGCAGTCACCCCCGGAGAACTTGTGGACCTACGAACTATTCTTGAACTGTCTGATCATGGACCCGACACCTTTGTTGGTATTGGGCCTCAGTACCCATGGGGAGGACTGTACGGCGGGCAAATTGTTGCTCAGGCACTGAGCGCTGCAACTCGAACAGTTGAGGACGAAGACCTTCATGTGCATTCGCTGCGCGCGTACTTTATTCGCAGAGGTGACCATAACGAGCCAGTTCGGTACGAGGTGGATCGCATTCGCAATGGCCGGTCTTTTGCTACCCGGCGGGTTGTGGCTCGCCAGCCAGTTGGAGCAATCTTGAACCTCGAGGCAAGCTTTCAGCGCCTCGAGGGCTCTGATGATATCGAGACGGTCTCGCTTCCCACAGACATCCCTCTTCCATCAGATCTTGAACAGGATTCCTGGAGCCCAGTATTTGAGCGGGCCTTTGTGCCAGGCGATGCGATCACCGCGGGCGGCCGCGATGGGTCCGGTCGTGCAGCAGCGTGGCTTAAAGTCACGCAGGATCTACCCGAAACAGGCCCACTTCACGCTGGCGGCTTGGCCTACCTGTCTGATGACCTTCCTACTGATGCCGTGGTTCGAGCTCATCCCGTCAGGCGTGAACCGGACGATGTCTTGCACAAGGTGCTCTTTACGGCCTCGCTTGATCACACCATCTGGTTTCATAGGCCCTTTCGGGCCGATCAGTGGCAACTCCACGACTTCACTTGCCATACCTTCGTTGGTGGCCGAGGACTTGCCCTCGGCCATGTATTTGCGCTCGATGGAGCGCATCTCGCAACGATTGCTCAAGAGGTGTTATTGCGAGATACCCGCGAGCGGTCCTAACCCAGCGTTTATAACTGGGCGTAGCCCCTTTCGCAAGGTCTTTGTTCACCTTCTGTACAGATTCGTTCACCAAACGTTTGTCTGCTTGTAGGGGCGCCCGTCACTTTGGTGTTCCAGCATTTACAACGTGGCGCTGACAACCCCCGACCTTCTGGCGCTCGAGGAACAAGTTCCTCGAGATATTGCGCGAACCGTGACCCGCGGCGACCGCATTTTTCGGACGTTATGCGCCAGTGCAGCAGCAGTCAGTCTGTTCATTATCGGCGGTACGGCGCTGTTCTTGGCTATCAAGGCGGTGCCGGCCCTACAGAAAGCTGGTTTGGTCTCGTTTTTTACCACCAGCGTGTGGAACCCAACAGTCGGTGACTTTGGAGTGTTGGGATTGCTCATCGGAACGATCATCATTGCGACCGTTTCGCTCATCGTTGCGGTTCCCTTAGCCATCGGGTTGGCCCTCTTCATTAACGAGTATTCCCCGGCGAGGATTCGCCGCGTCCTGACCTCTTCGGTTGACCTGCTTGCTGCCATGCCCAGCATCATCTTTGGTATGTGGGGGTTCTTTGCACTTCAAGCCCCACTCGTGGGAGTAGCTGCTTGGTTGAATTTGCATCTCAGCGCGATTCCATTCTTTCGCCTCTCAGAAGCCGACGCTCCGCTGCTTCGTTCAAGTTTTATCGTCGGGACCGTGGTTGCTTTAATGATCGTGCCGATCATTACCTCGGTATCTCGTGATGTGATGGCGCAATGCCCTCGATCCCAATGTGAAGCGGCACTGGCGCTCGGTGGTTCGCGATGGGGAATGATCAAAGAAGTGCTGCTTCCGTTTGGGAAAGCTGGAATCACGGGTGCGGTCCTGCTTGGCTTTGGGCGAGCACTCGGAGAAACCATTGCGGTTGCACTCATCATTGCGTTCACTGTTCAAGCGAATCCGCATGTGCTTGAACAAGGGGGCGGTTCTATTGCCTCGCTGATTGCAATCAAGTTCCCCGAGGCCCAAGATCTAGAGATTTCGGCTTTGATCGCTGCAGGCCTAGCGCTGTTTTCCATGACCTTGATCGTCAACCTTGGTGCCCGTGCGATTGTTCGCCGAACCCAGATTGCAGCCTGAGGTTGATGTTCACATGAGCCTTCTCGATGAACGCCCCGTAGATGAAACCCCCGTTCCAGAAGAACCGGTGCAAGAACCAGTCGAGGAGCAGGTTCCGTCTCGGCCTCGGGCGCTAGTTCGCTCCGAACGGGTCGAACTACTGCTGGCTGTAGCTAGCGGTCTGACTGGCAGCGCAGTGATGTGCCTGTTGTTTGACTGGACCCAGCCGCTCACCTTTGCCATCTGGGCGCTGTTGTTGTTTCTGGGCTCTACCTATCTGCTTGCCCGAGACAGCCAGAGCCCGATCGTTGCCACTGACCGACTTATCACCACACTGGTCTGGACGAGTGGTGGTATCGCAGTTTCGGTTCTGCTCTGGATGCTCGGGTATGTGGTTGTCAAGGGAATCGGGGGGCTGAACTTTGAGTACTTGACCTCGGACTTGTCCAAGGTCGGGCCTCTCGATGAGGGTGGGGGAGTGTTCCACGCAATAGTTGGAACGCTCGAGCAAATGATGATCGCGTCAGTACTCAGTATCCCGATTGCAATTCTGACTGCGGTCTACCTGCATGAGATTCGTGGCCGTCTGGCCGGAATTGTTCGCTTTGTTATTGATGCCATGAGCGGGCTTCCTTCTATCGTGGCTGGTCTCTTTATCTACACCGTCTGGGTTTTGCAGGGACAAGGCCCCTCGGGTCTAGCCGCCGGCCTAGCACTCGCAATCCTGATGATCCCCACTGTTACCCGCACAGCGGAGGAGATGCTCAAAACGATTGACGATGGCCTGCGTGAATCAGCGCTCGCACTCGGAGCGCCTCAGTGGCGCAGCGTTATGCAAGTAGTGCTGCCGACTGCTCGTTCGGGTCTGATCACGGCATCGATTCTGGGTGTTGCCCGAGCGGTGGGCGAGACCGCCCCAGTGTTGCTGACGGCTTTTGGTAGTTCTTCAATCAACTGGAGCCCATTCAATGGTCCCCAGGCGGATCTGCCGTTGTACATCTATCAGTTGTTGCGCCAGCCCAACCCGGCGCAGATTGCTCGAGCATGGTCAGGCGCTTTGGTTCTGGTGTTGCTTGTGCTCATTTTGTTCGTTCTGGCCCGCGTCATTGGTGAACGCGGAGCCAGAGTAAGAGGAGGGTCCCGATGACCACAATTCAATCCCCACAAACAGCCGAGACCCCAGCGGCAAACCGTCAGGTGGTGAGCAGTGAAATCCTCCCAGAAGAGCAGCATCCGTCTTCTCGCATCGATGCAACTGACGTCACCTGCTGGTTTGGTAAGCGCAAAGTTCTGGAGCGCTGCACGCTGTCAATGGAGCCAGGAGAGGTCACGGCTCTGATTGGGCCGTCAGGCTGTGGCAAGTCGACCTTCTTGCGGTCTTTGAACCGCATGCATGAACTCGTACCCGTTGCCGCCATTGCAGGCACCATTGAACTTGACGGGGTTGACATCTACTCCGAGGAGATGAGCCCGACCGAGGTTCGATCCCGAATTGGGATGGTGTTCCAGAAGCCAAACCCCTTCCCGGCAATGTCAATTGCTGACAATGTGCTGGCCGGTTTGAGCCTATCGGGGATGTCGAACGAGGATCCCAAGGCCCTTGTAGAACAGTGCCTGCGACGGGCGGGCCTGTGGGCAGAGGTGTCTGATCGCCTGAACGAAGGCGGCATGTCACTCTCGGGTGGTCAACAACAACGCCTGTGTATTGCTCGTGCACTAGCGGTGCACCCCGATGTGTTGTTGATGGATGAGCCGTGTTCTGCACTCGACCCCATCTCGACTCGGGTCATTGAACAGACGATTCGTGAACTCTGCGAGGAGATCACCATTGTGATTGTGACGCACAACATGCAACAGGCTCAACGAGTCAGCGATAAATGCGCCTTCTTTTTGGTCGAGTCAATTGGCGACCCGGGGCGCATTGTTGAGGCAGGACCCACGGCTCAAGTCTTTGAGAATCCATCGGATCCTCGCACATACGATTATGTGACTGGGCAATTCGGATGAACTTCGTGCGTCGGCGGGCGCTTGTTACTCCAAGTATTCGGACTGCTTCTGCAATAACTCTTTCGGCGATCGTTGCCGTTTCGGTTTTGTGTACCGGCGTCGCGCATGCAGCCGGGCCAACCGTGACGGGAACTGGATCATCCTTTGCTGCGCTCGAGATTGAGCAGTGGAAGAGCGACGTTGCAAACGAATATGACATTGCAATCAACTATCAGGCAGGCGGGTCGACACAGGGACGACTTAATTATCTGAACGGGACTGTGGACTTTGGGGCATCGGATATCGAATACCAGCCCGATGAACAGAACTTGATTAACAGTTCCTCTCGTAAGGACTTTGTCTACGTGCCGGTCTCGGCTGGACCCTTAGCGCTGATGTTCAATCTGACTGGCCCGGGAGGTCGCATTAGCGACCTGAGTCTGAGCCGTCGCGATGCCTGCAGAATTTTTACTGAGGCAGATATCAAGTGGAACGATCCTTCGATTCAAGCAACAAACCCCGGGGTTGCGTTGCCGGATAAAAAGATCCGCCCAGTTGTCCGAAATGATGGATCGGGCACAAGTTTTGTGCTGAGCGAGTACTGCATAAACGTGGCGGGTGATGTCTGGAATGCCTTCAAGACCTATGTCGCAAATAACGATCCTGATCAAAACTCAATCCCCCTTCGTGAGGGTGGTCCCGTTTCAACTTGGCCCCAGGGAATCGGCAGCGCAACAGGAGCAACAGCCTCAACTGGTGTGGCTCAGACTGTTCAGTTGTCTCCGGACACGATTACCTATGTCGATGCTGCCACGGCCATCACTACCTTTATTGACGGTGCGACCTCACCCGTAGCAAGCGTAGAGAACGCCGCAGGTGTATATATGAAGCCAGTCCCAGCAGGAGCAACCATTGCGCTTGGCTACGCTGAGGCCAGAGCGAATGGAACATTCGCTTTGAGATATGACGGCGCTGACCCCGGCGCTTATTTCCCGTCGACCTATTCCTATGTGATTGCCCAAACCGCCGGATTCGATCCGGCCAAGGGCAAGGTGTTAGGAACATTTCTGAACTACGCAGTTACCGCTGGGCAACGCAACGTTGAAGAACTGAGTTACTCCCGACTCTCATCGGTTCTCGTAAACCTGGCTCTGGACAAGGTGCAGCAAATTCCGGGCGCTCCGGCTCGCCCGACTGATCTGGCTGGTGCACCTCCACCGCCGGATGTACTCGGAGGAACGATCGCAGCAAACGGTGCTGCGGGTGCTGCGGGTGCTGGCGGAGTGGCTGGAGCGGCTGCAGGAGCGGCTGGTGGTATTGCAGGCGCAGCGGGAGCAGTGCTCACCCCCGAACAAGCTAAGGCAGCTGCTGCAGCGGCGGAAGTAGTGGCAGCACAAGCGAAAGCTGCCGCCGAGGCCGCAGCGGCTGATCAATCCGCAGCGGACGAGATCCTCGCAGTGCAAACGAACGGTCCTGGTGGCCGCGAAGTGATCTTCACTCTGCTTCAGGGAGCGCTGTTAGTAGGCCTCGGAGTATTTCTGTCGAAGGGAGTTCGAACCTCATGGCAAAAGAAGTAGTAACCCGTAATACGACCGCAATGCAGCAGGCAGGGCAGGCAATGAAGAAGAACAAAAAAATTGGAGCTCGCAGCGGTCTGCTGCCTCGGGGCATGCTTGCAGCCGTCGCCGCGTTGGTTCTGGCCTGGGCCGTTGCTCCGTTTGTAGCGGGAGCACAAACTGATCCGGCTGAACCAGTTGAGTTGCGAGTTGCAGTCACTCACGAATCCCTTGCACCGGCGCTTACCTGGCTTGGCGCAGTAAAGAATATTCCCGGCTCGACGACAGCACGGCAGATTGCAGGTGGCGACGCACAGTCCAAAGAGCGGCTGATCACAGGCGGTGCAGACATTGCCGTGAGTGGTACACCATTTACTGAGGCGGAGACCAAGGCTCTGGAAGCTACGGGTCGGTCAGTGATTGAGGCTCCGATTCAAGCCGTAGGTATGTCATTTCTGGTTTCAGGGCCACGCCCGACGGGAATCGACCTGTGTCAATTTGTCGAGCAGAGTATCGAGGACGATCCGTTGAATGAACTGCCACCGGATTGTTTGAAGGTCCGCGACTTTGAGGGACCCCTTCGACTGACCTCGGAAAATCTGGCCGACGTATTCCTAGAGAGCTCGGTTAACAATTGGCAAGACCCCGGGTTTTTAGCTCTACTCGCCGAATTGCAACCTGGCGGACTTTCGATGGTTTCGCCACTTCGTCCGGCCTCGGCAGTACTACGAAGCGATGCTGGGATGCCGAACCTTGCCCTTGGTACTTATCTCAGAACTACCCAGCCAGCCAAGTGGTCAACTCGTTCGGCCGGCCTATTCCTCAATCCAGAGCCAGCACCCGATGCGACTTGGCCCTTTACTCGAGCACCTGCCAAGCAGGGTCTGCCCGACGCAGTTGGCGTAATTCGGCAGTGGAAGACGGCTTCGGCCGCAGTGGATGTCCCCGCCGAGAGTGGTGCCATGACCATGACCACACCACTTGCTGCAGCCCAAGCCATTCAAGCTGAGGCAGAAGAACCACCCTTTGACGCCACGGGCGAAGCAAATCTGAACACCGACTTGTATGTGGCACAGATGAAGAACGGTGCCGGTGAATGGCTGTCGCCCACCCCCACGGCCATAACGACTTCCTTGGCTGCTGGAGAGGGTGCGCCTCTGTTTGCGGCAACGCAAAACGTGCCCGGCGGGTGGCCATTGTCTTGGGCGAACTCAATCTATGCACCGGATTCGGGCCTGACCGGGGTAGAGGCCAACACCGTTGCGGCTCTTATTCGGTGGCAGTCAACAGTGGGAAGGCAGCGTTCGGCGGAACTGAGCGATGGACAGGTGCCCGATGTACTGGTAAAGCGGGCCCTTTCCGCAGCTGACAAAATCGTCAGCTCCAACTGCACTGCTGCAGGACTCAAGACGGTGCTCACAAGTGACGTCACCCGGTTTGCTCCTGCGGGAACCTTGGCTGAGCTTGGCGAAACCCTCTGGTGTGATACTCCTTACGATGGCAGTCCTGTTGTCGATGAGGGGCCCGCAGTGGACCCGTTTACGGGGGCTGTAGTCCCCGTGGTTGCGGGGATATCCGCCTCGTCTGGTTCAACTTCGGGGACGAACCGCCCTCTTTCGGCGAGTTCGGCAACTCCTTCATCAGCAAGCGCCACCGTGGGTAGCGCAGACCTCTCCACTGAAAGTGCAAACACTGCCACGGGTGGTATCGCTGCGAGTTTGCCGCCGGTGAAGGTTGCTCGAATCATGCCGTTACCCCTACCGGGCTCGGACCCGCGCTTTGACCGATTAGCAACTCTGGCCCTTGGTGGCCTGATGTTCTTGGGCGTGAGAGCGTTGATGAGACGATCGGGACTGATTTCTGCATGACTGACGTTATTGACCTGCGACCAGATCCAGATGAAGCGGAACCGAGTTCTGTAGAGGAGTCGACCCTTGAGTCCGATCAGGAGGATGAGGTCACGGACCCTGCCGCATCGCTGAAAAGGCGTCGAATCATTCTTGCAGTCATTGCCTCGTTAGTTGTCTTAGTTGCTGCCGATGCAGTCATTGGCGCAGCAGTGCATGCCGAGCACCAACGGCATCTAGCAGCAGAATTCGCGATCCCCACCGAAGAACTCGCAGTTGGCGATGCTGCCTTTGTGCTGCAGATACCGGCGCTGGGAGTAAATGAGGTTGTTGTTGAGGGGGCGTCTGCGAGCGAATTACGGGGTGGTCCAGGTCGCCGTTTGGATTCCGTACAGCCCGGAGATTCTGGCAACACAGTTATTCAAGGACACAAGACTCGTTTCGGTGGGCCGTTTGGCCAATTGAAAGACCTGAAGGGTGGAAATTCGATCTACCTTCGCAGTCGATCGGGCGAGGTCACCGTGTACAAGGTGACAAAGGTTCGCACCGTAGGAAGTGATCAGGTCAAGTACTTGGAATTCGCCGGGCCAAATCGACTGACTCTGGTTTCGAGTGCTGGCGGCCCGCTAGATGGTTCGCGAGTGGTGGTTACTGCAGCTGCGGATGATTTGTCGGCTAGTAATGAGAATGCAGTCGAAACAGCAGTAAAGGACGCCGTGCCTAGTGCCGTTTCTGAGGAAGACACTGCACCTATTCAGACCTATGACGTTCGCGGAATCGGTGGAGCGGTCCTGTTGCTCACTGGAATTGGGCTGATCGCAGTAGGCGTTCTGGTGGGGTTTGACCTGCGAAAGAGGTACGGCTGGGGAGCCGTGCTGTTGGTGGCTGGTAGTTCAGTAGCCTTAGGAGTAATTCTGCTGCTCTTCAACATTTCTATGGTGGTTCCAACTACCTACTAGCAGGATAAATAGTTAAATTTAAATTTATCTATTGTTTACTTTGGGGACATCTCGTGTTTGACTCCTATTCTGATTTCGGCGCGCCTTGGTGGGCAAGTGAACGACTAGGGAACAAGTAACAAACACTCGTGCGTAAGTCTTGATCTTGGGTATTTCTCCATGCATAGTCACTCATGGCGCTCTGCTGTGGAGAGTCAATGACATTGAAAGGCGTACATAGTGAAGGCTCGATTTATTATGAAGTCAGTAGCAGGACTTCTTTTGGTGATGGGGACCGCTGTAGCGATCGCCGTGCCAGCAGGTGCTGCTTCTACAACCAATGTGACCCCCAACCCGGTCACGGTTACTCCAAACCAGACCACGGCAAACGTCACGGTCAACTGGACTGGCCTTGGCAACAAGACTTTGGTGTTTGTTGATATCTGCAAGAAGTCAATAGCTGATCCATCATTTGACGTTGCTGCTGACTGTGGTGCCTACTCAGGTATCACTCCAAACGGCAACGTCAGCGGAGCAAACAGCTCAGTACTCGAGGTCTTCCGTGGCCAAGATCCAGCTGGTGAATCATGGGGATGCTTTGCAGCGGGCGACACTGCTCCTGCTGGAGTAACCAAGTACACCACCTGCTATGTCCGTGTCACTGACAACGTTGTTTCGAACAATGACAATGATTCCGAGCAGGCATTCACTTTCTCGGTATCAAGTGGCGCCATCCCAGAAGCTCCGCTCACCATCTTGTTGCCAGTAGTTGGCACGCTCGCTGCCCTCGGTGGCTTTGTCCTCATCCGTCGTCGTCAGACCGTCTCGGTCTGAGATTTCTTTAACAACTTCTAAGGAGAATTGATTATGAAACTGAAATCACTCATTGGGGCTGCTCTCGTAGCAGGAACCCTGTTGTCAGGAACAGCAATGACTTCCATGGTCAGCGCCTCACCAGAGCCCTCGGGCTGGGATGACGCAAACGACCGTGTTGTCGGCACTGGATCAGACACGACTTACAACTTTATGCAGCGCGGAGAGGTGCTCTACAACCAAGCAAATGGTTGTGATACCGATAACGCTTCGCCAGCGGCTTCGCCAGCAGCCTACAACCTCGGTAAGTGCTTGACTGGTGTGGCTCAGACTGCCACGACTACTCAGGGCAACTGGGATCATGACGTATTTGCTAGCACCTACCCAACTGGCTCAGGCGCAGGAATTACTGCACTGAAGAACTCTCAGGTTGACTATGCCCGCTCCTCACGTGGACCAAAGTCCTCGGGTGAGTCTGCACTCAACTTCTGGGCGTACGGCAAAGACGGCTTGGTCATGGTTACTTTCGGTGACCGGACTCCTGGCAACCTGACCACTGATCAGATTAAGGGTATCTACAACTGCAGCATCACTGACTGGTCCTCAATCGACGGCCAAGCTGCCGGCACCATTGATCCCGTCGGAATGAATGCATCCTCAGGAACCAAGGCTGTATTCGATGCCTATCTTGGTTTCGATGCTAACTCCGGTGCTTGCAAGAAGACCTTGACTGGTGGAGCGTACCCATTCGAAAATGACGTCAAGCCACTCTTGACCGATGCCAACATCTCGGTAAATAACGGGATCTGGTGGATGAGTGCTGCTGAGTACAAGGCATTCTCGTACAAGCGTCAGACTGCACAGTCCTGGACCGTGGACGGCAAGGCCGCAACTGCTGGAACCATTGCTGCTAACACCTACCCCATCACGCGATTCATCTACCACGTGACCAAGAAGACTGATGCAACCGCAGCAGCTGCTTCTGCAGAGGTCACCGGTGCTGACACCGGTGCTGCTGGTGCTGTTCGGGAACTCACCGAGTTCCTGTGCAAGCCCGCTGCTTCACACATTGCCAATGACTACTCCGGTAAGACGAACTATGTAGAGCTCACATCTATCTACAGCGCAACCGGATTCATCCGGGTGCCTGCTGCTGAGCAGACAAACGGTATTTGCAAGTTGGTCCCAGGAGCCTGATTGGTTCTGGAATCTATACATGTAGAACGTCTGTCTGAGTTCTGCAGGCTCGAGGGGCATGGCTTCGGCCGTGCCCCTCTTGGTCTTTCATGGAGGAGTTGAGTAATGCGATTGAACAGAGTTGGGTTCGGGGCGCTGATCTGGTCGCTGGGGACTGCGGCCCTGCTATTCGGCGTCAGCAATGCCTCAGCAGAATCCTCTGTCAGTGTCACTCCCGACTCGATTTCCGTCACAGCCGAGCAGTCCGTAGCACTGGTGCAGGTGCGCTGGTCTGGTCTTGAGTCAAGACAATTGGTGTTTGTTGATATCTGTAAGAAGTCCATCTCGGATAGCAGTTTCACGGTTGCCGAGGACTGCGGGGCATATTCGGGACTCACACCAAATGGTTCCGCCGCAGGCGACGGGAGCGCTGAACTTGAGGTGTTCCGGGGCCAAGACCCCGCCGGTGAAGCCTGGGGTTGCTACGCCGAGGCCGATACGGCCCCCGTAGGGGTGACCAAGTACACCATTTGCTTTGTCCGGGTAACTGACACCGTTGTACTCAACGTGGATAACGATTCGGAGACTCCGATTCGCTTTGAGGGCTCCGGCCGGGTGGACCCAGGGACATCAGCTACGACAAGTGCTGGCCCGCCGCCACCGCAGCTACCAAGCTCTGGCTCATCGAGCGGTGCTTCCGCCGGCACGAGCACCGTGGATGATGCCGAGGCCCTTCAGTTTGCTGGATCCGACTCGGGTGCTGGCGTAGCTATTACTGGCTGAGGCTGAGATTCCGCTAAGTCGAGGCCGGCGCGGCGCTTGAGGTTCACCTCAAAGTCAGATTCCGGCAACGTGGAGTTCAGGCCTGCTGCGTACGTTTTGATCGTTGGCTACCGACAGGCGAGGAGTCGAGAACGTGACTGCTGCAATGCACAAGAGTGTTGAAGACATTGAACAGAGTATGGAAGACGTAGAACAGACTGAAGAGGGAGACAACCTTGTCGACCTGACCGACTCGACCGAACTGTCGGACTTGGCGCCAGAGGCCGTAGTCACCGTGGTTGATGCGGATCAGCTTGCCCATACTGCCGCCGAGGTGGCGGCGATGGTGGCCCGCCATCAGCAAGAACTTGCTGCTGTCATGGCCGAACTCACCACCTTGCAGCGTGTGTTGCGATCCGAGGTGCGTGAGATTGTGTCTGAGTTGGATCGCATTGCCTCGGGTGTCACCACGAGCGCAGCAGGTGAACCCGAATCTGAAACAGTGCAAGCTGAACCTGAAGGACCAGTAACGCGCTCGCTTGGGCTGGGCCGCTTTCGCCGTCAGAGCTGAGTAAAGAGACCTAGATCAACCTGATGTCTCTTACCCCCGTGTTCAACGAATCCGAAGGCCAAGTCTTTGAACCTGTTACTGCAGACTCTGCTGCTTCGGCGCGGGCTGCCGCCGCAGCGTTATCTACCCTGCTCAGTGAACGCGAACAGCAGCTTTCTGCCTCGGTGGATTCGCTCTTTGTAACAGGACTTCAAGCGGATCGCAGGTTGAGCGAGATCTCGATAGTGCTAGGCGACCTAGCTGCCGCAGGCGGCTATCAGGTCCCTGATCTAACTGCTGCACAAGAATTGGTTGTTGACGCTCAGCACCCTGCAGTCATCGAGGCAGAGCAGATTCTTGCTGACCAACGCATCAAGTTGGGCCGCACCCTTCGTGCTGCGCCTGAGACCGGTCGTATCGAGCGACGAATTACCTTTGTTGGCTTTACTGCGCTGTTTATAGCAATTGGCTATGTCTCTGCACGCGTAGGTGGAATGATCCCCGGCGACGCGCTGTCTCGAGTGGGTAGCGGTCAGTCGGTGCTCTTTAGCCGTGACCCGCATCTAGAGGCCCTTGGCTTTATTTGGGGTCCGTTCCCCACCATGTTTCAACTGCCCTTCATTGCCCTTCGGGCATTCTGGCTGCCCTTTACCAGCTCGGGTATGGCAGCGATTGTGGTGTCAGCGCTGTTTATGGCAGGCACGCTCAGTCAACTCTTGGCCTGGGGTGTTGAATCTGGAACGAAGCAGTGGTTCCGCATTGCGGCTGTGTTGCTTGTTGCGGCGCAGCCGCTGATCTGGACCCACGGCGGGAATGGAATGAGCGAGGCCTGCTGGCTGTTCTTTTTAGTCTTAGCCACTCGTCACCTAGCTCGGTGGATTGAAACCGACGACACGAGGTCTCTTGTAGTGGTCGGTTCGGCAATCGCTGCTGGATACCTGACCCGGTATGAAACTGCCGCAGTGTTTGCAGCAGTGTTGCCTGTGGTTGGTCTTGTTACCTGGAACCGCTCCGCGGCTCAGGGAGTAACCCCCCGTTCGGCGATAAATCGCCGCTGGGACACTGTGGTTGATCTGACAATTCTGGCCTTCCCAGTAGTGGTGACCATGGTTGCTTGGGCTGTTGCTTCTTGGGCAATCATTGGAGAGCCCTTCCCACAATTCACCTCTGCCTACGGCAACAGTGCCCTTGTTGCGCGATCAGCGGCGTCGAATATTGAACTCATTGGTGACGCAGCCTCGGCTGGCAGGGCATGGTTCTTCATTCGTCAGATGTTAGTGGCCTCACCGCTACTCGTCGTGCTGGCCGTCACGGCGCTGTGGGGAACACGTCGAACCTGCCTGCGAGCAACTGTTGCGCTTGCAGTACTCGGGTCACCGCTGGCGTTGCAGTTGCTCTTCGCAGCGAAAGGCTCAACCTTTCCATGGTTGCGCTACACCGTGATTGCAGTGGTGCTTGCTGCCGCTCTGGCCATGGTCATTGCTTCGGAAACACCCAAGCGTTCGGCCTGGGTTACGGGGTTTGCCCTCCTTGCGCTCGTGCCTGGAATTTTCTGGACCTTGCATGTTGTCCAGACTGAGCAGTACGCCTCGTTCGATCAGACCGAGGCCATAGATGCGCTGTCGCGGGGAATCAAAGGCGATTCGGTAACTGCTACAAGATCAATGACCATCATGGGTCAGCAAGTGGCCGAAGAGATTGACGCTCGTGCAGATATCGAGCCTGGCACTGTTCTGATGGATCAGGCGGGAATTGGGGTTCTGCCTGCTGCACCAAGACCAAATGTGTACGTGGTGCCCTCGGACCGAGACTTTGGTCCTGCAGTTGCAGCCCCTCAAGACTTTGGGGTTCGGTATTTGCTGCTGTTGGAGTCCTCTGGGGCTGATCAACTCGTTTCACAGTTTCCCGACCTTTGGGAGGGTGGCGAAGCCGGCTTTGCCAAACAAGTAGCTGAATGGGGAGACGAGTCAGCGCCAAAGACTCATTACCGACTTTTTGAAGTCAATGACCCCGATCCAAC
>JBAXCX010000053.1:0-18434 GCA_037141255.1 Actinomycetes bacterium | reverse complement strand
CGCTCCCCGGCGCGAGCTGCTGCTTGCTTGACCTTTTCAGAAAACTTCTCGTCGTTGCCCATCAAGCCGGCAATGCTGTTTCCGAGCGCCACCATGCACGCACCGGTCAGGGTTGCAAGATCGATAATCGCGTCAGGTTCTTCCTCGGATGCAAGCACGAGTGCTTCAGCTAGAACCAAACGGCCCTCAGCATCGGTGTTGAGCACCTCGACCGTGGTGCCATTGCGAGCGGTGTACACATCGCCGGGTCGCTGCGCATTACCGCCTGTCATGTTGTCGGTCATTGGAGTGAAGCAAACCACCCGAACGGCTACGTCAAGCTCCGGCAAAGCCGTCATGGTTGAGATCACTGCCGCAGCGCCAGCCATATCGCATTTCATAGTCATCATTGAGTCCGCAGATTTTAGCCAGAGCCCGCCTGAATCGAAGGTGATTCCCTTGCCGACGAGCGCAACGGTAGGGAATTCCTCGCCTTCCTCCCGCATCAGATCTGCTCGCGGCTCGTAGGTGAGCTTTAGTAAACGAGGCGGCTCCTCGGAACCAAGATTCACTGCAATGATGCCGCCCAGCCGCTCGGCTGCGATTTCTTTCTCGGTCAGAATCTCTGCAGTCAGGCCTGCTGCGGTTGCTCGCGCCGCGGCCCGATCAGCAAACACGCTGGGTGTCAGCGTGCCACCCGGCTCGTTGACCAAATCTCTGGCAAACCAAACCGCATGCGCCGTTGCACGTCCTCTTTCGGCGGCGACCCGTGCGGCAGTAATCTGATCACCAACGGCAATCGTGGCTGAGTCGGTGCGAGTCCTCTCGCCAGTCTTCGTCTTGTGGGTATCAAAGCTGTAGGCCCCAAGAATTAATCCCTCGGTCACGGCTCGCACGCCTTCGTCAAAATAAAGACCCGGCAGATCCTCCGCAGCGGGAAACTCAAAGGCGATTTTCCTATGCGAGTTGACCGATCGGGCAAACAGCGCTGCGGCGGTCCGCAACTGCACCGAACCGGCAGTCTCTGAGGGGCCGACTCCCAGGATCACCCGAGTTAGCTCTCCGTCATTCAGGACCAAGCACTGTCCCACTGCGCCAGTAAAGCCGGCTCTCGTCATCGCCGCTTTTCGAACTCCAGCGACTTTGGAGAGTCGATCAGAACACGCTGTGACGGCTAGTGCTGTTGCACTGCCTGGGATGGTCTTTGCAATTTTGACAGCTACGGGATCAGACACGTTTGGTCTCCTCTACAGGCGGTTCGGAATTCAGGGCTGTTGGGCTTCAGGGCTGCGGGCCATCAGGGAATCTCCTTCTTGCCAGCGGGCAAGGGTCCACAACAAGTCAGAGAGACGATTCAGGTACTCAAGTGCATGCGAGCCCTCGCACGCAGCAGCCAGACTCTGTCGCTCAGCGCGACGCACGACAGTTCTCGCAACGTCAAGAAACGCCGCAACGCGATCCTCGCCAGGCACCACAAACTCGGTTGGCATCTCGAAGCGACTCGCATAGGAGTCGATCAGGTCCTCGAGTCGCTTCACCATCTGTTCGGTCACTAGTGAGACACCCGCAGTGAGCTTGTCGCGGTTTTGGTCATCAGTGGCAAGATCCGCCATCAGGACCCATAAGTCGCGTTCAATCGAGACGAGCAGTTGGTCTAACTCGCCGCCGGAACGACAATGCGCCCGGGCTAGTCCAATAGATGACTGCGCTTCGTCGACATCGCCGTATGCAGTAGGCCCCGGGGCGTCTTTGCGAACACGGCCGCCATAGAGCAGGCCCGTAGTGCCGTCGTCACCTTTTCTTGTGTAGATCTTCATGGCTAGCAATCCTCCGTAAGAACTCCCACCTTACCGAAGGGATTGCCCTTGGCCGCCGCCCTATGAGGCACTTGGGCAATGTCAGAAGTAATCTGATCTGCATCATGGCTTTTTCGTATCTTGAAGCAGTTCAGAACCGAGTCCTTGTCTTTGATGGAGCAGCAGGAACCTGGCTGCAATTGCAGGATCTGCAACCTGATGACTACGGCTCCGAAGAACTGGACGGCTGCCCAGAGATTTTGAATGAATCTCGACCGGCACTGATCCGCCAGTTGCACACCGAATACCTTGACGCTGGCGCAGACATCATCGAGACCAACACATTTGGCGGAATGCGCGCCACGCTCAACGAGTACGGCCTCGGGGATCGCACCGAAGAACTCAATGAGATGGCAGCAGGTATTGCCCGACAGGCCGCCGATGATTATTCGACGCCCGAGAAGCCTCGATTTGTGGCTGGCTCGATTGGGCCTGGCACCCGCTTTGCCTCACTCGGCCACGTTCGCTACGAGGAATTGCGTGATCAGATTGCTGAGCAATCTCGAGGACTCATCCGAGGAGGCGTTGACCTTCTGCTGCTCGAAACCCAGTTTGACCTTCTGGGAATCAAGGCAGGCATGAACGGCTGCCGCGATGCCATGCGAGAGGTAGGCCGAGAAGTTCCTATTCAGGTGCAGGTCACGATCGAGTTGACGGGTCGGATGTTGCCGGGAACCGAAATCGGTGCAGCTTTGGTTGCCCTTGATGCCATGAAGCCCGATGTGATTGGCCTGAATTGCGCCACCGGGCCTGAAGAGATGAGCGAGCACATTCGCCACCTCTCGCAGCATTCGCGCATTCCGATCTCTGTGCTACCAAATGCTGGCCTGCCTTCGGTTGTCGACGGACACATGCACTACGACTTGTCCGCAGAACAGTTCGTTGAGTTCCATAAACGCTTCATTACCGAATTCGGTATCACCATCGTGGGTGGGTGCTGCGGCACAACACCGGAGTACATTCGCCAACTGGCCGAAGCAGTCAAGGACGTGCAACCCATGCAGCGGACGCCGGTTTTTGAGCATGGAGTTGCCTCGATTTATTCCCCCGTCACACTCGGAAGCGAGGATGACTCTGCTACCAATCTGCTGCTGATTGGTGAACGGACCAACGCGAACGGATCGAAAAAATTCAAAGAAGCAATGCTCGATTCGGACTGGGATACCTGCGTGGCTATGGCCAAAGAGCAGGTCAAAGAGGGCTCGCACATCATTGATGTGTGCGTTGACTATGTGGGCCGTGACGGTGCTGGCGATATGGACGAGATTGCGCAGCGCTTTGCAACGCAAGCCTCGGTTCCGCTGGTACTTGATTCAACTGAGCCCGAGGTTCTCGAGGCCGGCCTGCGCTGGCTCGGGGGCCGAGCCATCCTCAACTCTGCAAACCTTGAAGATTCCGATACGGAAGGCTCGCGAGCCGACAGAGTCTTTAAGTTGGCGCAGGAGTTCGGAGCGGCTGTGATCTGCCTACTCATTGATGAAGAAGGCCAAGCCCGAGATGTTGAATGGAAGATGCGCGTTGCGCACCGAATCCACGACTTGGCTGTTGGACGCTACGGACTCGAACCGCAGGACCTGATCTTTGATGCGCTCACGTTTCCGCTCTCTACCGGAGATGACGATCTTCGGCGAGATGCCATTGCAACGATTGAGGCGATTCGCAGAATCAAGACAGAGCTTCCAGGTGTGACAACCACGCTTGGCCTGTCCAACGTGAGCTTCGGCCTCAAGCCTGCTGCCCGCCACGTGCTGAACAGCGTGTTTCTAGCCGAGTGCACCAAAGCTGGGCTGGACTCGGCAATTGTGCATGCCGCCAAAATCTTGCCACTGAGCCGCATCCCTCAAGAGCAACGTGACGTGTGCCTGGATCTGATCTGGGATCGCCGCGGAACTGAGGGCCTGCTTGCTGACGGCGACGAGAAATACGACCCGCTGATGAAGCTGCTCGAGATTTTTGCTGACGTGCAAACCACTGCTGTGGTTCTTGAGGACCGCACTGACTGGACAATTGACCATCGCCTCTCGCAGCGAATCATCGACGGCGACAGGGACGGACTGATTCCAGATCTTGAGACTGCTCTTGCCGAGGAGTACACCCCACTAGCAATCATCAACGACGTGCTACTCGCTGGCATGAAGGTGGTGGGTGAACTGTTCGCCTCGGGCGAAATGCAGTTGCCCTTCGTGTTGCAATCAGCAGAAACCATGAAGTCCGCCGTGGCGTTTCTGGAGCCGATGATGGAGCGGGCCGAGGGCGAGACGGGTAAGGGCAGGATCGTGCTGGCAACTGTCAAGGGTGACGTACATGACATTGGCAAAAACCTGGTCGACATCATCCTGACGAACAACGGCTACGAGGTGCACAACCTTGGCATCAAGATCTCGATAACGGAGATGATCGATAAGGCCCTTGAAATCAAGGCCGATGCAATTGGCATGTCGGGGCTACTGGTCAAGTCCACACTCATTATGCGAGACAACCTGAACGAGTTGAATAGCAGGGGACTGCAAAATATTCCGGTGCTACTCGGCGGCGCAGCATTGACTCGAACATATGTGGAACGAGATCTTCGAGAGGTCTACGAGGGTCGACTCTTTTACGGCAAGGATGCCTTTGAGGGCCTGCGCGTCATGGCCCGCCTTGGAGAGATCCGCGTTGGCAAGCTTGATGTAGATGACGGCATGGTTCCCACAGAGAAAGAACTTCACCGGCACCGAGTCGCAGACGAGCCATCTGAAGCTGTAGATATTCCGGTGCGATCCCCCGAAGCAACGATGGACAATGAGATCTTTGTTCCGCCCTTCTTAGGCTCGAAAGTCATCAAAGGAATCTCACTTGATGACATTGCGGCCTATATCAATGAGACCGCACTGTTTCGCAATCAGTGGCAATTTCGGCCGGAGAAACTCCCCGACGGCAGCAAAGAAACTGATGAACAGTTCAAGGATCGAATCCGGCCGACCCTTCGAGAGCAATTTGCCGAGGCCAAAGAACAGGGCCTGCTGATTCCTCAGGTGGTCTACGGGTTCTATGCCGTGAACGCCGACGGCAATGACCTTGTGGTCTGGTCAGATGAGACTCGCAGCGAGGAACTCATGCGATTCAACTATCCACGGCAGTCAGTTGAACCCTTCCTGTGTATTTCGGATTTCTTTAGACCAATCGATTCGGGTGAGGCCGATTACGCGGCCTTCCATATCGTGACTATGGGTGCAGCGATTTCGGAACGAGCAGCCGAACTGTTTGCCGAGGACCGATATCAGGAGTATCTGCTGCTGCACGGACTCGGTGTTGAGATGGCCGAGGCGCTCGCAGAGTTTTGGCATTGGAGGATTCGTGAGGAATGGGGTTTTGCTGATCAAGACCCCGAACCCATTGTTGGTAGTCCAACTCCAACTGCGCTAGCGGGTCTGTTCCGTCAGAAGTATCGCAGCGGCCGCTACTCCTGGGGCTACCCCGCTTGCCCTGATCTTGAAGACAACGAGAAGGTTGCTCAACTGTTGGACTCAAGCCGTATTGGTGTTGAGTGCACCGAGGAAACAAGCTTTCAGTATCAGCCAGAGCAGACCACCTCGGCGCTGATCTGTCATCACCCACGCGCCAAATACTTCGTTGCCAAGTAACCTAAGCGATTCATGCACATTCTTGTCACCGGCTGCGCTGGCTTTATTGGAAGCCATACCACCGAGCGCCTCTTACTCGATGGCCATCAAGTCCGAGGGGTGGACTGCTTCACGGATAACTACGACCCCGCTCTCAAGAAAGCCAACTTGCGCACTGCGATGGGTAACCCGAACTTCGAATTGAGCGAAGCAGACTTGGTGACCGCCGACCCACATGCCTTGCTCAGCGGGATCGACGCAGTGCTTCACCTTGCAGGTCAACCTGGAGTTCGAGACTCTTGGGCGAGTGGATTTGAGATCTACGTGCAACGCAACATTGAGGCCACCCAGCGACTACTCGAAGCAGCAAAGTCCACAAACATTTCGCGCTTTGCGGCAGCCTCAAGTTCTTCGGTGTATGGCAACGCCGAAACCTATCCGACCACTGAACGTGCGGTGCCTCAACCCGTCAGCCCATACGGAGTGACCAAACTCGCTGCCGAACACTTGTGCAGCCTGTATGCAAAGAACTTTGATGTGCCAACAGTTTCGCTGCGTTACTTCACCGTCTATGGGCCCCGTCAGCGGCCCGATATGGCGCTCCGGCGCATGATTGACCTGTCACTTGCCGACAAACCGTTTCCACTCTTTGGTGACGGCAGCGTGAGTCGAAGCTTTACCTATATTGAGGACGTTGTTGAAGCAAACCTGGCAGCACTGTTCTCTGCGGCTCCAAGCGGAAGCGTCTGCAATATTGCGAATGAGTCCACGGCCTCAATGACCGAACTGATCGACCTTGTCGGCCACGCTTTGGGGCAGCCCGTTCGCTTGGATCACCTGCCTGCAGCAGCGGGAGATGCGCAGCGCACGGGCGGATCTTCAGCGCTCGCTCAGGAACTTCTGGGATGGTCGCCATCAACCCCCCTTGACGCTGGCGTTGCAGAGATGGTGGATTGGTGCCGAACTGAACTGGCCCTCGCTCAGTCGTGAGCGAGACCCACCCTTGTACCCGGCTGGACCCAGCGATTCACTTCACCAGTTCACGACGAAAGAGCCCAAGCGCACCCCAAAGCTCGGCGTTGGTAGTGGCATCGTCGTAGATGCTTCCGCCAATCGCTCCCGAGTCAACCATTGCTGCATTCATCCAGAACAAGTCAGGGCCGGTGAGCTTTGCGGCCTCTCCGCCTATGGGATGAACTGGCAGGTTCGGGTTGCCCGTTGCTCTGCGCAACCTCACCACACTCTCATATACGTAACGGTAGGGATCGAGCCACCCAGACTGCGGAGTTCGATACGACCAGTAAGCCATAGGCATCCAAGCATCAAAGAGCGGGGCGAGATCTCTATAGGGAAAGTTCGGCCACCAAGAACGGTTGAGTTCCTCCCAGATGACCGCACTCACCGGGATAGCAGCCATCGGAAGTTGTGGAAACACGCCTCGCAGAAAGACCGACTCGGTGATCAGGTTCTGTGACCGTGCAGCCACATCAGGATTGGCGGTTGACTCAATATCTATGCCAAGCCCGTCAAATCCAAATCTGGCAATCTCGATGAACCGGTCAAGGTCATAGCCCACATCGTTCAGCTCGGGCAGGTACCAGCCAACGACTCGGATGCCGAGGACATGGCAGCGATCCACAATCTGCCGAAGAAGCGACCGGTCCAGCAGCGTCTCTCCTGCAAGGCGGAACGTTGCCGTTTGAATGTACAGGGTCTGAACACCTGCAGCAGCGAGCCGGTCCAAGTCAGCCACACCAAGCGGCGGGCGGGCTGCTGCATTTCGGGAGCTCACAAAACTTGGCGACCAGTCATACACATCCCACCAGGTTCCAAGGCCTTTGTACACAATGGCTCGAACCGGATCGGGGCTAGGTGGCCCTGCCGGCGGGGTGGTGTCACATGCCGCAAGGAACACTGCTGCCACAGACAAAACGGCGAGCATCGCAAAACGCGAGTTCTGGAAGCGCACGGGGGATGTCTTGTCTAGATGTAGACGCATCGGAAGATGTTAGCCAAGCGGTTCTGCTCAGTCGATAGCAGCACTACCGTGATGAGGCGGCACGCAGGTTCCTGCTGATGCGCATGGGTCTGGTTACTGTCTGACCTCAGCAGAATTTTTGTCAACTTCACCCGCAACTGAAGGAGCTCATCCGATGAACGACATGACGAACGATGCAGGCGACACGGAGCTCACTGAGTCGCAGGCTCGGGCTGCACGACGCAAACGCGGCATTGAGCGGATGTCGGAGATTTATAACTTTGAGGTGGGCGATGGTCCCGGCGACTTTTATGGCTACACCCTTGAGCACTTGTTCGGCGATATTTGGGAGCGCCCCGGCCTGTCGCTTCGAGATCGGCGCCTGTTGCTCATCGGCCTCATGGTGGCCGATGGACTCTCCGACACGCTCCAGGTGCAGCTTGACTCCTGCCTAGACAAGGGCGACCTGAGTGCAGATGACCTAGAAGAGATTGTGGTCTTTCTGAGCCACTATGCCGGCTGGCCGAAGGGGGCAGGCCTCAACAATCAGGTCTCCACCGCAATTGGCCGCCACAACAAGAAGTTGGCCAAACAGGCCGAAGAACTCTGATCGCGACAATCGGCGTTTCGTCTTGCGCCTGACCCCCCATAGGGGGTCAGGCGCAAGACGAAGCGAGAAAACTCGGTGTGGGTATTAGGCCATTGAGAGGATCGCCCGGGCAACCAGGTCGGTCCCAAATGCGGTCAGGATGGCAAGGTACAACAACCCGGTTGCCGCCATCACGGCGGAGTAGTACCGCTCCTTGAGCGCGAGCCGAGTGACAATGACCAGCCCAATGGTGGTAACCACGCAGGCCGCCCAAAACCAACCCAGCATGCCGTTGTACCCGTCGTCGATGCTGCCGTCGAAAGCCGAGAACATGCCGGGTGCAATGAGCAAGAGAATCACTTCAACGGGCCAGATAAAGCCCAGGTATTTCACCAGTTCAAGGAGTGGCGCTCGTGGCAGGCCCGGCTGAGTGAGATACCAGTGACCCAACAACATCGCGTCTGAAACACAACCAAGGAAGGCTGCGCCCACCACCATGCGAGCGACCGAAAGCCAGATCGGGCTTCCCGCTGCGACCCCGCCAGCCACAACGCCCACAAGTCCAATCGCTGGCGCAATCAAATCGAGTGCGGGTGGGAATTCTTTCTTTGATGTATCGAACTTCTGCTCAGCCCGATCAATGCCCGTCATCTGAGCAACCCGCGCTGAGCGCTGTTCTACGCGATCACGCTGACCCGACACTCCAGCAGATCTCCGGAACCATGACACCGCACCGACTGCGCAACAGGCAATGACTACCCCAGCGGAAGAAAGTTCGCGCAGAGGTACTGACCCGTATCGCATGCCTACCCAGAGCGCGAGCGCTGCAATGACCCCGAAGGTGCCGCGCAATAACCAGCCGTACCCGATAGAGACCACCCGCCGACGAGTTGTCACCCAAAGAAACGCCAAGCCACCGGTGGCCCATTGCAAAAGAAAGGTAGCGATTTCCAGCGATATCACAGCACACTTAGGCTAGGTGGTTCAGGCTGCCACTCCCAGTTCAGCGCAGCACAGCTCAGTCCAGCTCAGATCAGCTCAGTCCAGCTCAGTCCAGCTCAGATCAGGCCGAGACTTCGGTAAATCGCATCCACGAGGTGCACTCTCCGGAAGGACAGGGCCGTGTCGGCATCAAGGCCGGCGTTGAAGAGAACCGCAAGGACCAGATCGTGTTCGGGGTCAGCCATGGCAAAGCTGGTTCCGCCCTGCCCTGCGTGGCCAAATGCCTGATCGCTCGGAGCTTCACCAAAGAAATGTGAAGACAACGGAGCCATAAACCCCAGGCCGAAGCCTGCATCACGGTCCAGCGTGACATCGAACGAGAGCGGAAGTCGTGGCGTCACTGCGTCCGTCAGAAGTTCCGCTGGTAACACACGCTCAGCTCCTCTCAAATCGCCAAGAAGGCCCTGATAAAACGCTGCAAGTGCACCCATTGTTCCGTAGGCACCAAATGCCGGGTTCCACTCAGCCACCGTTTCGGGGCCCACCTCGGCCAGCAGCGGAATCGGCCGATCCATGGTCAGATCCAACGTGGCCGAGATCCTCGAAGCGAACCTGTCGTACTGCTCTGACTCGATCCGCAGCACAAGGTCATCTGCTGAAACCCCATAAGGATCCAATACTGCGGAGCGCACATAGGAATCGAAGGACTGATCGGTCAGCGATTCAATGACCCGGCCGAGTAAGAACCACCCACCAAACTCGGAATAGGCAGAATCAGACCCAAACCTCCATCCAGCAGGCGGCTCGGATGCGTACACCCAGCCTTCGCGACTGCGCTCCGGCAAGATGCGGGCAAGGATGGTGTTCACCACGTGTAGTCCAGCAGTATGACCGAGCACCTGTTCAATAGTTCGATCGGCAATCCAAGGGGTGCCTAACCCGTCGATCACATCACCGAGGCGGTCCCCAAGGCTGAGCTCATCCTCGGCGATGAGTCGCAACACGGCCACTGCTACCAACGGCTTTGCCGTGCAGTACAAGGCCGACAACGTTGAGGTCTCGTAAGGAGAATGCAAATGAGTCTGGCCTGCAGCCATATCTAAAACGGTGATTCCTGACTGCATCACAACGATCTGGGCACCGGTGTGAAAGAACCCTTCCTGAGCCTCTCGCTCGATACGGTCAACAAGTTCTTCGAATGGTTCGGTTACGAGCACCTTGGGACCGTACCCGACTCAGCAGACCAAACAGAGAATTGGGTGCAGAACTCAGTTCTTGCCGGCCTGCTCGGCGAGCAACGACCTTGCTACGGCAGAAATCTGAATCTCGTCCGTGCCGGCATAGATCTGCAGCACCTTGGCGTCACGCGCCAGTTGTTCAACTTCATATTCGGCCATGTAGCCGTTACCGCCGAAAAGTTGAACGGCTTCGAGGGCCACCTCGGTTGCGGCCTGAGCGGCATACAACTTGGCCGCAGATGCCTCTGCGTAGCTCATAGCAACTCCAGCTGCCGACATCTCGATGTAGCGAAAGACCAAGTTCTGCAGGTTCATCCTGGCGACTTCCATCTTCGCAAGCTTGAGTTGAATCAACTGGAACTGTCCGATGGCTTGACCAAACTGAACACGCTCGTTGGCGTAGGACAGACTGAGCTCTAAGCAACGGTCAACAATCCCAAGTGCCATCGCTGCCACGCCAGCACGCTCCATCGAGAACGTTGCCTTCGATGCTTCTTTGCCGCGTTTGCCCTCGTAGGCCTCGAGAGACTCACCGAGGAGCCGGTCGAATCCAACGCGTACATCGCTTAAGAAAAGCTGCCCCGTTGGCGAAGAATGGATTCCCATCTTGCGCAAAGGCTTGGACTGCTCGAGTCCTGGCATGCCCGAGTCAAGAACGAACTGAACAATCTTGCGCTCAGCAGGCGGATTGCCCTCATCAAGCTTGCAAATAAACACAATCGTGTCTGCGTGCGGGCCGTTGGTAATGAAGGTCTTTGAACCATTCAGAACAAACTCGTCCCCGTCCACACGTGCGGTAGAAATCATCGAACCGAAGGCGTCGGACCCGGAATTGGGCTCAGTAATCGCCCAAGCACCAACCTTGTCCATGGTCAGCAGATCGAGGGCCCAGCGCTCTTTCTGCGCTGTGGTTCCCTTACCCATAACTGCTGCAGCGGTGAGGCCCATCGACACGCCCATGGCCGTCACCATGCCGGGACACACGCGGCAGAGTTCGATAATTGGGATCATCGTGAACGCAATGCTGTTGGGGTCTCGCGGGCCATCTGCGTTTTTCTCAACGACCTCGCCGGCAGCAGCGGCTTTTTCTGCAGCAATGCGTTTTGCGAAGGAGGAACGTTGCATGTCACTCATGCCAAACGTGTTGAACAATTTCCGCAACAAGTCGTAGGGCGCCATGTCGCCAAACTCAAGTTCTTCTCGGTGTGGCCGGATCTCTTTATCCACAAAATCGCGGACAGCTTGCTGAACCATTTGTTGCTCTTCGGACCACTCGTACATGAGTGCACTCCTCTAGTTGGCTACCTACATGCGGGCTACAGGCCAAGTTCTTGACCGGTCGGTCAAGTTTAGGCCGCAGCAGGAAAAAGTACGAGTCGCTCAGTCCTAAAATGACACACGCTTAGGAATCCACGGGGCGACTTCGCCCCACCATCCAAGCTCGGCTGGGACTGCTGGAAGCTCACGGTAGATATCTACATAGGCCGGTTCTTGCAGGAGGCCATGCAACAGCAAAAGTAGCGTCCATCGAGCGTCAACCAAGCCACCATCCTCGATGCCCTCTAGGGCTGTGACTTCACCAGAGCGCATCCGCAAGTAGTTTCGCCAGGTCATCACCACGTGCATCTCTGGCGCCCCATAGGCCGGCGAATCTGGCTGCAATTCAACCCAATCCTCAACCACTTCGCAGACCTCTCGTGCGCCATTTCGATACTGCACTTCGAGTGCAAGTGGTCCCACTGGACTGCCCGTCAGTTCAAATTTCAAACGGGCGGTGGCATCTGGAATCTTGGGGAGTTCCCTCCACCGATCGCTGCTCGTATCGTCGAGTGGAGGCAGCATGAGCAGTTCAGTGCCTATTCGAATCTGCACAGCTTCAACTTGATCGGGCCCAGCAAGTTCGCTGGCGAACAGATCGAACGGGTCACCGTTGCGAACCAAGGCCCACGGTCCCGCCTCAGCGTCCTGAACCCAAGACTGCAGCTGCCCGCGATCGAACACCTGATGATGAAAAACTCGAGTTCCATCGGCCATCACCGTTTCGTGGTAGACGGTTCCGGTTGCATAGTCAGGTCTCGGATTCTCGGACTGACCGCCAGCCTGCTGCCGAACACTTTGTTGACCACCCTTGGCGACGATTCCCATTACCGGTCTCCTGATCCGAGCATCTGTTCAGCAGCTTTCGCACTGCTCTTTGCGTGATAACTCGACCGGGTGAAGGGACTTGACTCCACATGCGCAATCCCGAAACTTTCGCCGATCTCCTTGAACTCCTTGAACTCCTCGGGAGTCCACCAACGTGCGACGGGTAGGTGGTGCGAGGTCGGCCTGAGATACTGCCCAATGGTCACGCTCGAGACTCCCACAGCAGCAAGATCTGCCAAGGTTGCCGTGACTTCATGAGTCTCCTCCCCCATTCCCAACACTAAGCCTGACTTGGCCTGTAGGCCTGCTGCGACGGCTCGAGCGAGCACGGCGAGCGATCGCGCGTAGCCCGCCGATGGGCGCGCTGCTCGTTGCAGCCGTGCCACTGTTTCGATGTTGTGATTCAGCACCTCTGGTGCAGCATCGAAGATCAGCTGAAGGGAATCGGGTTCGCCTTTACAATCAGAAATCAAAGCCTCGATTTGTGTACCGGGGCAGGTCAGCCGAATCGCAGTGATGGTGTCGGCAACATGTTGGGCACCCCCATCAGGCAGATCATCTCGGGCCACCATCGTGATGACGGCAAAGTCCAAACCCATTCGTTTAACCGCCTGCGCCACTCGCTGAGGCTCAGACGCGTCGAGCGGTTCGGGGTGACGCGTGTCCACAAGGCAGAACCCGCAGGCGCGAGTGCAACGCTCCCCACAAACCATGAAGGTGGCCGTTCCTTCGGCCCAGCACTCGGTCAGGTTTGGGCAGCCCGCCTCTTCGCAAACCGTTACCAAATCCAGATCCCGAATCGTCTGCTTCAGCTTGAGCACATCGCTGCCAAGTCTGACCTTGGCACGCATCCAATCAGGTTTGCGATCCCCGATAGAGATGCCCTCTACCACCCCCGCTTCAGCGAGGCGCCCCAACAATCTGACCGAGGTGCCGCTCGCCGGTGCCCCGCTCGAACTCGGCCGTGCAGCGTTTGAGCCATCGGTAAGTTCCCCCGGTCCTGCACCACGACTAAACGGAGACAGGTCGGTCTCTAGCTGCCGCCACACCACATCGGAGCGCTCATTCCATGACGGGCACCACTGCTGTTCGAACCTCGCCACAAAGGCATCAACCGCTTGGTGCATGCTTACCTGAAGGCCCTCATTAGCCAGCGAGGTCACGCCATATTCAGAAATCCCGCAGGGCACGATATGCGAGAAATACTCCAGATCAGGGAACACATTGAGCGCGATACCGTGCAAGGTTCGTCCCCGTTCGATTCTCACGCCAATGGCTGCAATTTTTCTTGCGCGTTGAGAGTTCGGTTCGATCCATACTCCTGGAAAACCCTCATGACGGCCTGCGCCAACCAGCCCCAGATCTGCAATCGTTTGGATCAGTACCTGCTCGAGTAACGAGATGTAGGCCTGCGTGTCGGGCAGTGTCCCAACAGGCTCTGTTTCACCCTGATCGAAGGCCCACCCCTTCGGCGGAAGTCGAAGGATCGGGTACGCCACGAGCTGACCTGGACCGTGATAGGTCACGTCTCCTCCCCGATCCACCGAAATCACCTCGGCATGCACCAGCGCAGGGTCGATCAAGATATTGGCGGGGTTGGCGTTGCGTCCCAAAGTAAAAGTGTGCGGATGCTCCAGAACTAACAGTCGATCAACACCTGTCAGCGACAACCCGGCATGGAGGCTCCGTTGAAGTGCCCACGCATCTTGATACCGGACTGTTCCCAGCCAGCGGGTTCTCAATCCCCCGCCCAGGCCACGCAGCGATCCAGACTCAACAGAGGAGGAGACCATGTTCACACCCTGTCAGATTCGGTCATTCTCAACGTCACGACACTCAGATCTCTGCAGCCCAGTCTCGGGTTTCAAGGATCTCTTTCACTCGCTCAGTGAAGGCTGCGGCATAGGCGCCGTCAAACGCTCGGTGATCCCAAGACAGAGTCAAGTTGCCCACCGAGTGGATGGCAATGCTCTCGATTCCAAATGAGTCCACCACGACCACAGGCTGACGAGAGACTCCGTCTGTGGAGAGAATTGCCACCTGCGGCTGATTGATAATTGGGATCACGATGAAAGTTCCGTAACTACCTGAGTTGCTCAGGGTGAACGTGCCACCAGAGATGTCATCCGGGCCGAGCTGCCGGTTTCGTGCCTTGAGTGCTAGGTCATGAATATCACTTGCGATTGCTCGTAGTCGCTTATCGTGCGCATCACGTACAACGGGGGCGATCAGGCCCTGATAGTTCAAGTCAACGGCGATAGATAAGTGAACCGCATCATGCAGGATGACTGAACCCTCACCCATAGAGGCATTCATATGCGGAAACTCGTGCAATGCATCCACGACCGCTCGAGAGATGAACGGCAGGTACGTCAGCGAGAAGCCCTCATCAGTGCGGAACTGCTCGCGGTGCGCATGTCGAACACGATCCACACCCTCGAAGTCAACCTTCACGATCGTGACGGCATGCGGTGCTGCAGCCTTCGAGGCGACCATCGCTTGGCCCGTGATGCGTCGAATCTTGTTCAGGTCCTCTAAGCGTTCTCCTGTGCCGGGAACCATCGGCGCAACCCCTGTTTTCGAAGCTGCGGCAGGAGTTGCTTGCTCAGAAGGAGCGGACCTAACGGATGGGGCTGCAGTTGTTGCAGCAGGCGTTTGCTGAGCGGATTGAGAATCAATGACAGCTAGGACGTCTTCGCGAGTGATGCGGCCGCCCACGCCAGTACCGGCAATAGTTGCCGGATCAAGGTGATGCTCCTCGACGAGTCGCCGAACCAACGGGGAGAGCAGAGCTCCCGCGGCCACGGGTGCAGCAGGGACGGAGCCTGCCGCAACGGGAGCTGGTGCTGGTGCTGGTGCTGGTGCTGGGGCTGGCGCTGGGGCTGGGGCTGGTGCTGGTGCTGGTTCAGGGGCTGGTGCTGGTTCAGGAGCTGGTGCAGGCGCAGGCGCTGGTGCAGGCGCAGGCGCTGGCGTTGGTGCAGGCGCAGGAGCGGCGGAGCTCTCCCCAACAACTGCAAGCACAGTCCCGACGTCGACGGTGTCACCCTCCTGCACGCGAATCTCGGTCACCACACCGGAGGAAGGTGCAGGTACCTCGGTGTCTACCTTGTCGGTAGAGACCTCAAACAGTGGTTCGTCGGCCTCGATTGATTCTCCAACTTGTTTGAACCATCGGGTCACAGTGCCTTCGGTAACTGACTCACCAAGTTGTGGCATCACGATATCGGGCATAAGAGGATGTTCCCTTCACTGTCTGACTCACCGTTGAATCCGGCAGATCAGGAACAGTTTACTTGTATTGAACTTGTGTAGTGATTCACTTGATCCAAGGGAGTCTCGGTTCATCAATTGCATCCCGTGAGACCCTCGACTGCGCTGATTTCGCTACGTGCAAGACCTGAGCAACCTCGTTGCTATTTAGCCATGGAGTGATCTGCCAGTCAGCGCCAACATCGATTCACCAAAGAGTTCCGTCAGCGATGGGTGCGGCTGAATCAATGCAGCAACCTCATCCACTGTTGCTTCCCAGTTCACTGCCAAATAACCACCCGAAAGTTGCTCCGTGACCCACGGGCCAACCATATGAACTCCCAGCACCGTGCCGGCAGTTCCGTTCGAACGCTTTTCTGCAATGATTTTGACTAAGCCATCGGTCTCTCCAAGAATCTGCGCTCGACTGTTACCAGCAAATCGATGTTTGGACGCCACGACCTCGTATCCCGCCGCCTTGGCTGAGGCTTCGGAGTGACCGGCAAAAGCTACTTCGGGATGGCAATAAATCGCCCAAGGGACCTTGCCGTAATCGATCGGTGTCGGAGATTCCCCGAGGATGTCTTTAATCGCCAGGATGCCTTCGGCAAACGCCACATGAGCCAACTGCGGACTCGCAATAGCATCGCCGATTGCCCACACTGAGGGCTCTGCGGTACGACAAAGGTCATCAACGTCTAGGTGACCACGTTCGGTGACCTGCACGTTGGTTCCCGGTGTAAGCAGGCCCGAGGAGTAGGGAACCCGACCGACTGAGACCACGACTACATCGGTGTCGATGGTTTCACCTTCACCGAAATAAACGGTGGTTCCGCCAACGGGATTCGGGCTGTGCCCCGTGACAGCGACCCCTGAGCGTACCGTGATGTCTTTCTTCTTAAAGGACTGCAAAACAACTCGGGTCACGTCGTCATCACAACCAGGAAGCACCTTGGGGAGGGCTTCTAGAATCGTCACGCTGCTGCCTAGGTCGGCCAACGTCGATGCGAACTCACAGCCGATCGCTCCACCGCCAATGACGACTGCCCGTCGGGGAATCTGTGTCAGGTGAAAGAACTCATCAGAGGTCACCACAATGGTTCCGTCGGGCTCGAATCCAGGGATCACTCTCGGGACTGAGCCTGGAGCGAGAATAATT
The DNA here is from genome assembly GCA_037141255.1 of Actinomycetes bacterium. Lineage (GTDB taxonomy): Bacteria > Actinomycetota > Acidimicrobiia > Acidimicrobiales > Microtrichaceae > IMCC26207. Next base: position 1,697 of record JBAXCX010000053.1, on the reverse strand, counting down.
GCATCCCCAGTAACGACTGCGTGCTCACCGTCTGCTCCGGCAATGTTCACAACTTTGTCTGCTCCGAGTGATCCGAAGCCATTGAACATCGTGACCTTACGATTCTTGAGCAACATGACCACGCCGCCAGCAAGTTTGTTGATCACCTCTTGCTTTCGCTGCAAGGTGATGCTCCAGTCCACCGCCTTCGGCTCAACAATCACGCCGAACTCGCCAGCGTGTTTCACGGTTCGGACTATTGCGGCAGTCTCAAGAAGTTCCTTGGCCGGAATGCATCCGCGGTGCAAGCAGGTGCCGCCGATTTTGTCCATCTCGACGAGCGCCACGTTGAGTCCTGCCGAGGCCCCGTACAACGCAGCTGCGTATCCACCCGGTCCGCCTCCGATGACAACAACATCAAACTGTTGTCTCGAACCTGTCGCATCAGGGCTTGAGTCGACTTGGCCGATTTCTGGTGTTTGGTCGTTGAAGTCATCCACGGATACCAGACTACTCAGATGAGCTGAGCTGCTTGTACGGCAAAGGCAACAAGTATCGCAATTCCACAGATCAAAGCCAGAACAATCAACATCCGAGTACTCACCCTTGAGAAGTTACTGCGCAAACGCAGCCAAGTATTTCGTTGAGTCAGCACTCTCAGTTGAGTAGGGGAAACCTCCTGAACGGACCGATACCAGCGAACTGCATCAGGCAGTGCGTTCATTCTGGCTAATGTCATAGTCTGACCAACCGCTGCTCCCCGACTGTCAGTGGTTCCAACACAGCAATCTGAAAGCGCAGCAGCGCCCGAACCGGAGGACGACGTGCGAGATGCACTAGGTGAAGTGCAATCGGTACTAGTACTCGGAGGTGGCTCAGACATCGGCCAAGCAGTGTGCCTTCGTCTCATTCAGGGCAGATGCCGAACAGTCATTCTTGCCGGCAGGCCTGAAGACGGCATGGAGTCCGTTGCACAGGTACTGACCTCGGCAGGGGCCGAAAGAGTAGAGATCGTTCACTGGGACTGCACGGACATCGAAAGCCATCCCAAGGTCATCGGTGACATCTTTGAGGAGTTCGGCGATATCGATCTGGTCTACGCTCCCGCTGGAATTCTAGGAAGCCAAGAGGCTTTCGAGGCCGACCCAGCATTCGCTGCAGCAGCAGTGCAGATCAACTTTGCCGGGCTCGTATCAGCCAGTTTGGTGGTGACCGAGCGGTTCAAAGCTCAGGGCCATGGCGTGTTGGTTCTTATGTCTTCAGTTGCTGGGCTTCGTGCGCGCAAAGACAACTTCGTTTATGGCTCAACGAAGGCTGGCCTTGATGCGTTCGCACAGGGGCTTGGTGACAGCTTGGTTGGTAGCGGCATCAAAGTGATCGTGATTCGGCCTGGGTTTGTGCACACCAAAATGACTGCGGGAATGAAAGCAGCGCCATTTTCGACAACGCCCGAAAATGTGGCTGAACTTCTGAGCACTGCCTTGGCGAGTGGCCACGAAGTGGTGTGGGCCCCCCCCATTCTGAAGTATCCCTTCTTCATCTTTCGCCTTTTGCCGAGAGCAGTCTGGCGCAAGGTCAGCGAGCGCGGCTGACTGACTGAACCGGGCCTGTCGCTGCCATCTACCACCCCACAGGAACAGACACCACTGCCCCCTGCACCTGCCCCTGCACCTGCCACTGCCACTGCCACTGCCACTGCCACTGCCACTGCCACTGCC
>JBAXCX010000052.1:0-18735 GCA_037141255.1 Actinomycetes bacterium | reverse complement strand
GCCCGAGCGCCGTTCACCCAGCGCTGCCTAGCCCTAGCGCCGTTCACCCAGCGCTTTGTCTTGCGCCTGACCCTCTATGGGGGGTCAGGCGCATAACAGAGCGGCGGGTTCTGGGAGCGGCGGGTTGTGCGAGCGGCGGGTTCTGGGAGTAGCGGGCGGGAATAAGTCATTCTGAGGGAATTTGTAGGCAAACTGAAACGCGTTTGTAACATTTCTCTCTGCGTGATTGACTAGTCACAATGCATGTCACCTCTTCGACCCTCTCTGGACTGCTTCGGCCGATTCGGACCGCGACGGTAGTAATCGCAGCAGTGGTGACAGTTGGGCTCGTTACCTCGAGCAGCAATGTGGGCGCTCAAAGTGTTGAAGGCCTGCGTGAGAAGGCAGCCAAGGTTGCGGCCGAACTTGATGCGCTGCAAGAAAAGTCAGATCAGCTCAATGAGCAGTTCTTGCAGACCCAAGAGGATATTTCTGGTTTGCAACAAGAGCAGCAGGCCAATGAGCAAGCTGTTGCCGATGCCCAGGTGCGCCTTGACCGCAGCCGTGCGCAGGCAACGGGGTATCTTGTCGAGGCCTATGTGGGTGCCGGAGTACAAAATCAGGTTGCCTTTGGTAAGGCCAATCCGAACGAGGCAGTGAATCAGCAGGTTCTGCTTGAGCTGCTTCAGGGTGATCGAGTTCAACTTGCTGATGGCATCACCGCTGATCAGCAGGATCTTGATGTAAAGAACCAGCAACTCAAGGCATCCGGTACCCAGCTCGAGGCTCGCAAGAGTCAGCAGGCAAAAGTGGTCTCCCAACTCGACTCGAGCGTGAATCGCCAACAAGAGTTGCTTGATAGCACCAAGGGCGAACTCCGATCTGCAGTCGAAGCCGAACAGCAGCGCGCTGCGGCTGCGGCTGCCGCCCAGGCCAAAGCTCAAGCTGCCGCACAAGCTCAACAAGCTGCCTCTGCGCGAGTGGCACCATCTCAGGCAGGCTCACCCGCTGCCAAAGCCCCCGCAGTCCAAGCGCCACGTTCGGCTAGGCCAAGCCCGGCCGCAGCTGTGTCGCCACCGCCCGAGACCGCAGCGGCACCCTCCCAAGATCCGCTTCCCGCTTCGGCGCCGCGTTCTGGTGCCGCCGGCGCGATTGCCGCCGCTCAATCGCAGCTAGGAACGCCCTATCGTTACGGCGGGTCCTCGCCCGGTGGCTTTGACTGCTCTGGCCTGATGTTGTGGTCTTGGGCGCAGGTCGGGGTTTCCCTGCCACGCACCTCGGGTGCCCAGCGTGCAGGAACTCAGCGAATCACCCGCGAGCAATTGCAGCCCGGAGACTTGGTCTTTTATCGCAACCCTGTGGGCCATGTTGGTATGTACATCGGTGGCGGGCAGATGGTTCACTCACCCCATACAGGTGACGTAGTCAAAATTTCACCCATCGACCGCATGGGCGGATCCATGAGCTTTGGCCGGGTCGGCTAAGCACAGATTCGCTAGGTTCTGTAGATGCCTACAGACCCGCTCAATGATTTCACCGAAGAGACGTTCTCCTTTGGTGGCAGAACTCGAACCGTGTACCGAGCCGGACAGGGCACCGCAGTCATTGTGATGGCAGAGATTCCAGGAATCACTCCGCTCGTTGCGGATTTTGCCCGACGCGTTATTGAGCGTGGACACACTGTGTTTATGCCCGTGTTGTTTGGCACCCCGGGTGCCGAACGAACCCCAGCGGGAATCATCAAGTCAATAGCCCCAGCTTGTGTCTCAAAAGAGTTCAAAGCATTTGCTTTACAATCCACACCCCCAGCCATTGACTGGCTTCGAGCGCTCGCCCGCCATGCCCATGAGCAGTGTGGTGGACCCGGTGTGGGGGCAGTGGGGATGTGCTTTACCGGGGGATTTGCTCTTGCGATGTCGACTGAGCCGGCGATGCTCGCTCCAGTGCTCTCGCAGCCCTCGGTTCCCCTGCCGCTCGGCAAGAAGCACCGTGCGGATGTTGGCTGCTCAGCGGCTGACCTCGACATCGTGATTGAACGCACCCAGACAGATGACCTGTGCGTACTTGGCCTTCGCTTTACTGGCGATGCTGCTGCACCGCCTGAGCGCTTCGCCTCGCTCCGGAAGCATCTTGGCGACAGCTTTATTGGGGTAGAGATTGATTCCTCTGCAGGAAACCAATGGGGGCACAAGAGGGCTGCGCACTCGGTGTTGACCGAAGACCTCGTTGATCAGGTCGGCCAACCTACCCAAGAAGCGCTGAACCAGGTTCTGGACTTTCTGGATCAGCGCCTAGCGGGGTAATGAGTCAGTAGCGGCCACAGACAAGCCCGATCTGGCAGAGCAAGGCCCTCAGCGCGCGGGCAAGCGGTGTCAGCCCGCGCAACTAAGATTGGCAAGATGTCTCCTGACCGCCTGCTCGCTGGGCTCAACCCAGCACAGTTCGAGGCCGTCACTCACGGTGATGGTCCGCTCTTGGTGGTCGCCGGCGCGGGATCTGGCAAGACCAGGGTGCTGACACACAGAATTGCTCATCTGATTGAGGAGCATCAGGTCTCGCCACATCAGATTCTGGCGATCACATTCACGAACAAAGCAGCCCAAGAGATGCGCGACCGCATTGGGCGACTCATCGGCCCAGTGGCGCAAAAAATGTGGATCTCAACCTTCCATTCGGCTTGCGTGCGCATGCTTCGCCGAGATGCACAACTCTTGGGGTACCCCTCGGCCTTTACGATCTATGACCACGCAGATGCAGTTCGCCTGACGAGCTATGTCTTACGAGACCTCAACATTGACTCCAAGCGGTTTCCCCCGAGGGCAGTTCATGCGGCCATTTCAGCGGCCAAGAACGATGGCCACAACGTGGAGTCGTATACCGAGCAGGCCTCGGTTATCTACGACCGCAAAATTGCTGAAGTGTTCGCCGAGTACCAGCTTCGGCTGAGGCGTGCTGGTGCAATGGATTTTGATGACCTGCTGTGCGTAGCTGTTGAACTACTGCGAACACAGCCAGAGGTGTTGGCCGCGTATCAGCAACGCTTTCGACATGTGCTCGTCGATGAATATCAAGACACCAACAGCGTGCAGAACGAACTGGTCATGCTGCTTGGTCAAGAGCATCGGAACGTGTGCGTGGTGGGTGATACCGATCAGTCTGTCTACGGATTCCGTGGGGCTGATATGCGAAATCTGCTCGAGTTCGAAACTGCCTTTCCCGACTCCACCGTTGTGGTCCTGGAGCAGAATTACCGCTCAACTCAAAACATTCTCGATGCTGCAAATGCAGTGATCTCGCATAATTCGGCTCGCAAACCCAAGGACCTCTGGACCCAAACTGGTGCAGGAGACAAGATCACCAAATTCCAGGGCGAGGACGAGGTTGACGAAGCCCAGTGGCTCTGCCGTGAACTGACACGCCTGCATAGCGGCGGCGACCAGCGTTGGTCAGACATGGCGGTGTTCTATCGCACCAACGCTCAGAGTCGCGTTCTCGAGGAGCAGTTCTTGCGCGGCAGCATCCCGTATCGGGTTGTGGGCGGCACGCGGTTCTACGACCGACGTGAAGTCAAAGATGCAATGGCGTACTTGCGCGCAGTGGTCAATACCACTGATGAAGTCAACCTGAAGCGGGTGCTCAATGTTCCCAAGCGGGGCATTGGTGATCAAACAGTTGGCCGCCTAGATGCATATGCGCGGTCACATGGCTTGAGCTTTGTAGAGGCCTTGCGTAACTGGCACGCCGCCGGGGTCTCGCCCAGATCAGCTCGGGGCATTGAATCCTTTCTGACACTGCTCGATGACCTCAGCACAGAGCTGGCAGCCGGGCCTGCAGCATTGCTGGATTCCATACTCAGCCGATCTGGCTATTTGGCAGAGCTTGAGGCTGATCGCTCCGTCGAGAATGATTCGCGGATCGAGAACTTGGCTGAGCTTGTGGGAATGGCCCGTGAGTATCCAAGCGTGGATGCCTTCTTGGAGCAGGTCTCCTTGGTGGCAGACACCGATCAGCTTCCCGACCCAGATGACCCATCGGAGACTGGAGTCGTCATGATGACGCTTCATGCTGCAAAGGGGTTGGAGTTTCCGGTGGTGTTCATGGTTGGGGTCGAGGAGGGCGTGTTTCCCCATATGCGGGCATTGACTGACCCGGGCGAACTCGAAGAGGAACGGCGCCTTTGCTATGTGGGAATTACTCGTGCGCGGCAACAACTTTTCTTATCCCACGCCTGGTGCCGCACGCTCTATGGCAGCACGCAATACAACCCGCCAAGCAGATTTATCACCGAGATTCCGAGCGGACTCATCGAAGAATCCTCCTCGAGTCGAACCCGCCAGGAGCGAAGCAGCGGTGGCCGATCTAGTACCTGGGAGTCCACCTCTTGGTCAGATACCGGCTCGGGAGTTGGGCGCGGATCTGGCTTAGCTAAACCGAAACCACCCTCGCCTACAAAGGCCCACGAACTGAACTTCAAGGTGGGTGATGACGTGCGCCACAACGTGTGGGGCGACGGCGTCATCTTGATGGTTGAGGGTGCAGGGGATAAAGCCGAGGCAGTAGTTCACTTTGGCTCTGTTGGAGAAAAGCGGCTGCTCTTGTCTTGGGCACCATTGGAGAAAGCATGACCATTCCCCGTTCCTTCCTCGGCCGTGCCGATTTGGCGCTTCGGCGTTCGGCCACCCTTGCCGACCTGATGATGCGTCTTGCCGAGATGCACGGTGAGAAGTTGTTCGTGACCGAAGAGGACGAGACAGGTCTGTCTCGACGGATCACCTACGAACAAGCTTCCGAACAGGTAGCTGCTTGGACCAGAGCTATTCGAACGCTCAGCGAACCCGGCCGCCCCGTGGTGATTGCAACAGCCAATGGGATTGATCAGTTCATGTTGTGCCTAGCTGTCTCGGCTGCCGGTGGGCTGCCGGCGCCAGTGAACCCCCAGATGTCCGAAGCCGAGGTTGCACACGTCATTGCTGACTCAGGCGCCAGTTTAGTGATTCGTACTCCCGCTGAACTGCCTGTGGTCGAGGGATCAACAGTGCTCGCAACTCCAAGTCCTGAAGATGTTGCAGCGCTCTTTTACACCTCTGGAACTACCGGTAAACCAAAGGGTGCAGAACTCACTCATCAGGCGTTAGTTGGGCAGGTCTCGCTCGCCGCTATGTGGCCGTTTACCCTGCGCCACGACGAACTCGTCTTGGCTCTGCCCGTAGCGCACATCATGGGGTTCGTTGCGCTTATGGGCCCGGCCGTGGCCGGGATTCCCATCTATTTCATGCAGCGTTTCTCGCCCAGTCGGACCCTGCAGATTATCGAGCACCGCCGATGCTCAGCGTTCATCGGGGTGCCAGCGATGTATCGGACCCTGTTCGAAGCAGGTGCTGCCGAGGCCGACCTGAGTTCGGTCCGGGTCTGGATAAGCGGCGCAGATGTCATGCCGGCTGACCTTGCTCTCAAGTTCAAGTCCTTTGGGGCTTCGGCAACGTTGCCGGGCCTTGGCCCTATCGGTGAGGCTGCCTTCATGGAGGGCTACGGCATGGTTGAGGTAGGCGGAAACGTGGCCACCAAACTCTCGCCGCCAATGTTGCCGATCGGTCTTGGCGATTCGCTTGGCCTGTCGATGCCGGGCTGGAAGTTCAAAGTGGCGGATCGCTCAGGTAGGGGAGTACTGCCCGGGCAAGTGGGCGAATTGCAGCTGAAGGGGCCCGGAGTGCTCAAGGGGTATTGGGGCGATGCTCAGGCCAGCAGCGAGGCCCTTACCGAGGACGGCTGGCTGCGTACGGGTGACCTTGTCCGGTCGGGCCCTTTTGGGACAGTGATGTTTCACGGCCGAGCCAAGGCCGTGATCAAGTCGGGCGGCTATTCGGTGTATCCCATAGAGGTAGAGGCCGATATTGAAGAACACCCAGATGTGCTCGAAGCGGCAGTGGTAGGAATCCCAGATCCCAAGCTCGGCGAGGTACCCGTTGCGGCAGTTCGACTACGACCCAAGGCCAAGGTGACTCCCCAAGAGTTGGTGGTGTGGGCCGGTGTTCGCATGGCTCAGTACAAAGCACCTCGCCGCATTCTGATCGTCGAGGAGCTTCCCCGAACCGGCACCCGTAAAATTCAGCGGGATCGCTTGCTGCCACTTTTTACTGAGTGATTTTCCTGCTCGGCGCTAGCACCAGCGCCGCTAGCCGCTAGCAAGGAGTGCAGCTAACAGCTAGCAGTGGCGCCGCTAGCCGCTAGCCGCCGGCGTTGGTCGAGATCTTGTCGTTTGGCCGCAGGTCAATCGTCAGACTCCCTGCCTTGTCGATTCTCCAGGAGTACTGATCCAGGCCTTGCCCGTTTGCGGGAAAGGTGATGTCTCTACAGATCTGCCCCTGCTCACGCTCAGCGCCACTCGCCGCTGATCGCTCCTCGAACACTTTGCGCTCAGCGGACCAAACCAGAAAGCAGTTTTCGGGTGCTCCAGGCGCTGCAGCATCGAAGGCCACCCACCGTATTGCTGGATCGGTACCAAAATGGTTGACCGCAATGGGCCGCTGCTGCCCTCGACCAGAAACATCGCTAAACAGAAGTGGCCCCTGCGTGTTAATTTGGGTCGAGAGTCGCACTGCATTGCCAGCATCGAAGACGTCATCGCCAAGGCGAAGTTGAGTGGCAGTTTCGTTCCCGCCGGCAAGGGCAAGCATGCCCCAAGCAATGCCAATAGCAATCACGACGGCTGCAACCCCAAGGCTGATTGCGATGAGTTGCTGTTTACCCGAACGGCGTTCTACTGGCATGAGTAACTCTCATTCTGCACTGTTCGAGCCCGAAATGCAGTTCGAGCCAAAATCTGATTTTGCTCTCGATATGAGATGCAGGCCCCGAGGCGTTTAGGATCCCCCGCCGGGTGCATGAGTACAGATTGTGCACCCTCGAGTAGCGCACCGGCGTTATTCGACGGGCCGATGGCCGAGCAGAAAGGCACACGAGGGTGGACCTCTTCGAGTACCAAGGAAAACAATTCTTTGCTTCTTTCGACATTCCAGTGTCAAAGGGAGAGGCAGTCACCACTGTGGAGGATGCAGTAGCTGCAGCCGGCCGCATTGGCGAGTACCCAGTGGTGATCAAGGCACAGGTGCAAGTAGGTGGCCGTGGCAAAGCTGGTGGCATCAAGCTGGCTAACACCGCCGAGGAGGTACGCGAGTACGCCTCAAACATTTTGGGAATGGACATCAAGGGCCATACCGTCAATGTGGTCTGGATCGAAGTGGCTTCTGATATTGCGGAGGAGTACTACGCAAGTTTCACTCTGGACCGTTCGGCCAAGAAGCATCTTGGGATGCTCTCTGCAGAGGGTGGCGTCGAGATCGAGGCAGTAGCCGAAGAGAACCCCGATGCAATCGCCAAGATCTGGATCGACCCAGTGGATGGCCTTGATGAGCCGACCGCACGAGCTTGGGTCAAGGCAGCCAATCTAAACCCAGCAGCCGAGGACGGCGCAGTAGACATCCTGTTGAAGCTGTATCGGGCCTATACCGAGGGCGATGCCGATCTCGCAGAGATCAACCCTCTTATTCTGAAGCCAACCGGCGAGGTTCATGCACTCGATGCCAAGGTGACCTTGGACGACAATGCAATGTACCGCCATGAGTGGGCAGAGTATGAAGCCACTCAAGAGCGCGACTCGCGTGAGCAGGCCGCACACGAAAAGGGCCTTCAGTACGTGGGCCTTGACGGGTCGGTGGGCATCATCGCAAACGGTGCTGGTCTAGCAATGAGCACCCTTGACGTGGTCAATCAGGCTGGCGGAAAGCCAGCAAACTTCTTAGATATCGGCGGCGGTGCAAATGCCGACGTGATGGCTGGAGCGCTTGAGGTCATCAACAATGACCCTGCAGTCAAGGCAATCTTCATCAACATCTTTGGCGGGATTACCCGCGGTGAAGAGGTTGCGAACGGCATTATCGAAGCGCTCGGAAGAGTCACCATTGAGTCACCCATCGTGATTCGCCTTGATGGCACCAACGCCGAAGAGGGCAGAGCAATTCTTGCCCCGCACCTGTCCGATCAACTGCAGATGCAGCCGACGATGCTTGAAGCAGCCCGCAAAGCTGTTGAGCTCGCCGCTAGCCGCTGACAACAGCCCACAAGAAAAAGGTCAGAATCAGATGAGCATCTTTGTAGATGAAAACACCAAGGTCCTGTATCAAGGACTTACTGGTAGCCAGGGCCGTTACTACGGCCTACTGAACCGTGAGTACGGCACGCAGGTTGTGGCTGGAACGAACCCGAAGAAGGCAGGTGAGGATGTTGATGGCATTCCGATCTTTGCCTCGGTTGCAGACGCAGTAGCCGAAACTGGAGCGACTGCTAGCTGCATCTTTATTCCCGCAGCCGGTGTACGCGCCGCCATTATGGAAGCAGCCGAGGGAGGCATTGAGTTCATCGTGTGCATCACCGAAGGTGTGCCCGCACAAGATGAGGCTTGGTTTTTCAACAAGATCAAGCGTGATTTCCCAGGCGTACAGCTGCTGGGGCCAAACTGCCCGGGCATCATTAGCCCCGGAAAATGCAATATCGGAATCACTGCTGGGCACATTGCAAAGAACCCTGAGCCGGGTGCCAAGAACGTTGGCATCGTGAGCCGTTCGGGAACGCTGACCTATCAGGCCCTCTATGAACTGCAGTCGCAGAACATTGGTGTGACTACTTGCGTTGGTATTGGTGGCGACCCGGTTCCGGGCACCAGCTTTATTGATTGCCTTGAGCGATTCCAAGCAGATGATGAGACCACTGCAGTGATGATGATTGGTGAGATCGGTGGCTCGGCCGAAGAAGAAGCCGCTGAATTTATCTCTTCAAATATGACCAAGCCTGTGGTTGGCTACATCGCAGGTCAGACTGCTCCTCCTGGAAAGAAGATGGGCCATGCGGGTGCCATCGTGTCGGGCGGCAAGGGCACTGCTGCGGCCAAGATGGATGCCATGAAGGCAGCCGGTGTGAGCGTTGGCGCAAACCCAACCGAAGCTGGCCTGCTGATGGTTGACGTGGTCAAGGGCCTATAAACCAAGATGATGAACTGCAGTCACTGACTGACGGATCTGCTAGCAGGCACTGAGTGTCTGCTAGCAGATCCCATAAAGTCATAGGGCTGATAGTTTCAGCGCATATGCGACTAGCCGTACTCGCCTCTGGAAGCGGGACCCTTCTTGATGCGATGGCCCGGGCGGGCTTGCCGATTGACCTTGTCATGGTGGATCGGCACTGCGCCGTTGAGCAGATCGCGGCCGATCATTCCCTTCGGTGCGTTCTTATTGAGCGCACAGATTTTTCACCGAACTTTGATCGCGAGCGTTACACGGACAAGGTGCTCGATCAGCTGAGCATGGAGCGAATCGATCTGGTTGCAATGGCGGGGTGGGGAACGATACTCACCTCGGCCGCTTTCAAGGCTTACCCCGATCGCATCCTGAACACGCACCCCTCGCTGCTTCCGGCCTTTCCTGGATGGAATGCAGTCGAGGCGACGCTGGCCTATGGGGCAAAGGTCACGGGTTGCACTGTGCACGTTGCAACCGAGCAAGTTGATGCAGGGCCGATCCTGGCGCAAGAAGCTGTTGTGGTACTCCCAGGTGACGACCAAACAACTCTGCATGAGCGCATCAAGGCAGTAGAGCGGCGACTCTATGTCGAGACGATTCAAACCATTCTTCAACGAGAGCGAGTGTCATGACTGAATCCACCAAACCTCGAGCGTTGCTGTCTGCCTATGACAAGACGGGAATGGTTGAATTTGGTCGAGCTCTTATCGACTTGGGATGGGAACTGGTCTCCTCGGGTGGAACTGCGCGGGTCTTAGCCGAGGCCGGCTTGCCCGTTATTCCCACCGAGGATGTCACCGGATTTCCAGAGATGCTGGGGCACCGTGTCGTCACGCTACACCCAGCAATTCATGGTGGAATTCTGGCCGATCGGACGGATCCCTCGCACGTGGCAGATATGGAGACGTACTCCGTGACTGCCATTGACCTAGTGGCTGTGAACCTGTACCCGTTTAGCTCCGACCCATCGATTGAACTCATTGATATTGGCGGGCCGGCAATGGTGCGTGGTGCGGCGAAGAACCACTCACAGGTCACCGTCTTGGTGAACCCAATCGATTACGAGGTGGTGTTGAGTGAGTTGCGAACAGGTGGTGCTGTCACCGAGGTCACCCGCCGCCGCCTGGCTCGAGATGCGTTTGCTCACACTGCCGCTTATGACGCAGCGATTGTTGCTTGGTTTGATGGCCAAGGGGCGGGTGAATTGCCCGAGACTGGCCCGTTGCCGAAAACGCTTCACCTATCGGCAACTCGAAGTCAAGAACTTCGATATGGCGAGAATCCACATCAGGTTGGAGCACGGTATTCCTTCCCCCGAGGAGGCTGCTGGGATCTTGCTGAGCAGCACGGAGGCAAGGAGATGTCGTACCTGAATATGTATGACGCTGACGCCGCCTGGAGGTTGGTGTGCTCCTTGGGTGAGCTTCCTGCGGCCGTTGTAATCAAACACGCGAACGCTTGCGGGGCGGCAGTAGATGCAGACATCACCTCGGCGTATATCCGAGCTCACGAAGGTGACCCCACCTCTGCATTTGGCGGCATTGTGGCGGTCAACCGTGTGGTGCCAGTGGCCCTAGCCGAAGCCTTGGCGCCGGTGTTTACCGAGGTGATTATTGCGCCGGGGTATGAGCCGGGAGCGCTCGAAGTATTACTGGCAAAAAAGAATCTTCGAGTTCTCACTGCGCCACCACTCGAGGTTCCAGAACTCGATATTCGTTCTATTTCCGGCGGTCTGCTTGTTCAGACTGCTGACGTAGTCTCTCTGGATCGAGGTGCCTGGACGGTTGTGACCAACCGCCAGCCCACAGAGTCTGAGTGGAATGACATGGAACTCGCGTGGAGGCTTGTGGCCCGTGTGACCTCGAACACCATCGTGCTAGTCAAAGATGGACAGGCAGTCGGCATTGGTGCGGGTCAACAAAACAGACGTGATGCTGGCCGGATTGCTGCGAGTAAGGCCGAGGGCCGAGCAGTGGGTGGAGCTTGCGCCTCGGATGCTTTCTTCCCCTTCCGCGATGGCCTTGATGCTGCAGCTGAAGCGGGCGCGACGGCAGTGATTCAACCCGGCGGCTCTATTCGTGACGAAGAAGTTATCGCCGCTGCAAATGAGGCCAACATGGCCATGGTGTTTACTGCGGAGCGCCACTTTAAGCACTGACAGCTTCGCCTCACCGCGAAGCGGCTTGAGTCCGCGAAGCGGATTTAGTCCGCGAAGCAGATTTAGTCCGTGAAGCGGCCTCAGTCAGAAGAACAAGTACTCCGACATTGCGATGCTTCGCAGCTTTGACATCTCAAAAACGGTGTCCACGCTGTCGAGCATGACGGACAGGTTCTCAAGGTCCCCGTTATGGAAGGCCTCAATATCCGAGACGATCTCCTCGGATTCCCAGCTCTCCACCACGATCCCATCAAGTGGAGGTGCGCCCGCAGTCACAGGGTGCACCACGGTGTTTCGGACGTAGCGAAGCCTTGGCTGGAGTTCTTCAGACATGGGGGACTGGTGGCCGTACCAAAACTCGCGAAAGGTTCGTTCGTCCAGCGCAGGGTTGCGATGTACGAGCGCAAGCGTGACCAAGCCCGGTGAGCGCTGGCCTGCGGGCCAATCACGTGCGGCGCCGCGACGTTGTCCAAACTCCGAGTAGACAGACTCCGTTACAAGGTATCCATCGCAACGCTCGCCGAGGCCACTGAGTATCTGCTGAACAGCCGGAGCATCGTCATGGTTTGGGATCCATAATGAGATCGCTGCGCGCATGGGAAGCTCAGAACCGGGACAGGGCATAGGGCCTGCAATCCCTACTAAATCATCGCTCAGATGCACCGAGATATCGCTCGCTCCAGCGGCGGACAGCTGCGGTACGAGTTGATCAAGAACTTGCTTGCGCAACTCGCCGCCATCTCGAGAAGCTCGTTCTCGGATCAGATAAATCAGCTTTTCCATGTGTTCCTCAGTTCGCTTCTTTGTTTGCGGCAAGTTCCTTGCGGAGTGCTATCCAAGCACCGACTACCTCACCGAACTTCTGGGGGTTATAGACGTCTTCTTCATAGGACCATTTTCCGTTCCCTGCATAATGCAGCACGGTGATGTTGTATTCCTGATGGATCGATCCGTCTCCTGGGTCTTCCAGTCGGTTCCAGACTTGGCAGATTACCCAGCCGCGTTGTTCATCAACTACGTACCACTCAATTGGGAATGAGGTAAAGGCGCTGTTTGGCCAGATAGTCATGGTGGATTGGATCCATTCATGGATCGCAGCGCGTCCCTCAAATCGGCCGTACAAATGCTCCACGTACACGGCGTCTTCGGTAAAGCAGTCCGACCAGCAGGACCAATCTTGGCTCTGGCCAGCTTGAAACGCTGCGCCTTGGTAGTGCTCGAAAGCCTCGATGATCTCTTGTCTGGAGAAGATTCCCATAACCTCCATCCTGTCACTCAGGGCCAGCGAACACCCGCCAGTCGAAGCAAACGGATACTGCTACGCAGAGGTAGGCCGATCACCGTGGTGGGGTCTCCTATAACTGATTCCACAAGGGCTGCTCCCATTGCCTGCAGAGCGTACGAACCGGCCTTATCCATCGGCTCCCCTGAGGATACGTACCAGTCCAATTCGCTGGTTTCTGCAGTTACCATCGTGACCTGAGCCTTCTCGAGACACGCATACCTAGGCCGCTCAGCCTCTGCAGAACTGAGGTCAAGGGCAGGTCCAAGAACAACGACAGCTGTCATCACACTATGAGTCTGGCCCGCTAACTCTTGCAGCATGGCTAGGGCTTGCTGAGGGGTTGCTGGCTTTCCGAAGATCTTGTCGCCGAGCACCACAGCTGTGTCTGCAGCTAGGACTGCTGAATCCAAAAAGCGCGGCGCGACGCAGAGGGCTTTGTCGAGTGCGACGCGAGCGACGTACTCCTCGGCCGGTTCCCCGGTGCGTTGGGATTCATCAACATCGGCTGGCGCCACAGTGGCCGGGATTCCTATTCGGCTGAGTAACTCCAAACGCCGCGGCGAGGCCGAGGCCAGAACTACCGGTACTGACTCAGCCACCGGAGACCAACTCCTCGGCCCCTCGCGGGAGTTGCACCGTGGCGTCAGGGTTATCCAGCCAACCCTCGGGAAGCGCCACACGTTTGAGTGCATTTGAATGGCTACGAACGATCCGCTCGGCACCCTCGGGTGCCTCAAGGCTGGGGTCAAGGCGATCAAGCAACGCGTGAATCTCTGCAGCCGTTCCAACTTGCCCCGCGGCAGCACGAACTGCGCTGCCCACTGCGTAGCCCTTCAAGTACCAAGCCAGATGCTTGCGGAAGTGCGCCAAGCGCTCCTCTCCGCCCTGCCAGTCAAGAATGAGCTCCAGGTGATGGCGAATCACATCTGCAACCTCGCCCAGCTTTGGTGGTGCAGGAATCTCCTCACCCGAGAATGCAGCCGCCAGATCACGAAACAGCCAAGGCCTTCCCAAACACCCGCGCCCAATCACCACACCATCGCAGCCAGTGCTGCTCATCATCTCTAAGGCATCCTGAGCCGAAAAAATATCGCCGTTTCCTAGGACCGGAATGCTCTTTGTTTGAGTCTTCAGTTCTGCAATGCAATCCCAATGCGCTGGGGGTGCGTAATGCTGCAGTGCAGTTCTAGCGTGCAAGGCAACTGCGGCTACGCCCTCTTCCTCGCCTATCCGAGCAGTCTCTAGGTATGTCAGGTGATCGTCATCTATGCCGAGTCGGAACTTGATCGTCACGGGCACTTTGCCACCCGACTCCGAAGCAGCAGCCTGCACCGCAGAGCGGATTACATCTCGAAGGAGTTTGCGCTTGTACGGGAGTGCGGCACCACCACCATTACGGGTGACCTTGGCTGCTGGGCAACCAAAATTCATGTCGATATGGTCGACTTTGCCTTCACCGACGAGCCGACGTACGGCCTCACCGAGGGTGACTGGATCAGTTCCGTACAGCTGCAGGGAGCGGAGCTTTTCCGAGGGATGAAACCTTGTGAGTTCCCAAGAGCTTGCGTGGCCTTCAAGCAGGGCCCGAGCAGTCACCATCTGATTTACAAACATGGCTCCACCGAATGAGGCACAGAGCACCCGAAACGGAGCGTCCGTTACTCCTGCCATTGGTGCAAGCACCACAGGAATATCAAGTGCGATAGGGCCAATGCAGAGCCCAGTGCCGGCAAGCGAGGGCGAATTGGTACTTTCTTGGGCTGAAGCGCCGAGGGTATTCACTGCCCTCTAGCATGACCCGGACAAGAGCCATGAGGACAACCGGGTGCAAGTCGGACAAGTTCACAAGGAGATCTACTGCAGATGCTGAACAGGGAACACCTAGCGGGATTACTCAATCAGGAGTCCGAGCTTTTCGTACAAACTCACCCCAAGTCGATGCTCTTGCACGAGCGGGCGTTAGGTCCGCTGATTGCTGGCGTTCCAATGAACTGGATGACACGTTGGCCAGGCAAAGTACCAATTTTTGCAGAGGAGGCGGCCGGGGCGCATCTGATTGATGTGGACGGCAACTCCTATGTTGACTTCTGCCTTGGCGATACGGGGGCAATGACTGGTCATTCCCCTGCCGTTACGGTTGCTGCGCTGACCAAGCAGGCCTCCCGCGGGATCACCACCATGCTTCCTACTGAGGATTCCATCTGGGCCGCCGAGGAACTGGTTCGAAGATTCGGTTTGCCCCACTGGCAGATCACCATGACTGCTACCGACGCCAATCGGTTTGTGATCCGCATGGCCCGTCATGTCACTGGTCGGCAGCGAATCCTGGTCATGAACTGGTGCTATCACGGAACGGTAGACGAGGCGCTGTGGGTCCTTGATGGGCAGGGTGGGATTGTTCCTCGACCAGGAAACGTTGGTCCCCTTGACGCAACGAGAGATGCAGTTGCAGTAGTTGAGTTCAACGACTTGGCTGCACTAGAGGCGGAGTTGGCTGTGGGCGATGTGGCAATGGTGCTTGCCGAACCAGCGCTGACAAACATTGGCATTGTGTTGCCCGATGAGGGATACCACACCGAGTTGCGAAGACTCACTCGACAATACGGAACCCTGCTGTGCATCGACGAAACCCACACCATTTGTGTGGGTCCCGGTGGGGCCACTGCTGCTTGGGGCCTCGAGCCAGATTTCTTTACGATCGGTAAGCCTCTTGCAGGCGGGGTGCCAGTCGGCGCATTCGCCATGACCACAGAGCTCGCTGCGCGCCTAGCCGAACCTGTGTTTGGCGAACTTTCGGATGTGTCTGGAATCGGTGGCACGTTGTCAGGGAACGCGCTCTCGATTGCAGCACTGCGCGCCACCATGGCAACGCGGCTGCTACCCGAAGACTTTGATCGCATGATTCCACTTGCTGAGCGCTGGACAGACGGGGTTGCTGACGCAATCGCAGAAGCGGGCCTGGATTGGCATGTGCAGCAGTTGGGATGTCGCGCCGAGTACTGGTTCTGCCCACCTCCTCGAAACGGTGGTCAGGCATCGGCCGCACTTGATGGAGACCTCGAGGCATATCTGCACCTCTATGCCCTCAATCGTGGGGTGCTGCTAGCGCCGTTCCACAACATGGCGCTGATGTCTCCCGATACCACCGAAGCGGATGTCGATACGCACACAGCAGTGTTTTCTGAATCCGTAGCAAAGCTGGTTCAGCTCTGAAAGCACTCAGGTCTGCAGTTTCCCCTTCTGGTCCCCTGACCGTGTTGGTCAACTGTGGGTTCGATCGTGGCTGTTTCTTGGCTCAGCCCGGCTAGCGCGTTGCTCAGCAGTGATCGGCGCGGTAGAATGAGGACATGTTGATCTTCACCTCACTGGTTTCCTCAACACTCCTTCTCCTCAACTAGGCGAGCCCGACTCTCTGGCTCGCCGAACCTCCTGCGCCTACGCAGGAGGTTCTTCGGTTTTCAGGAGAGACTTCCCAACAAGCAGTACCCAATGAGCAGTACCCAATTTGCACTGAATAGGACCAAGCCATGTCACTCGAACTCGTGCCAACAAAGAAAATGCCTTTCGAGAAGTACCGGCCATTCCTTCCGCTCGAAGATGTGGCAAGGGTCTCAGCTCCGCGAGCTTGGCCCGATCAGCGCATCGAGGCAGCGCCGGTCTGGTGTTCCGTTGATCTGCGCGACGGCAATCAAGCCCTTATTGATCCCATGGATCCCGTCCGCAAGTTGCGGATGTTCCAGACCCTTGTAGATATGGGCTTTACCGAGATCGAGGTGGGTTTCCCATCGGCCTCGCAGACTGATTTTGATTTTGTGCGTCAACTGATCGAGCAGGACCTGATTCCTGACGGTGTCACCATTCAGGTTCTGGTGCAGTGTCGTGAAGAACTCATTGAGCGCACCTATGAGTCCATTGCGGGTGCCAAGAGCGCCATTGTGCACTTCTATAACTCCACTTCGATTTTGCAGCGCCGCGTGGTGTTTGGTCTTGACTGTGATGGAATCATCGAGATTGCTACCAACGCTGCACGTATCTCGCGCAAGCTCGAAGCAAGTATTCCTGGTACGGCAGTTCGCTATGAATATTCGCCCGAATCTTTCACCGGTACCGAGCCTGATTTTGCAATCCAGATTTGTGCAGCCGTCATGGATGCACTCGAGTTGGGGCCAGAAGAAAAGCTGATCCTGAACCTGCCCGCAACAGTCGAGATGTACACGCCCAACGTGTACGCAGATGTCATTGAGTATCTGCACCGCAATCTGCCCAATCGCGACCAAGTCGTGCTGTCGTTGCACCCACACAATGATCGTGGCACAGCCGTGGCCGCCGCCGAGTTGGCGCTGATGGCGGGCGCTGATCGAATCGAAGGAACGCTGTTTGGCAATGGCGAGCGCACTGGCAACGTCGACATCATCACCTTGGCCATGAACCTGTTCACCCAGGGTGTTGACCCAATGTTGGACCTCTCCGATATTGATGGACTTCGTAGGACTGCCGAGTATTGCAACCGCTTACCTGTGCACGAGCGTCACCCCTATGTCGGTGACCTTGTCTACACCGCCTTCTCGGGCTCGCATCAAGATGCAATCAAGAAGGGACTCGACGCTCTTGATCCGTCAATTGCGGCCACTGCAGCGCAGGGGGCTAAGGAGTATGAAAGCTGGGAGGTTCCCTACCTGCCAATTGATCCCGCACATGTGGGGCGCAACTACGAGGCCGTCATTAGGGTCAACAGTCAGTCAGGCAAGGGTGGCGTGGCCTATGTGATGAAGGCCGAGTACGGACTCGATCTTCCTCGCAGATTGCAGATTGAGTTCTCTCGAAGGATTCAGCATGTGGCCGAGGATTCAGGGACAGAGATCAGCCCCGACGTGATGTGGTCAGAGTTTGAATCCGCCTACCTGTTGCCAAGTTCACAGGGCGTCGAACTGCGCTCCGCAGAAGTCATCACGACTGATGAGGGAGCAAAAATTGTTGCGCAACTAGTAGTGGACGGCCAAGCGCGCACTGTGTCCGGTGCTGGAGGCGGCCCAATTGCTGCCTTTATGCATGCACTTGCTGATGACGAGGTCATCGGGGCGGTGGCAGTTGGCCTCGACGTGGTGGACTACGCCGAGCACGCTGTTGCAGTAGGTGGAATTTCTGCTGGATCGAATGCGACCGCTGTTGCGTTCGTAGAGACCAAGGCCGCTGACGGAACAGTGCATTGGGGTGTTGGCTTACACGAGAGCATCCTGACTGCCTCGCTACGCGCCGTGATCTCGGCGCTCAATCAATTTTCATCTGTGAGTGGTAGCTAGGTTCAGCAGTTCAGCAGTTCAGCGCTTCATCCGCTGGGTTAGCTAGCGACCAGTAGAGATGTATGCCTGCAGTTGACGTGTTTCGTCTTCTAGTTCGGTGAGTCGCCATTTTACGATGTCCCCAATGCTCACAATCCCAGATAACGAGCCATGAACGATCACCGGCACGTGCCGGATGCGGCGGTTCGTCATCCTGCGCATGATCTCCTCAACCGAATCCTCGGGGGCGCAGGTCACAACATCCGAGGTCATCAACTCGGTCACGGACTCATGCAGGATGTGGCCACCGCGTTCGGCTAGAGCGCGAACAAGATCACGCTCTGAAATCACGCCCAGAATGGTCACTCCATCGGCTGAAACAACCAGCGCTCCCACCCCGTGCAGGCGAAGTTTGTCTGCTGCCTCGGCCGCTGTGGCCAACGGTGAGATGGTTGCCACGGTAGCGCCCTTAGCTGCAAGGATTCCGGAGACTCTCATGACGGACCTCCTGTTGTTGAGGAGAAATTCTGCGTCTAGTGAGTCTCGCGCGACTGTAAGGTTTTGGGTAGGGAAAATAATTTCAGGTGAATTCTGAGGATTTCTCTTGAAGCGGCGTTGGAAACCGATTCTCAGAGGCGAGAATGACTAGGTGGATCAGACTCCCCAAACACAGGCCTCTCAAACAAAGGCGCAGTTGTCCGCTCCGCAGGGCAGCGCGGTAGGGCCAACGAGTTCGTTCTCGGATCATGTTGTTGAATACATCGACCATCATCACCCTCGGTTGGGGTCCTTTCTACTGAATCTGCGTTTTGGCGGGCTTCGAACTATTGAGCCAACCCCTGTTCTCGGTGCTGCAGTAGTGAGCGCTGGTACTGGTGCCGGCCTCGGCCTGAGTCGGGCTTTGGGTCGCGGTCGCAACGGTAGGTTGCGGGTCCCGCTTTCGCTCGCGGCGCCAGGTGGAAC
>JBAXCX010000051.1:0-18884 GCA_037141255.1 Actinomycetes bacterium | reverse complement strand
AGGAACACTCAAAGCCGCTCCCGCTACATCCTCGGGATCAAACTGGGTCCAGTCTTCAGGGTTCTCCTCTGAGAAACCTTCGAGCACTTCGCCGTTCACGCCGTCGACGAGCACAATGCCGCGCTTCGTAGGTGGATTCTCATTCGAGTAGGCCAGAATCCGCCAGGTTGGACGAGAGAACCAGCCACGCCAAGCCATCTGAGCCGCCGCATGGCCAACGGGGAATCCCACCTTGGTTGACGCGCTGACCAAAGCGTCGGACTCGTCAACCTTTAGCGTCCATCCAGCGATCATCCCATACGCGCCAAAGGCAACTAGGCCAACACCTGCCCAGAGAGTTCCGAGGTTGACGAGTGCCGAACTATCGCCCTTGACTGCGAAAAGTACAACTGCGCCCGTGCCAAAAATCAGGTACAGGCCTGCGGGAATGCGGCGCCGGTTGTTATTGGGGAAGGCCTGTGGTCCAACAAAACCCGATAGGTCTAAGTCTTCTGGCAAGACGTCAACAATCTCGCCATCGCTCGGTGCGAACTCCGGTTGTGCGGATCCAAGATCCTCTGACTCTGTCATTGATCCACGGTACCCGTCGGAGCAGTCTCGCCCGAAGTTGGCCAACTTTCCTGCAGTACTGACCAGACTTCGTCAAGGCCAACTGGCATCACTTGAGAACCCCCGATCACGGCCATGAAATTGGCATCACCCACCCACCGCGGAACGCAGTGGACATGTAAGTGATCAGTTTGCGAACCGCCAGCAGCGCGCCCCAGATTGACGCCCACGTTGACACCATCGCAGTTGAGTGTGGCCTTGAGTGCAAACACCCCATCACGAACGAGCGACCAAAGGTCATCAAACTCAGACTGATTCAGGTCTTCTAGGTTTGCCACGGCTCGATTTGGCAGCACCATCAGGTGACCCGAGGTATACGGAAAGCGATTCAGGATCACAAAACAGTTGATTCCTCTGTGCACAATAAAAGTCTCGGAGTCCGCTGCACCGCAGTGCAGAATCCGTTCAAACAACGACTGAGCCTGAGCAGTGGATCCCTCCTGGCTTGGAAGTTGCCCAGGAAGTGCGCGACGGGATTCGGTATCACCCATCACGTAGAGCGAGCGCCAAGTTGCCCAGAGTTGATCAAGCGGCATGAGTCACCCCGCTCGGGATTTTGATGCGGCCATGAGCGAGCGCCTCACCGCAGTTCGCGCTGCAAGTATCCGTGAATGCTGCGTTACTGCCCTCTAGCTTCATTTCTTTGATGCCACCTGTGCAGCGAGCCGCTGAGCGAAAGAAGTCAGCGGGACGTCTCGCTCCACCTCGTTGCCACGCGCATTCACACCAACGGTGCGGTGCTCAACATCGCTCTCCCCGACCACAAGCACATAGGGCAACTTCTCACCCTTGGCCCGACGAATGCGATTGCCGAGCGTCTCATCAGCATCGGCAACCTCCACTCGGAACCCGCCACCACGGAGTTCGGCGGCAACCTCATGCGCGTACTCGGCATGGGTTTCTGAGACCGGCAGAATCTTGGCCTGAACTGGAGAGAGCCAGGCTGGAAACGCTCCGGCGTAATGCTCAACCAACACAGCAAAAAATCGTTCCACCGATCCAAACAAAGCACGGTGGATCATGATCGGACGATGCTTCTCTCCATCGTTGCCGATATAGGTCATGTCAAAGCGTTGAGGAAGCTGGAAGTCCACCTGAATCGTCGACATCTGCCAGGTCCTGCCAATTGCATCTCTGGCCTGTACCGAGATTTTCGGACCGTAAAAGGCGCCACCTCCAGGATCCATCACGAGATCAATATCCATAGCCGTTGCAGCCGCCCGGAGGGCTTCAGTTGCCTCATCCCACTCAGCGTCAGTTCCGACTGCTTTATCTGCCGGTTTCGTAGAAAGCTCGAGGTAGAAGTCGTCGAGTCCATAATCGCGAAGAAGATCCAACACGAAGGTCAAAATGGAACCGAGTTCTGCACCCATCTGCTCTTTGGTCGTAAAGATGTGGGCATCGTCCTGAGTCATCCCTCGAACTCGCGTCAGGCCGTGGACGACACCTGACTTCTCGTAGCGGTACACCGTTCCAAACTCGAACATCCGCAAGGGAAGTTCACGGTACGAACGCTGCCGGCTTTTGAAAATCAGAATATGGAACGGGCAGTTCATGGGCTTGAGGTAGTACTGCGTACCCGTCCCCTGAACCGGCTCAACCCCTGCGAGCACTCCGTCTTGTCCTGCTTCGACCGAACTGTTCTCACCACCGCTGCCACCACCATGGTCATGGTCATGGTCGATCTCCATTGGAGGAAACATGCCGTCTGCGAACCACTGAAGGTGCCCACTGGTCTCAAATAGGTTCGCCTTGGTGATGTGCGGGGAGTAGACAAACTCGTAGTTGCCTTGTTCGTGGCGAACTCGCGAGTAGTCCTCCATCAACCGCCGGATAATCCCGCCTTTCGGATGGAACACCGCCAAACCGGACCCGATCTCTTCTGGAAATGAGAACAGGTCGAGTTCAACACCGAGTTTGCGATGGTCTCGTTTGGCTGCTTCCTCTTGGCGATGTAGATGCGCGGAGAGTTCTTTTTTGCTCGCAAACGCAGCTGCGTAGATTCGCTGAAGCATTGGGTTCTTCTCGCTACCGCGAAAATACGCTCCGCCATGGCGAGTGAGTTTGAAGTGTCCAAGGCGGCCGGTACTGGGAACGTGAGGCCCGCGGCACATGTCAACAAACTCGTCCGTGTTGCGGTAAAAGCTGATCTCGGTGCCACTTCCTACCTCACCATCAGCAAGGTCGCCGGCGGCGGCGAGTTCCATAAACACCCGCTTGTAGGGGTGATCCGACATGAGCTCAAGCGCCTGATTGAGCGGCAACTCAAAGCGCTCAAAGGGCTGATCTGCTGCAATGATCTGTCGCATCTTTTCATCGACTCGCAACAAGTCATCGTCGCTAAAGGTGGCACCACCGGGCAATTCAAAGTCGTAGTAGAAGCCATCCTCGATGGGCGGACCACCGGCGAACGTCGCACCTGGCCACAGCTCCAAAACCGCCTGAGCCATGACATGCGCTGTGGAATGGCGTAGATGTTCGAGGGCTGCATCTTCCCGGTCGGTGATGATGCGAACCTTTGCGCCGTCCTCTAACGGAGCCGACAGGTCGACTGTTTCACCGTTTACCTCAATGACTAGTGCAGCTCGAGCGAGTCCTGGGCCAATGGACTCTGCCAGATCTGCTCCGGTCGCTCCAGCACTCAGGGAGCGGGAGGAGCCATCGGGCAGCGTGATTGCAATCTCGGACATCTCCACAAACTAGTGGCGACAACGAAAGCGACTGAAACTAATCAGTTTGAACTCCTCGACTGAAACTAAATGTCGCTCAAGCCTTCTAGGCTGTTGGGTTGTGTTCGATCCAACTCTGCATGCCACCTTTATTCCAGGCGACCCTGGTCGCACGGCTTGCTTGGCCATGTGGTCAGACCAGAAGCGAACGCTGCAACACGACCCACCGCTGATCGAGTCTGAGGATCAGCTCTGGGTGATCACCCCCTCAGAGGGCGGAATCGCTCGGCGAGCAGTCGCAGCTGAGTTCGTTGAAGTGAGCGCTGCTCTTGATCAACTTGTTGGGATTCATCTTGATGACCCATCCGTCTCGCCGAGTGTTCAGTCATGGGCACTCGTCGCACGAACCGCGTTAGAGCTCATCGCAAAAGGTCGACTTCAACCCGCCATTTCGGCCCGAGGATACGACGCATGGGCAATCGGGCCACTTGATGAGCGGGACCGGCAGGTGCGCTCAGCACTCGCTGGGTGGATTCCCCCTGTCGCACATTGTTTAGCCCTCACTTCCCAAGCTGAATCTGAAACCAGCAGCCAAACCATCACCGAAACACATACCACCCCT
Organism: Actinomycetes bacterium; assembly: GCA_037141255.1. Lineage (GTDB taxonomy): Bacteria > Actinomycetota > Acidimicrobiia > Acidimicrobiales > Microtrichaceae > IMCC26207. The sequence goes on along the minus strand of JBAXCX010000051.1, from coordinate 14,984 downwards.
GTGAGCGTTCCTCATCAAGAACTTCGCATGATGACTGCCGATGCAGCGGTAACTGGCATGTACTCCGCGATTGCAGATGCGCTCCCCCGGACTGCGGCTGCTGGCACAGTCTCTCGGCAACGAGCTTGGCATGGCCGCGAGGCCGTGGACGTCTCGAGTCTGCGCTCGTATCTCGTCGGATCGGATGCAGTTGAGCGAACCATCGTCGGTCTGCGACTGAGTCTTCCCACCGAGGATGATTCACCGTTCAGCATTCGCCTACAGGTGCGCTCAGCAGTGGACCCATCTCAGGTTGCAGACGCAGCAGACCTATGGGCGGGTGCGGCCATTGGATTTGATGAGCAGGCAGAGTCGGATTTGTTGTTGGCATTGCGCCGCGGCGCAAGACTGTTTCCACCTCTGGCAGAACTCCTTGATCAGGCCCAGCCTGTTGGACTCGAGGTGAACGATGCCGACGGAATGGCCCTCTTTGGCTCGCTGGCAACCGACTTGGGCGGTGCTGGAATTGAGGTCTTGATTCCGAGTTCCATGACGCGCACCTTGCGTGCCACAGCTCATGCAGAACCCCCGCCGGGGGCTGGAGACCAGCCTCCTACTTTCGATTTGGCAACGGTCTGCGAGCTGACATGGAAAGCCACCATCGATGGCGAAGCAGTCAGCGAGGAGGAACTCTCTGCGCTCGCAGCCAGTCGGCGGCCACTCGTTCGACTACGCGGTGCTTGGGTGGTGGTAGACCCAACCGTGGTGGCGAAGCTCGGCCGCAGAGACAAACTCTCGGCTACGGACACCTTGGCGGCGGCTCTCGGCGGCACGGTCACCATTGATGACGAGCCAGTAGAAGTTTCAGTTGGAGGTGCGGCCGCGGAATTTGCTGAGCGACTCAGATCTGCTTCGCGACCGCATGAACTCCCCGAACCAGAGGGTTTAGTAGCCACGCTTCGCCCCTATCAGCGCCGCGGAGTTGCTTGGCTAAGCGAGATGGTAAAGATCGGCCTTGGCGGGGTGCTCGCTGACGACATGGGCCTTGGCAAAACCATCCAACTCATCGCGCTGCATTTACATCGACTCGAGCAGGCCTCGGGGCCAACGCTGGTGATTTGCCCGGCATCACTAGTAGGTAACTGGCAGAGAGAAGTTGCTCGGTTTGCCCCCGCATTGAAGGTGCACCGCTATCACGGTCCTCAGCGTTCTCTCCGTACTGTTGGCAGAGGCGACATGGTAATTACCACCTACGGGATTCTCCGGCGGGACGCCGATCAGCTCGCTCAGGAGCACTGGGGTCTGGTAGTCGCAGATGAGGCACAACAGGTCAAGAACCCGTATTCCTCCTCTGCTAAGGCGCTTCGGCGGATCCCTGCCGAAGCACGAATTGCAATGACTGGAACTCCGGTAGAAAATCGTATGACCGAGCTCTGGGCCTTGTTGGACTGGACCACTCCCGGGCTGTTGGGGTCACTTGACACGTTTCGTCGAACCATCGCCATTCCTGTGGAGCGCGATCGTGACGAACTCACAACCGAGCGATTTTCACACCTTCTCGCACCGTTCCTTCTGCGTCGCAGAAAAGACGATCCGGAGATTGCTCCCGAATTACCGCCCAAAACCGAAACAGACCACCCCGTGAGGCTGAGCAGCGAACAGGCCGGCTTATACCGCGCAGTGGTAGAGGAGATTCTGGAGTCCATCGAACGTGCCGAAGGTATGGCTCGACGAGGCCTCGTCCTGAAACTCCTTACCGCACTCAAACAGATTTGCAATCACCCTGCGCAGTACCTGCACCAACCAGGACCACTGCTCGGGCGATCTGGAAAGCTCGAACTCTTCGAGGAACTTGTCACCGCAATCACTGACGCCGGTGATTCCACCTTGGTGTTCACCCAGTACGTAGTCATGGGCCAACTGCTGATGACGCGACTCGCAGAGATGGGGATCGCCGCGCAGTTTCTACAGGGGTCACTCTCGCTGCGCGCACGCTCCGAGATGGTGGACAAGTTTCAGGCGGGAGAGTTTCCCGTGTTCATTGTCTCGCTCAAGGCCGGCGGCATCGGACTGAACCTGACCCGGGCCACCCATGTGGTGCACTACGACCGTTGGTGGAATCCAGCGGTAGAAAACCAAGCCTCAGATCGGGCCTGGCGTATCGGCCAAGACCGGCCGGTGCAGATTCACCGTTTGATATCTGACGGGACCATCGAGGATCGAATTGCCACGGTACTCAAGCAAAAGCAAGAACTAGCAGAAGCCGTTGTGAGCGGCGGCGAGGCGTGGCTGACCGAACTGAGCACAGCAGAACTTGGCGACCTTGTGCGGCTCGGCGGAGAGGATTCATGATGACTCCCAGCGATCCGTTCGGACGCACCTTCTGGGGACGTGCCTGGATTCAGTCCCTAGAAGCCGGAGGGAACGGCAACGAGAACCGCCTGCAGCGCGGCCGGTCCGACGCCCGGCGTGGTGCTGTTCGCGAACTGACGCTGAACCCCGGCCACATCGCAGCCCGCGTGGTGGGCGCCCACGGCGAACTCTTTACCCTTGACATAGCCGTCCGGGCACTCGCTCGTTCAGAATGGGAACAAGTTGCCGACGCGGTTGCCGAAAAAGCCGTTCACCTTGCCGCTCTGCTTGATGGGGAACTGCACTCCGGGGTCGTCGAGGACGCTCAAGCAGTAGAGGTGCAACTCCTGCCCCAAGTGGCTGAACTTCGACCGGATTGCAACTGCGAGGACTGGAACGAACCGTGCCGACACGCGGCTGCGGCTTGTTTTGTGGTTGCTGAAGAAATGGATCGCGACCCTTTTGCGCTTTTCTTGTTGCGCGGCATAACCCGCGAAGAGTTCATCTCGTTGGTGCGAGCTAGGCGAGCAGCCGCAGCCGGCACGGTGCTCAGCGCTCGCCCCGAGGCTGCACCAGAGGGAGTCCTCGCAGCCGAGGCCTGGCGAGGCAGTCAGCTGCACGACCCGCTTCCTCCGCCCCCGGAACTCGTCCACACCAGGCGCCTTTCGCACACCAATCATGGCCCCGGCAGATACGCGCCATGGGATGCCCATATCCCCGCACAACACCGAGTGAACACCGAGCGCGTTGACGCGTTAGCTATCGACGCAGTCGAGCGCGCATGGGCGATGATTGTGGATGCTCAGCCCTCGGGCCTTCAAGCATCTGCCACAGCTGATCTTGCTCGACGGAGCACTCGGAGCGGATCGGTTCTCAGCACAGCTGAGCTAGCCGAATTTGCCGGCGTGACAGCTCAACGCTTGACCGCTTGGGCTCAGGCTTGGCGAGTGGCTGGCGATGCAGGGGTTGCAGTGATCGCGAACCCTGATTCTTGGTCGACGGATCAACAACTCCTCGGAGAAGGCAGAGAGCAACTCGTGGAACTCGGTCACCCTCGCCGATCAATTGCGCTGAATTACCACAGTCTTCGCATGAGTGAAGGGCTGTTGTTGGTGATTGGCCCCGACCGAAAGTGGTATCGACTTGCGGGCTCGGGCCAGCGCCAAGACATGCGCCTCGAACAACCGCCCAGTGATGACATCCGAGATCTAGTCGAAGAATGCCTTTGAGCGAACGCAACAGAGTCGTTGATTGCGCAGACTTGGCCGCCAGTGCAGCCCTCACGCAATGAGGTAGCCGCTAGGCCGTAGAGAGCTCCAACTCGAATGGAAGCTCCAACTTGCGAGTTTTGATTGCTGCCGTTGAGGAACGCCGGTCGACTCCGTCAGCCTCAATCATGATCGACAACGGCCGCTCAGAAGCCGCCGACGCCACGACCACCGTTGGCTTCGTTGGGGTAACACCGCTCTGCTTGGCCGTTCGGCGGACAGGAAGGTCCACGACTTCGGCTAGGCGCTCAACTGACTCATCCTGCGACTCAGGGATTGCAGACGGAACCGGCTTGGTAGCATAGGTGTTGACGTAGTCTTGGCCAGACAGATTGCGAATCTCGTACATCACCTCATCAGTAATCTGGCGCAGCACGAGGCGATCGTTTGCCCGGTCGAGGTACTTCTCAACAGAGATGGGTTTACCAAATCGCAGGTGAACCCGCCGAAAGAATTTGGGAATTTTGGAGTCCGCGGGCTGCACCAAATCGCTTCCCACAATGCCCACCGGAACAATTGGCGAGTTAGTCCGAAGCGCTAGTCGCGCAATGCCCGTATGGCCCTTATGCAACAAGCCATCTCTGGCTCGGGTTCCCTCTGGGTAGATGCCAAAGAGTTCACCTGCAGTGAGGACTCTTGCCGCTGCAGTGAGTGCTCGCTGAGCAGAATCTCCGCCCGCACGATCAATCGGAATCATCCCGATCGCCGGAAACACAAACTTGGTTTTCCAATCATCCATGTACTCGGCTTTGCCCACGTAGGTCATCCGGCGACCCAAGCACAGCGGCACAAAGAAGGAGTCAAGGACTGAAATATGATTCGGTGCAATGATTGCAGCGCCCTGGGCAGGAACGTTCTCGAGTCCTTCGGTGGTGACATTCCAGAGGTAACGGAACGGTGGGGTCAGCAAAAGGCGGGCCGCCACTTGCATTTTCCCTGCGTCGCGATGCTCCATGGCTTCCCCACTTCTGCGGACTCTCGGGATTCTATCTCGCCCCCGATGGTCGAGGGGCATGAGTAGACACAATTCACAGTAGTGGCTCACCTGTGAGCAGAACTGGCCGAGAAAGATCAACTCCGAGTAGTTGGGCTGCTACCTGCACATCATGGCCTGCAGCAGCTGCAGCGTCGATGGCGACGAGGGCAGAGGGCGTGTCCAAGTCCTGATCAAGAGCAGCCCGCACCTGCTCAAGCGCAGCCGGTTCTCGGCCGCTCGGAGCAAGCCTGCGCTCGGAACTGTTCCCTTCAGGGTTTGCTGCAGAGCTACGTGTTGCAACCCAGGCGAGCAATCGATTGGTCGCTTCTTCCATCAGGGAGTCATGCCATTCCCAGCTGTTTCGATAGTGGTAGCTCAAACAAGCCAGCCGAATTGCCCGGGGATCCCAGCTCAGCGAAAGGTCCGAAACAAATACCAGGTTTCCGAGCGACTTTGACATTTTCTCGCCATCCATGCGAACCATCGCTTGGTGCATCCAATGGCGCACGAGCGGCTCACCCGTAGCTGCCTCAGACTGGGCTGCTTCGCACTCGTGATGAGGAAAGATCAAGTCTGATCCGCCGCCGTGTAAATCAATTGAGGTACCTAATTCTCGCAGGCACAATGCGGAACACTCGATGTGCCACCCCGGTCGCCCTGGCCCCCAGAGAGAGCCCCAAGCAGGCTCGTCAGCCATACTCGGCTGCCACAACACGAAGTCGAGCGGATCGCGCTTATTGGGATCATCCGGGTTGCCGCCGCGTTCCTTGGAGAGCAGCAACATCTCATCGCGAGTCAGGTGGCTGATTTGACCAAATTTTGCAAACTTGGCGACCTCGAAATACACCGCGCCACCCGCCTGATAGGCGAAGCCTTGATCTAAAACCATTCCAATAAATCCGCGGATATCTGCAATCGCCGAGGTGGCCCGCGGCTCAGACCAAGCTGGCAACATTTCGAGTCGTTCCATGTCTGCATCAAAACGGGCAAGCTCTGCCGCAGCAAGGTCTAAATAGTGCACACCGAGTTCTTTGGCCTTCGGCAGGATGCTGTCATCCACATCGGTAATGTTTCGTACGCATCGAGTTTCATAGCCAAGGTCTCGCAAGCGCCGCTGCAGAACGTCATACGTTAGATACGTAGCCGCGTGGCCGAGGTGGGTGGAGTCATAGGGCGTAATGCCGCAGGTATACATCGTGACAATGTGATCGGGGGGATCAAAGGCAACGATCTGTTGACGGGCTGTGTCGTACAAGCGCACGGCGAAAGGATACAAGGGCTAGCAGTGCTGTACGCGTCGCCGCTGTTTGATTCACGAAACTGCTGAACTACTTGTTCCCGAACGCGACCAGAACCAGTCGGGGCAGGTCCCGACAGGAAACCACACTCGCTCGCGAGCCCCATTCAACCGGTCAAGGTCCATGGCCTCGCTGAAAAAGGGTTTCATCTGGCTGGGGTAGCAGAGCCGAGTTGCTGCTTGAGTCGATGCCTGCACGAGTGGGGAGACGTCAACTGCCTCGAGTGGCAACCCTAGCGATGACAGCTGAGTCTCAATCTGCTCCTGCTTGAGGTACGCCACGTAGGGGCGATCTTCGTAAAAACCGATCGGCACATCCAGTTGTCCAACGAGCGAGGCAGCAGCTTGCGCAAGCAGGCGGTGATCAATATGGCCGCCTAATCCGGCTGCCACCAACAACAGAGCAGGCCGAGCTTTGTTGGGACCCTGCGCGACCCGTGACACAGCTTGAAGCCAGTCTGCAATTTCTAAAATGAGCGGATCTTGTGACAAGTCGATCTGTGCATTCAACAACTGAGGGCCAGACATCGGCCCATTCCGCAGGAGGGCTTCCTGCCAGTTCGCTGCAGTCCAATCAAAGCCAAACATCACCGAGGCAGCTACCTCTTCGCCACGGCGCCAGATACTGACAGCAGTCGAACGTTCAGGGAGAGGGCGCGCCCACTCCGTCCAACTGCTCCTCCCAAACACCACACGCTCGCGAACCAGACACGTTGCCAATGCCCCGTTGCGCAAACTCTGTCCTAACGACAGCGCAAGATCATCGAAGTGCGGAGAAACAACCGTCACGGTCGGCGCATCGCGCCGAGGAGAAGCTGTGAAACGTTTCTGGAGTCGGTCTCTGGCGAAGACGATCACGCTTGCTCCTCTCTCGCAGAATCACCGAGCTCACTGCGGTGAGCCTCGCTTGGATTGTTAGCTGGAGGAAGTCCGACATGTTGGCCGCTCCCACCATCAGACTCGTCGCTGATCTCACCAACGATAGCTTCAAGAATATCTTCGAGCGTCACGAGTCCGAGAAGGTGTCCCTGATCCATCACCACTGCCACATGTCGGCGAGTGCGACGCATCTTTTGCATCAACTCTTCGAGGCGATCCTCGGACTTGACGCTCAATGCCACGCGAACAATTCCTGGCGGGAGTAGCCCGTTTCGCTTCTCGGGTGCCACCGCAATCAGGTCCTTGGCATGCAAGAACCCGGTGACCTGATCAGGAACAGAGCCCAGAACTAACACTCGAGAGTGACCGGATCGATGCACAAGTTCCTCTGCCTGAGCAACGGTGGCCGTATAGGGAACCGTCACGAGTTGTTGACGAGGAGCCATCACCTCTGCCACACGAATATGGAGAAAGCCCAAGGCACCAACAAGCAGTTCATGTTCAGTGAGCTGTAATTCGCCTCCCGCCCGAGACTCAGCCACCATCACGGCGAGCTCGGGGGCAGTGTGTGCCTGAGCAAGTTCATCGGTTGGCTCCACGCCGAGGGCTTGTGTGCCGAGCCGCGCGAGCCAATACAACCCCGCCACAGCAGGGCGAACCACCACAACAACAAGTCGATGCGCGGGTGCGAGGGCAACGGCTACAGCTTCTGGCGCCGAGAGCGCAAGCGACTTTGGAACCATCTCGCCAACGACCATGTGGACGAGGGCAATAATGATGAGTCCGATGGCCAGGCCAAGGGCCTTGGACACGCTCTCGGGTAATGCTGTCATGCCGAAGAGTCTCTCGAAGGCGGAGCCAATGACGGGTTCGATCAGCCAACCAAGCAACAGTGACACCACGGAGATTCCGAGTTGGCTAGCAGCAAGCTGCACGTTGAGGTTTCGCATGCCTTCCAAGGCACGCCGAGCACCCATCGAACCGGCCTCTGCGCGCTCTTCGATCAATCCACGTCGCGCAGCCATCAGCGAGAATTCCACGGCCACAAAGAACCCATTCGCCAGAATCAGAGCTAGACCGAGCAGCAACAGCAACAGAGCGTTCATTCGCTGTCCTGTCGGCGGGGGTCGGCATCACCTTGTTGCGCAACACCTTCGAGGGTTCTCGGAACTGGGGCTATGAGCTTGACCGTCGCTACTCGGCGGCCCTCCATCCCGTCAACCGAAATGCGCCACCCGTCACAAAAAAATTGCTCTCCAGCTTCGGGGATATGGCCAAGTTGAGCGAGCACAAACCCGCCGAGTGTTTCGAAGTCGCCATCGGGCATCGCAAAGTCACAGGCCTCAACGACCTCGTCGGGGTGTAACAGCCCAGAGAGCAGATGCGCTCCCTGCCAACGACGCACAGCGGGCGTACCACGCGACGGGTCGTGCTCATCGTCGATATCGCCAACAATTTCTTCAAGCACATCTTCAAGGGTGATGATTCCAGCAGTCCCTCCGTACTCATCCACCACGAGAGCGAACTGCCCTGCTGCGCCTTGCAACTCCAAGATGAGGGATTCCAGATTCTTCGACTCAGGAATTGCCAAAACATCTCTGAGCAGTCTCTCAACAGGGAACGCGGGGCGATCCTCAGGCGGCACACCGAGAACATCCTTGATATGCACGACGCCAGCAACATGATCAAGGTCGTCTTCAACCACGGGAAACCGAGAGAGACCCGTCTGTGAAGCCAACTCCAACAGATCAGCAACGAGCGCCTGAATTGGCAGGGCCTGCACGCTGACTCGCGGGGTCAAGGCGTCGGCCGCAGTTTTTTCGCCAAACCGAAAGGTTCGATTGAGTAGATCAGCGTCCCTCAACCCTAGGGTGCCGCTCTCTGCTGAGGAACTCACGAGTCGCTTCAGTTCCTGCCGGCTTCGAACGCTCGAGAGTTCATCTGTGGGCTCCACACCAAACAGGCGCACGAGGCGTTCAGCGAGGGCATTGCACACAAAGATCACGGGGCTGAACACGAAATTGAATCCACGAAATACCGCCGAGAGCGCCATGACCGTTCGCAGAGGCCTTGCGACGGCAACCGACTTCGGGACCAGTTCACCCACGACCATCTGCACCACCGTGGTGAACAACAAAGCAAGCAACACAGAGATGCCTAGGGCGCGCTGCTCACCCACAAGTTGCCCCACAAAAGGCTCCAAAGCCACTGCAACCACGGGTTCGGCCAAGACTCCTAAGCCAAGGCTGCAGATCGTGATTCCCAGTTGGGCACCCGACAGGTTGTACGAGAGTCGCTGCTGAATCGAGGCCGCCCGGATCGCTGCTCTACTGCCCTCCTCGGCGAGCTTGTGCAGTTGGTTCCGGTCAACCGCAACGAGGCCGAACTCAATGGCAACAAAGAAGGCGTTCGCCAACACCAACAGCAGAACTGCGGCAAACCCGACAAAGGTCATGCGAGAGCAGTCACCAAAAGAGATCCAACAATGCACTTATGTTACTGCTGAGTCTGCCGAGAGCCGACCCATCTGTCACCGAAAACCTATTCTGCACGCCACGAGCCCCAGCGGGGACTCTTCACACCGGGAGCCGAACAAGGGAGAGGGGTAACATCTAGACCCATGTTGCCTGATCCCACCTCATCGTTGCGGAGCGCTGATGCCGTGCGCGCCGCGGCCAGACTCGCGAAGGTCGCCGGAACTGCGCTCGCCGAAGGGGAACTCACGCTGCCGCAGTACCGAGTGCTGGTCTTCTTGTCAGTTCGGTCGCGACCTGCCACTCATGTGGCTGCCCTGCTTGGAGTCAGCGCATCCTCGATGACCTCAGTGGTGGACGGACTTGTTGCTCGATCTCTGGTATCTCGTTCCGCAGACCCCACCGACCGGAGGCGAGTGATGTTGTCACTCACTTCTGAAGGCACCCGAACCATGCATCTGGGCGATGAACTCGTCGGATCTGGGCTGAATCGCCTGTTGCAACGCCTAGAACCAGCCCAGGCTGAGCAGGCCCTCGTCGGTCTTGAGTTATTGAACCAGGCCATGGAAGCTTCCCTTGAAGAGCGCTTCGGACCGCAGTTCAACGAGTCCGGATCTTTTCCCCCACCATCAAGCAGCAGTGCAACAGCTCTCAGCGCACCAGACACTGCTGAAGCAGGACTGAACTCCTCGCCAGATCATTCATGACCGATCCCCCACCCGAGCATGTACCGAACTCAACGGTACTCAAACTTTCAGATGTTGGCCTGATGCGCAACGGTACCCACCTGCTCGACCAGATCGACCTGCAGGTGGACGCTGGATCTAGCTGGATTATTTTGGGTGCGAACGGCAGCGGCAAGACTTCCCTCGTTCGCATCTGTTCTCTGTATGAACATCCCAGCAGCGGAACAGTCGAACTTCTCGGCCAGAGACTCGGCCACACCGATGTGCGCAGCCTTCGTCGGCGAGTGGCTCTCGTGAGTCCTGCCCTAGCTGACATGATCCGGCCGCAACTCAGCGCCACCGAGGTTGTGATGTGCGCCAAATTTGCAGCCTTAGAGCCGTGGTGGCACCACTACGAGCCAGAGGATTCAGACAAGGCTGTAGCTCTCCTCCACGCTCAACAAGTGGGCTTTACGGCGAAGCGTCCCTATGGGTCGCTGTCCTCTGGCGAGCGCCAGCGGGTTTTGCTCGCTCGGGCGCTGATGTCGAGCCCTGATCTCATTTTGCTCGATGAGCCGAGTGCGGCGCTCGACCTCGGCGGACGCGAACTCCTCGTGGATCGCCTCGAAGCCCTTGCAGTTGACCCCGTTGCCCCTCCCGTGGTTCTGGTCACTCACCATGTTGAAGAGATTCCGCCGAGCTTCACCCATGTGCTTGCACTGAAAGGCGGACGCATACTTGGCGCGGGACTGATTGAGCAAACGTTGACGAACGACCTACTCAGCGAGTGCTTCGGGCTCGGATTGCACTTGAAGCGATATGAATCACGCTGGACAGCCCGACGCTCCTGAGCTGCTTATAACGAGTGTCGACTGCCCTCGTCAGCAGGCACCGTGGCCAAACTAGGGTCCGCTAGGTTCTCCTGGAGCACCAGCACGCTCCTTGCCGCCAAGGCGATTAGGCCAGATGCCCCATGAGCACTGTTGCGGACCTGAGCGTGTTCCGTGTCGAGGCGACAGAGCCACTGTTTGCCCCATTGCTCACTGGGCAACTGCCAGGAAATCTCTGCATCCCCAAGGTTGAACAACAACAACAATGTTGACCCCGACAGGTGCTCACCACGCGGACCGAGCTCGTCGAGTTCTCCGTTCAGCCAAACCCCCATGCTTTGGGTTCCGTTATGCCACTGCGCTGAGTCCATCTCTGTTCCCGTGGAGCTAAACCATGCAACGTCGACCTGGCCACCCTCACGAATGGGGCGCCCCGTTAAGAACTTTCGACGCTGCAGCACTCGATTCGATTGTCGCAGCTGAATCAGTTCACGCGTGAACTCAAGCAGGCCCAAGTCCACATCAGCCCAGTTCACCCAAGAGATCTCGTTATCTTGAGCAAAGCCATTGTTGTTTCCAAGTTGGGTCCTTCCCAACTCGTCGCCAGCGACAAGCATCGGAACCCCCTGCGACAGAACCAGAGTGGCAAGCAAATTTCGTTGCTGGCGCTTACGTAACTGCAAAATTTCGGGTGCTGTCGTGTCACCTTCGGCGCCGCAGTTCCACGAACGGTTGTCGTCAGTTCCGTCTCTGCTCTCTTCACCATTGGCCAGATTCAGCTTGTGTTCGTAGCTGACGAGGTCAGCCAAGGTGAACCCATCGTGAGCGGTCACAAAGTTGATGCTCGCATGAGGCCGTCGACCTTCGGCCTGATACAAATCAGAGGATCCGGTTAACCGCTGAGCGAACTCGCCAAGCTGGCCGAGTTGCCCCCGCCAAACGTCTCGAACGCAGTCGCGATATCGCCCGTTCCACTCAGACCACAGTGGCGGAAAGTTTCCAACCTGATAGCCGCCCTCGCCAATATCCCATGGCTCCGCGATGAGCTTGACCTGATTGACCACAGGGTCTTGCTGTATCAGGTCGAAGAAGGCGCTGAGGCGATCAACCTCGTGAAGCTCGCGAGCCAGAGTTGCTGCAAGATCAAAGCGAAAGCCATCCACGTGCATCTCTTCGACCCAGTAGCGAAGGCTATCCATGATGAGTTGAAGAACATGGGGATGGCGCATGTTTAAGGTGTTGCCCGTGCCGGTGTAGTCCACATATTCAGAACGATCCTGTGGATCGAGTCGGTAATACGCGCTGTTATCGAGGCCCTTGAAACTCAACAGGGGGCCGCCTTTTCCACCCTCGGCCGTGTGGTTGTAGACCACATCCAAGATGACCTCAATGCCAGCCTCATGCAAGGTCTTGACCATGACCTTGAACTCCTGCACCTGCTCCCCCGCTTGACCCCTGACGGCGTACTCGTTGTGGGGCGCAAAGAAACCAATTGAGTTGTAACCCCAGTAGTTGCGAAGCCCCATCTGCACAAGGCGACGGTCATGCACGAACTGATGCACCGGCATGAGTTCAATTGCCGTCACGCCAAGTCCAAGAAGGTGATCGAGGACCGCAGGAGAACAAACTCCGAGGTACGACCCTCGGTGCTGTGCATCCACTCCTGGGTGCAACTGGGTGAGCCCTTTGACATGCGCCTCATAGAGCACCGTCTCATGCCAGGGGCGAGAGGGGGAACGGTCTTGGCCCCAGTCGAACCAAGGGTTCGTGACCACTGACCGGGGTACAAATGGGGCCGAATCGGTCTCCATGTCATGCTCCCCATCAACAGCGTCATTCCATTGAATCGCACCTTCAATTGCCCTCGCATACGGGTCGAGCAGCAACTTTGAATGCTGATTGAGATCCGCCTCGTTCCTCCGAGGCCCGCGCACTCGAAACCCGTATCGCATACCTGGCCCGATGTCAGGCAAGTATCCAAACCATACCGACCCGACGCACTCGGGCAATTCCACTCGTAGCTCTGCCCCACGCTCATCAAACAAACAGAGTTCGACTGCCTCGGCAGCCTCAGAGAACACCGAGAAGTTCGTTCCAGAACCATCCCAAGTAGCACCGAGCGGATGCGGGCGTCCCGGCCACACTCGCAGGGTCACGAACTCACACCCAGAACGCTGAGGAGTCGTCCTCGCGAACGCTCGATCTCATCAGCTAGCAGGCGGTCAAGCATCGGGACCCACATGGTTCCGTCGTAATGCAACGACATGGTGAGTGCAGTTTCGGTGTCGGTCACCGGGTTCACGATGGCCTCGAGTACCCAGTGGCTATGAGAACGGCCGTCTCGTTCTCTTCGCTCGAACCGCGCGATTCGCGGTGAGTCAGATTCGGTTCGTACCATCCGAAGCCTCTTCGAGCGGCTGAGTGGACCTACCTGCCCGCGTAAATCAACCGACCAGACCGGGCCAGAATCCCCCGGGTCGGCCTCTGCGACTTGCGCGCGGGGCACGATCTCGAGCCAGTCGGGGTACCTGCCTAGATCGGATACCAGGTCGAACAGGACCTTTGGCACCACTGGAGCAGTGAGAACTGCCGTGACATCCATCAGTAGATCAGGATCGCTGCGTTGCCAGATACAAAATGCATCTGCTCATTCTGCCGCCCCCTTAGCAAAATCAACGGCATCGCCGGGGACTAACCGCCAACTACTGCTGGAATGGACGGCTCAGGAGAGGCAGCTAGGGCCTGATCGGGCACGGGTTCAGGCGCTGGGTCGGCCGCCGGCGCCGTTGCGCGGAATACGGTTCGGTTGCCATAAGCGGCTTTCAGTACTGGGTAGGGATTCACTGCATCTCCACCAGCGGGGTGAATCTCAAAATGCAGGTGGGGCGAGGTTCCCCGAGCGTTGCCGCTGTCTCCCACGTAGCCAACGAGTTGGCCGGCAGTTACTCGCATACCATCAGCCAATCCCGGAGCATAGGCAGATAAATGCGCGTAGTAGTACTCCGTTCCCGAGGCACCAACAACCCACAACTTGTTGCCGCCAAGTGCGCCCGTGCCAACGCGCGCAACGGTGCCGTTCTCTGCGGCAATGAGTGGCGTGCCATAACTGGCGAAGATGTCGGTTCCTTGGTGCCAATGAGCCGATGGCGTTCCCATCATGCGGGGGTAGCCCCAGCTATCGATGAACTCGACCTCGCTCGCCACCGGGAAAACAAACCCACTGATGTAGGCATGAGCGCCGGCTTGATAGGCCTGAAGTTGAGCAGTAGCTGCAGCCACGGCGTCTACTGCACCTTGAACTTGCGCAGAGGTTTGATTCAGAACCGACTGCGCAACGCCCAGATCAGAGGCCAGTTTGGCTTCGCTCGTTCCCAGAGCTTTACTTTGACGCTCATAGTTCTGCAGGAGTCGCTCGTGCTGCTGAGCCACGACATCAAGGTAACTCTTGGCCACTCCCATATCGACAAAGTCGTTATTGTCTACGAGCGCCAACTTGTCTTCGGGTCGGCCGTGCACATACGCGGCCACTGCATGATCACGGAGACGCCGACGAGCCGTTGCCGCTTTCTGCACTGCTGCCTGAGCATCAGCTGACAGCTTGTTGAGTTGGCCGGTGAAATCAAGCACTGTTTGGGTTTTCTCTGCCACCTGCTGCTTGATGTGATCAAGATCGGCTTGGCTCGCTAGGAGCGCTGCCTGCGCGCCGGCCACGCGCTCGGGCAGAACTGCCACAGATTGAGGATCAAAGCTGAACTGTGCGATCGGCAGGTCCACCCCGTCGCCTACCCCCGGGTCGACCAAAAAGGGAACTCGTGGGTCGTTCACGAGGTCTGCAGGAACGGGAGGGAGGTACGTAGTGGTCGGCGAAGCTGCTGGATCTGGGCTGCTCCCCGGAACTGTCTCGGGTACCGTCGAACTTTCAGGCACAGTGGAGGAACTCATAGAGCCCTCCCCTGGCAGCAGAGTGCTTTCAGGCGCACTGGGATCGGCGGGGCTGCCCTGTGCAGAGACTCCAGAAACCGAGAAAACGACTGCAGTAAAACCGGCAAGAATCGCGATAGATGTTCGTGAGTTGGGCATGGTCGGTGTGTCCGCGAGAGGAGGGTGGCAGCGAGTTCTTGTTCGCTACGACCGGAACAATGTTACTTCCGAATCAGCCGAACCTCACCACTTAGGGGACCCATCCCCAGTGTTTACTTATGTTCAATCTCTCCGTAACCCAACCCACGCTTGGGGCCCTGCGGATAACAGAGCCAAAGGGTGC